>PBZD01000081.1 GCA_002729875.1 Chromatiales bacterium | reverse complement strand
GGTACCTGAGCTGTGTCCTTCAATATCCAGAATTTTTTCTGCTCAATATCCTGCTAACTATACACCAGCACCAATGTATTAATTTTTCCACAAAACAAAACACCCCAGAAAAAAAACCCGCCCAAGGGCGGGTTTTTCATTCCGGAAAAAACCGGACAGGTACTTTTTAAACTACCCGACGACGAGCCCAGCCAAGCAGGCCAAGCGCCGAACCGAACAACCAAGCAGCTGCAGGTACCGGTACAACCTGAAAGACCATTGCTTCACCACCACCACCTACACCCTGACTACCAACACCAACGCCGTTGCCGAGAGTAACGGTATCACCTAACGTCAAGCCGGTACCGGTAAAGGAAACAAAGCCAAAGTCGTATGCCGAGATGGTGCGCGGAGATGCCGTCAACACGTCATCACCACCGATCGTCTGGCTGATGGTCGTGCCGGGACCCCAGGTCGTGATCGAGTCACTTGCAAAGTTGGTGCCGAAGCCATAACCACCACAACCGCTGGCACCAACGGTAGCAAGGAACGTGCCTTCTTGGCACGAATAGAGTGTAGCCGTAGCAACACCAGACGCGATCGACAGATCCTCAATGTTATCGGCCAGAATCGAACTCGAAAATGGGCTGCTCCCGATGCTTGACGCAGCCGAATACAAACCGCTTCCAGACAGCGTAGTGCCGTCCCAGTCCCAGGTTACATTTGATGTTGTACCAGTGGTTACATGACTACCATCAGTAAGGAGCGAACTGACCGCACCGCTACCACTCGTTTGATTATGCACGACGAGAACCACCGTGACTGCATTAGCTGCAGCAGATACTGCAAATAAGGCAAGACCTAATAATAATTTCTTCATTCTAGCTAATCCTCCAATGTCTCATCCAGATAGGACATACTAATTCAGAGGTAGTAACCCGGCGATCTTCCCCTAATATGTCACCCACTCATCTCGAGAACAGTGGTATGACGAAACGTAAGACCCGTGGTTTTCCGGCCCAAGCTCTCACTTGGTGTGGCCTTTCCTTTTCTTGTACGAGATTGAGTATAGGCTGGCATGGGAAAAGGAGCAATACTCTATTTAACATAATCAGGAAAATATCGACAATTTCCTGTCAAAATATGATATTGCAGGGCAGCAGAACTCTCATCCTGAATATCTGTCTATAGAGGCTGGCCCAGGTTTATTTCTTCGTCGGTTCCCTGCCTGATCTCCGCAACATCGCCCTCAAAACAAAGTGTCAGGCCAGCCAGCGGGTGATTACTGTCCAGTGTGACAGCCTCATCAGTAATTTCCCTGATAATGAAATGCGTTACCTGGCCACTCTCCTCCGTCCTGCCTTCAACCTGCATCCCCGGCTGGAGCAGGCTCGGATCCGGAAATGAGGTCACCGGTATCTTCTGGATCAATTCGGGATTGATTTCACCGAATCCTTCCACGGGCGTGACTGTCACGTTGAAAGTTTCGCCAACAGCTTTACCTTCCAGTTCCGCCTCCAGGCCCGGAACAATCCCGGCTGCGCCATGCAGGTAGATGAGTGGCGTACCCTCGTCTGATGCGTCCAGAACGGTGCCCTGATGATCGGTCAGCTTGAAATTAATACTGACAACCAGATTCTTTGCAATGTGCATAGCCCTATATTCCTGTTCAATTCAGCCGTTAATGCTAATAAACTCGCCGGGGGTACTGCAACCCTTGTTCCAGGTGCTCAGATCAAGAATTGTTAAAAAAATTGGTATCGGATCCCTTTTTTTCGTTAAATCAATCTGTATGGTAAATTCTGCACCGAATACGAACTAGCGGGCGTGCATAAGGTGAATCGCCAGCAGGAAAATTAGCCCCGACGAGAATAATAAAGAGACTAATATGAACAGTGAAGAGCTAACCCAACCCCAGCGCTTGGATCAGACCGCAACTCGTGCCAGTATTTCTCTGGCAACAGGTTTCGTGCTGCTGGCAGCCGGCATTATTTACAGCGTAGTTGCAGATCTGGGTTGGCTCCCGTGGCTGCTTGCCCGTGGCTGGCTGGTTACCATCGCCGTCATTATCATTGCGTTGGCAAGCCTTTTTCTGCTGAGCATAACCCGGCCAAAAAATGTCGCATGGCGATCGTTGCGCGGACTCTTCGGCGAGGAATTCGGCGAAACCCTCGACCGAAAGAACTTCGGGACCGGACGAGGCCAGGTAGGCGATCACTCGTATTTCGGGCTGCGCTGCTTCGGCTCACCGAGCGGACTTGAAATCAGCAGGATAGTTTCTGCCGTAAATCAACCGCTCTTTATACCCTGGTCCGCAATGGTCAAGATTGATACTTTTCCCAATCTTCTGACTGGCCGTAAAGATTTCGAAACTGACAGGCAGGCACAGATCGTACTGCGCGATCAGCCGGACATGACCATTGAGGTGCCCTGGCTAACCGAGTACCGCCAACTCCTGCCAAAATCGGTCAGGTATCGGGCAATCAAGCTGTCAAAAAAGTAGTTAATCCTGACGCTACTTGTGCTTGGCTGTGCTGCAACTCCCGATCCGTGCTGTAATCTGCCTATGATCCCTCGCTGGTAGATAATCCGGAGCCGCCACTCAGCTGTTCATCATTCGGATTGTATCGCGCCACAAAATCGTAAGGCTGCAAACTTACGGGCGGGAAACCACCTCTCGTAGCCACATTATCGACCGTTTCACGCAGATACGGAAATATCAGCATGGGCGCTTCAGTCGCCAGCGCCCGGCTCAGTGGCTTACCTTCAAGACCCTGTGTTTTGAACACGCCGGCCTCATGAGCTTCGATTAAAAAAGCCACACCCGCTTTCACTTTAGCCCTAACGGTGGCCAGTAAAATAACCTCCCAGAGGTCATCACCCAATTGAGTATTGCGTAACTGTAGATTCAATGAATAATCCGGCTGCCAGTCCCCGGTGAATACGTCCTGACCCATGGGCGTCTCGAAAGACAGGTCTTTCAGAACAATACGTACTATTTCAATATTCCTTGAAAATTGTTCGTCAGTCATATTGTTAGCTCTTTGCATTAACGGGTAATCACGACAGACAGCATAGCACTACCCGTCACGTGACAAACCGACCGGTTGCCCAAATCCCATGCAGTTGCATTTCCCGCGCGCATTGGCGTAAGTTGACAGCGGTAACATATCGTTCTGGAAACAAAAAATAAGCCACGTTATTCATCCGCCTGGCCGGGATAATGTGTCCTGTCCACAGACAAGTCCGCAGGAGAACGGGTTGTCATGCTGCACCTGATCTCAAAGCTCACTCAACGACTCCGGCCACGAAAAACCGAGCCCGGTCACCCGGAAGTTTTGCGGGCTCGTCAATTATTCCAGTCGGGTGATACGGATCAGGCAGCAGATATCTGTAACCGGTTACTCAAGGTCGAACCGGACAATGCCGAGGCTCTCAGTTTGTTGGGCGGTATAGCGATTCAACAGGGCAGGCCCGATCAGGCGATTGATCTTTTTTCCCGGGCCATCAAGTTCGACGCATCTCAGCCAAGCTTCCACCAGGGTCTCGGTATTGCATACTGCAACCATGGAAAATTATCCGCTGCCGTTATTTGCTTCCAGCAAGCGATTGCCCTGGACCCGAAGAATCCGGCCACCCACAACAATCTCGGCAATTACTACCAGCAAGCCGGCAAGCCGGCCGAGGCCACCCGCTGTTACCGCAAAGCCATAGCGATGGACCCGGCGTACCTGCCGGGTTATATCAACCTGGCAGAGATTCTGGATCTGCAGCGCAAACACAAGAAAGCCATCAGGGTCTACGAAAAGGCTCTGCGGGTTGGTGCCGATAGGCCGGAAAATCAGGCCCACCTGGCTCTGCTGCACCACCGACTTGGCCTGGCACTGAGACAACTGGAGAGAACCGATAAAGCCATCGCCCACTTTAGAGAAGCGCTTGCCAGGCAACCGACATTTGCGCTGGCGCACAACAGCCTCGGTGGGGCGCTGCTGGCTCGTAATGAACCCACTGCAGCGATAGCTTGTTTTCAAAAGGCACTGGAGTTCGAACCCGGCCTGACCAGGGTGCATTCGAACATTCTGATGACCATGAACTATCTGTCCGCAACCACTCAAGAACAAATTTATGCGGAGTCGCTAAAATTCAACACGCAACATGCCACAGGATTGTTAAAGGGTCGCCAGCCCTTTCGCAACGTCAGAAATAAACAAAGAGTACTCAGAATTGGTTATTTGTCGCCGGATTTTCGCGAGCATTCCGTAGCATTTTTCACCCGACGCTTGTTCGGCGAACACAACCGGGAGGCTGTAGAGGTTACCTGTTATGCCGATGTGGAAAGACCCGATGACCTGACCGGACAATTTCAGGCACAGGCCGATCACTGGGTGCCTATCACTGAAATGCAGGACGAGGAAGTGGCCACACGCATCCGCCACGATGGCATCGATATCCTGATCGATCTGGCCGGACATACATCGCAGAACCGGCTACAGGTTTTTGCGCGCAAGCCCGCGCCCATACAGGTGAACTGGCTTGGTTATCCGAATACGACCGGCATGAAATCCATGGATTATCGACTGACGGATTCCGTAGCAGACCCACAGGGAGAAGCCGATCGACTGCACGCCGAGGAGTTGTTCCGGCTGGATAACGGCTTTCTGTGTTACCAGGCGGATGAATCACTCCCCGAAGGTTCAGCACCACCCTTTCTGCAGCAGGGGCATATCACTTTCGGTTCGTTCAACACAATAAAAAAAGTGACGCCCAATGTCATCCGAACCTGGTCACGGATATTGCAGACCATACCGGATTCACGTCTGATCATGAAATCCAACGCGCTCGAGGATGAGACCACAAAAACCAGCTTACTGCAGGCATTCGGCAAGCACGACATCGACCGGGGTCGAATTGACCTGATAAATGCGCTGCCACACCGTCGTGACCATATGAAAGTATATTCCCGCGTAGATATCAGTCTCGATCCGTTTCCCTATAACGGTACAACCACGACCTGCGAAGCGCTGTGGATGGGCGTGCCGGTTATTAGCCTGCGTGGCGACCGGCATGCCGGCCGGGTCGGCGCAAGTATTCTCCACCATGCCGGTCTGTCGGAACTGGTTACCGAGAGTGAAGATGAATACGTTGAACTGGCGCAAAATCTGGCCCTGGATACCGGTAAACTGGCCACATCGCACAAAACGCTGCGCTCGCGAATGCACGCATCTACCCTGATGAATCTGCCGCTGTTTACCGCAACGCTCGAAAATGCCTACAGAAAAATGTGGGTTACCTGGTGCAACAAGAAGGCGTAACGTTTTCTGCTGTTAATTGAGCGCCCTGATCGGGCAATACCCAAGATCACGCCTGGTTTATCGATAAAGTCTAAGATTTCTGAGCAAAGCGATGTGATGCAGCGCGAATAGCGGCATCTACCATCTGCTTTTGCCGTTCCGTCCACAAATGCCGCCAGTCACCGGGACAATAATCTGTGACATGGCCGGATTGAAACCCGCTATCCACATCGAATGCCCGCACCTGCCCCAAAGCCTCTACAACAGCATCGGGATTGACGCCCTGCTTAAGGTTACCTTCGCCGTCTAATACATGATGCTCCAGATCTGCTATTTTTTTTCTGACTTGTTGTTTCGAAAACCTGAAATCAACAGACCTGATAATTTTCTCATTCAGAGCCGACAAACCTATGAAGGTTGCGATTTTACGTATGACCTCATCACTTTGGTTCTCGATCGACTCAAACGGAATATTCAATATTCTGTCGGCTGGCCATCGATCATAATGTGCCTCTTTCGCGAGACTTTTGGAAACCGCTGCCTCTATGGACTGCTCATCAATACTCACTTTCAGAAACTGAAAGTATGAAAACAAACGATCACGTATATCCCGCTTATTCCTGATGACGATGAGATCCGGCGACACATGGAGCAACGAATGCAACTTGACGACACACCGGGAATCTGCCGCTGCAGAACGCAGATAGGATGCGACGATTTCCAGCCCCTCCTCATCGGTCTTCGGCACTCGCTTTGGAACCGGTGCCAGACCCGCTTCTCGTATCAGGGCACGGGTAACATTGAATGTCCACATGGATCCGACCCTTGGCGACCCTGCAATTGCGATAACCGGAAAAGTTGACGAATTCTTTTGCATTGTACGGATGGTTACACATCCATGCGCGCAAGAAAATAATTACTGACGCTAAATTTCAGAATCGTTCTGTTAGACTTTGACCTCCCCATATGAAACCGCTGCACAATTAAGTCCGATTGATGACAGATAACACTTTACAGGATCCATTCGATTCAAAGCTGCGGATAGCTTATAAACACCTTGATGCCAATCGACTGGCCGACGCAGAACAGACCTATCGCGATATTCAGTATGAATCACTCGTTACGGAGCCCGAACATGAAGTTCGCAGGCTTTTGGAATTCTGCCAATTGCCGTTCGAAGCCAATTGCCTAACATTCCACGAAAACAAGCGGCCTGTTAAGACCGCCAGCGGAGCCCAGGTGAGAAAACCGATCTACCGCGACTCACTGCAAGGCTGGAAGCGCTATGAGAATGAGCTACAACCCATGAAGAAAGCACTGGAACAACGACCGGGGCGCTTCGCCTTATTTGCGTCCCGTGTTATCGATCGCTGGCGCGGGACATCATGATGACAATTCAAAATAATCCTCCCCGGCAACTCATTACCAGCGTAACCTCCGGACTCTGCAACAGGCTGTGGGTGCTGGCCTGCGCATTGCGGCTCGCCGATCAATGCGGCCGACAGGTCAGGTTATTATGGCTGCAACGGACCGGTCGTGTCGGCCTGCCATACGAAGGTGATGAGGCGTCAACCCTCGAAGATTTCTTCCTTCCGGATATTGAGGGCCTGGCATCTGTCGAATCGTGCACAACGACACCGGATCTGCCGGAGAACGCCGTTGGCCTGGATTTCAGCGACGTGCATGCACTCACCCTGGCACGTCAGGCCGGAAATCCACAGGAGATAACACCGGAGTTGGTTGCCAAAGCTACCGGGCCGAGAGTCCTGGATGTTCGCGATCCGCAAGTAGCGGCTACAGCAGACGTGTGGATTAACCTGTCGACTATGCCGGTCGGTGGGCCGGGCGACGGTATGGAACGGTTTGCCACCTATCCCGACCAACTTGGCCAAAACCACAAGGATGCCTTCCTGGCGTCTCTGTCAACCTATGTACGCCGGCTGCAGTTGAGGCCGACCGAGCAACAAATCGTGACCAGGCTCGTGGCAAGTATGCGGAATGCACCGGGTGGCGCCAGGCTGGTCGGGATCCATGTCCGGGCAACAGATCTCAAACAGCGCAGCGCCGTTAACAGAAACATGCACCTGGCAAATATTATTCACCAGCTTATATGCACACCTGGACAGGGCGCACGAGTCTTCCTGGCCAGTGACTCCGAAACATGGCTTACGGATTTTATGCAGACATGGGTTCGACCCCAGGCCCGTGCCGCTATCACGACGTATGACAACCCCATAAAGTACGAGAATTCGGTGGCCGGCTCGCGCGCGGCTGTGGTCGATCTGTACACGCTTGCCGCCTGCGACAGGATCTACGGCACCGCCGGGTCATCCTTCTCATCGTACGCGTGGCTCGTGTCGGATGCAGAGTTCTGGATCCACTCATAAATAAAGTTTAATTGGTGCCTGACCCCAATTAAACATTAGTTATGCCTCAGGCAAATTAAATCTTTGTCGCAGCAGACTCAATCGCCGGTGCATTTCTGGCCCGGCAAACGTGCTGCGGCATAACCACT
>PBZD01000080.1 GCA_002729875.1 Chromatiales bacterium | reverse complement strand
GTTTGCAGGGCAACAACCTCGCGTTGCCGCGGCGCAAACTCTTCCTGCAGGCCCTCCATAGCTCTGTTTGCCTGTGGTGATTCACTGAACAAGCGATTCATATTAACGAAACCAATCTTGATACCTTCAGCTTGTGCAACACTCGACAGCGCCAACAAAAAGGCCAGGATTACAAACAAGAATTTTATTCTTAAAAACATAAGTACCATCCATTAATAGAAAATCAGAATGCCCCACCAATAGAAAACTGGAATCGTTCGGATCGATCACCGAAATAACCATCGGCCTCATATGGGACCTGATTCTGTGGAAAAGCGTAACTAAACCTGAATAAACCCAATGGAGCAAGCCACTCAGCCGCGATTCCATATGAGTATTTCAGATCATCTGTATCGAAATCATACCTGATTTCGTTACTCTCATTACAAAGCTCGGGCCTTGCATATGAGCTGCAACTTGTATTGTAAAATGTCACATTATCTGTCGAGAAAACATTGCCCACATCAAAAAACAACGTAAATCGAGCCCGCGAGCGCCAGCTATTAGGGATCGGCAGTATTAGCTGAGTCTGCGAGACCGTCAGCAAATTTCCGCCGTACGGATTACCAAAAGAATCATGGGGACCGAGACCATTCTCACGAAAACCACGCACCGTATTCGGGCCACCCGCATAGTGATTCCTGAAGGGCGGCAGGGCAGTCGTATCACCGAGTGCCTCACCAAAGCGAATATCAGCTTTAAACGACAGCGTGAACCACCGTGTCAACGGCATATAGTGCAGAAATGAGTAGTTCATAGTGTAATACTCAACATCGGCAATCGGTAGCGAGTAGTTAAGTATCAGGCTCTGCCGACTGCCCCGATCAGCAAATAACGAGCGATTACGTGAATCGTAAATCCAACCGGCAATAAGTTCATAGGTAGAAAACTTGGTACCACCCACCCCCGATTCGATGAAAGTATCGCCGTTGTGCAAAACCCATTCCTGAGCCTGTAGCGTACTACCCGTGGTCGCCAAAAGTTCCGCCGCATTCCAGCCGAAGCCAAGCACAATCGTCTGAAACTCTGTAAACGGATAGCTGTACTCGACTCTTGCCGACAATGTTTGCGTGTCCAGTTCAGATGCATCTGCTGTGAACTGGGTAATGTCCCGGTAGGCCATGCTCAGAGTACGACTGACACCGTTAATTGTACTGTAAGGATTCGTGTGCGACAGACTATAGATAGTTCGATACTGACCGGTATTCAGATCAGCAGCCACACGTGTACCGGTACCGAAAAAATTAGTGTGCACAAAATTGGCATTGAAAATCATTTTTTGAGATTCAGAATAACCGACACCGCCGCCAAACTGACCGGGAAGACCTTCCTTGATCTCAAAATCCACATCGACAAGATCTGGCGTTCCCGGTACCGGGTTTGTTTCAACCGCAACTTCTTCAATATACGGTAAGCGCTGCAACCGAACGCGCGATCTTTCGACTCTGTTATTGGACAGAAAGCCACTCTCAAACTGTCGCATTTCTCGACGAAATACTTCATCGGTGACGGAATCAGCACCGTTGAAGTTGATGCGGCGTACATAAACACGGTTCTTTGGATCAACGTAGAGCGTAAGTTCGACAGTTTTTTCTTCTACATCAAGCTCTGGAACCGGTTCGACAGTCGCAAACGAATAGCCCTCTTCACCAAGACGCAGACGGATCAACTCGGCACTTGATGAAATCAGGCGCTGAGAATAAATCTGCCCCGGCTTTACCTGTACAAATGGATTGAGTTGCTGCTCGGTAAGAATCAAATCACCGGCAAGACGAACATCGGATATTTTATAGCGGTCGCCTTCAATGATATTGACCGTAATAAAAATGTCTTCCTTTTCCGGCGAAATTGCAACCTGTGTCGACTCAATTGAGAAATCAGCAAAACCCCGATCCATGTAATAGGATCGTAGCGACTCCAGATCACCGGACAACGCTTCACGCGAGTAACGATCATCCTGACGAATGAATGACAACCAGTGTGGCGTCTTGAGCTCAAATGCCTCAAGCAGGTCTTTATCCGAATAGGTTGTATTACCGACCAGGTTTATTTGCCGGATTCGCGCACGATCACCTTCAACAATCTTGATTGCGATCCGCACCTTATTGCCGGCAACCTCTTCAACTTCGGCATTAACCTTGGCTGCATATTTACCCTGGCTGAAATACTGGTCGGTCAGGGACTGTTCTACCTCATCCAGAACCGAACGATTGAATGTTCGCCCGGCTTTCAGACCAATATCCGCCAGCGGCTGCTGTAGATCCTCAGTCTTGATATCCTTGTTTCCCTCAATCGTAAACGACTCGATCGAAGGTCGTTCAAGTACTGCAATTATAAGCGCATCACCATCACGGCGAAGTTCAACATTCTTGAAAAAACCCGTGGCGTAGACTGCCCGCATCGACTCCTGGATTCTTTTTTGATCAAGTGTGTCGCCAATATTAACCGGCAAATAATTAAATACCGTACCGTCCGAAATGCGCTGCAAACCCTCAATACGAATATCCCGCACGACGAAAGAGGACTGGGCCAGCAAACCCTCGGCGAACAGGCAGCACACAAGCAGCATGAAGGTGCGCGTGAACATCAATCCTGGTTTAAAAAGCATACAAAATCGCATCTCAGGCTCAACTAAAAATACGCGTCAGGTCATTATAAAAAGCAAAACTCATTAGCAGTAACAGGAATAAAATACCCATTTGCTGACCGAAGATTTGCATACGTTCGGATATTGGACTGCCTTTTATCGCCTCTACGATCTGATAGGCAATCTGCCCACCATCCAGCATCGGGATCGGCAGCAAATTCAGAATACCAAGACTGATACTGACAATCGCAAGAAAACTAAGGAAGGCGACAAGGCCGATACTGGCGCTCTGTCCGGCAAATTGTGCAATGTTGATTGGACCGCTGATATTCTTGATCGACACACCACCAGTCACCATACTTGCGAGCATCCGCACTGTCAGAGTTGTCATGTCCCAGGTTTTTGTTATCGCAACCGATAATGCAGCCAAAACCCCGTAACGTTGCTCGGCCCGCATCTCCGCCATCAGGTCGTCAACGATCAGCACCGAAGTTCCTATGCGCCCGATCGACTCACCGCCTTCCTCGGCGACGCCAATGTGAATCTCAAACTGATGCTCAAGGCCATCACGTAAGACCGTCACGGTCATCGTTTGCTCAGGGCGCACGCGTATAAACTCAACCCACTCTGTCCATGACGAAATTGGCTCACCATCAGCAGCAATCACCTCGTCCCCGGCAAGCAAACCGCCACGCTCTGCAGGGCCACCAGGCGTTAATTTATCAATAACTGCCGGCACAACCGGCGACCAGGGGCTGAATCCCAGGCCGGTAAACAGCTGGCCCGGTTCAGTCAATTCCGACTCCCGCCCGGCGGCGAGCATAACGACACGACGTTCACCTCCATCCTGACCGGTAACCTGAAGTTCGATTTCACCCGCATCAAGCAGTTGCCCGAGAATTTCAAGCACCGCTCCCTCCCAGGTTGCAACAGCCCGAGCGCCGACCGCATTGATTTCGTCACCGGCGAGCACCCCGGCGCGAGCCGCGATCGTAGCCGGCTCTACAGCCCCGATAACCGGCTTAAGTCCCGGCACCCCGACCATGTACATACACCAGTAGGCACCGATCGCAAACAGGAAATTCAGTAACGGTCCGGCCACCAGAACAGCTGTCTTGACCGGGGGCGACTGACGATTGAAGGCGCGTTCCTGCTCATCCAGCGATACGGCACAATCGCGCTCATCAAGCAACTTGACGTAGCCACCGAACGGAATGGCCGAAATACAGAATTCTGTCTGATCCTGGCCATATTTCTTAATCCACAGCGGCCGGCCAAAGCCGATCGAGAAACGTAGCACCTTCACGCCGGCAATACGTGCGACGATATAATGCCCCCACTCGTGTACCGCAACGAGAATGGCTATCGCAATAATAAAGGAGAGGATATTGGTAACAAATGCGTCCATCAAAAACTCAAATTACTTACTCTTAATCACCTGCTAACAATCCGATCCAGATCATTTCAAGAACGAACAGCGGCACCGCCGCCGCCACACTGTCAACGCGATCGAGAACACCACCATGCCCGGGGAACAGATTACCACTATCCTTGAGCCCGGCATTACGTTTAAACATACTTACTGTCAGATCACCAACTACTGAAATAACCGTCACACTGACCGCCAGTGGAATGAGAAACCACGGCGACCAATCAAACCACCATGAACCACACCATGCAACGCCGATTGCGCCGATAATACCGCCGCCCAGACCCTCCCAGGTCTTTCCGGGACTGACCTTGGGCAGTAATTTCGTGCGCCCCAGGTAGCTGCCCACAAAATAGGCGCCGATGTCCGCCGCCCAGACTATCATTAGCACGAACCATACATATTCCGGACCTCGCCCGGGTACCGACAATAATGCCGCCAACGCTACCCAGGCAGGTATCACGACAAGCACTCCGCAGACAGCGCCGAAAGCCGGACTGATCTTGATCGGGAACCGCAACAGGCAAATAAAGGCAACCGCCCACCACAGCACACTGAGCCACAGCAGTGGCTGAAGTGCAGCACGATCAGAAAACAGCCACAATGAAGCCGCCATCAAAACCAGCAACAAACCAGTATAAGCAGCCCGAGCAGAAAAACGCTTAAGCGGCAAAAACGCACTCCATTCCCAGGCTCCAGCCGCGATAAACACACCGAGCACGGCGATTGCAGCCGATAAAGGCAAAGCAAAGAAAATAATGAGCAGGACGGGCAACAGCACTACAGCAGTCACAACACGTTGTAAAAGCTTATTCATCCGGATGCCAGCAAGATTAAAACAAATGCCGTTCAGTCCGCACCGGCTTCTTTTTGATTGCCAAGCTGACCAAAGCGACGTTGTCGCTGTCTGAAAAATTCAAATGCCGATGCCAGATCCACGCTGTCAAAAACCGGCCAAAGAGTGTCGGTAAAATGTATTTCGCTATAAGCCAGGTTCCATAATAAAAAATTACTAACCCGTTTTTCTCCACCCGTGCGTATTAACAGGTCAGGATCATCATACAAAGCCAGCGACAGATGCCGGGAAACCATCGCCTCATCTATACCCTCAACCTTGAGTTCACCGGCATCTACCTTGGCTGCAATTTGCCGGATTGCCTGAGTAATGTCCCAACGCCCGCCAAATGCGACAGCCAGCATCAGGGTCATACGAGAGTTTGCCGCTGTTTTATTTTCAGCGTCTTCGATTCGCTTTTGCAGGATTGTCGGCAGATTGTCGCGCGCACCGATAAACCGCAACCGAATTCCGTTATCGTGCAACACTGAAACCTCGCGCTGCAAAACCTCGATAAACAGGCGCATCAACGCGTTAACTTCTTCCGCCGGACGCTGCCAGTTTTCACTGCTGAAAGCGAACAGGGTCAGGGTTTCGACCCGGGCCTCGGCACATGCCTCTACAACCCGGCGCGCCGACTTGACACCTGCCCGGTGGCCGGCCAACCGGGGGCGCCCGTTCTGCGCCGCCCAGCGACCATTACCGTCCATGATGATGGCAACATGGCGCGGTATCGAGCAGGCCTGGTTGTCAATATTCTTAATCATCAGTATTTACATTATAATTACTTCAGAACTCCATGATTTCTTGCTGTTTTTCTTCGCAAATTTTATCGACATTTGCAATATGGCTGTCGGTAAGCACCTGGATGTCCTGCTCGGCCCGACGTTCCACATCTTCGGAAATCTCCTTTTCCTTTAGCAAATCCTTCAGATCATGAATCGAATCACGGCGAATATTGCGAATGGCAATACGCCCGTTTTCAGTATCGTGCTTGACGAGTTTTACCAAATCGCGGCGCCGCTCCTCAGTCAATACCGGCAGCGGCACACGAATGACAGTACCTGCGGAGGTCGGTGTCAGACCCAGATCTGAGTTCATAATCGCTTTCTCAACCACCGAAATCATCGGTTGCTCCCAGGGCGTTACCGTCAGAGTCCGTGCATCTTCAATAGCTATATTGGCGACCTGGTTCAACGGCGTATTCGTGCCATAGTAATCGACTTTAATATGTTCAAGCAGGCCGGTATGGGCGCGACCGGTACGCAACTTCTTGAAAGTCTGGCGCAACGCCTCAACGCTCTTGTCCATACGCTTGTTCGCATCTTTCTTGATATCCTCAATCACTGCTCACCCTCCGTGCCGCATGCCTTAATCACCCTTCACCAATGTACCAATAGCTGCACCACCAACCAACTGCACCAGCGCCCCCGGAACATTCATATCAAATACCCGGATCGGTACGTTATTGTCACGACACATCACTATGGCTGTCGCATCCATAACCTGCAGCTTATCGGCCAGCACCTTGTCGTAGCTCAGTTCCGTATAGTGTTCGGCATTCTTGTCTTTAACCGGGTCTGCCGCGAAAACGCCGTCGACTTTAGTGGCTTTGACAAGCAGATCGGCATTAATTTCAATTGCCCGCAATGCCGCAGCCGTATCAGTGGTAAAAAACGGGTTGCCGGTTCCGGCAGAGAATATTGCCACCCGACCCTTTTCAAGATGCCGGACAGCGCGCCGACGAATATAGTCTTCAGAAATCTGATGAATCTGCAATGCCGACATGACCCGCGCATACCCACCGATACGTTCAATCCCGTCCTGCAACGCCAGCGCATTAATCATCGTTGCTAACATGCCCATATGATCACCGGTCACCCGGTCCATCCCGGCTTCAGACAACCCGGCACCACGAAAAATATTGCCACCACCCACTACGACCCCGATTTCCACACCAAGGCTCTGCGCCTCAAGAACCTCCTTGGTGATGCGCTTGAGGGTCTCCGGTTCAATACCGTAGCCGGCATTACCCATCAGGGCTTCGCCACTGAGCTTTAATAAAATCCGACGATAGGCTAAAGCAGGCTTGTTCACGGCTTTACAGACTCCGGCAATTCACAATAAACCGCCGGTGACAGCGGGTTAGTAAAGATCCGGACTAAACGGCAAACGGTTCCCGGCGCCATCAGACCTGATCTTGTTAAGCGACCGACCCGAACAAAACCTGGTGGCAGCCCCGGCATTAACATGGCTCAACCGCTGGCCTTGACTTGGGCCTCAACCTCTGCAGCGAAGTCTTCAACCTTTTTTTCAATTCCTTCGCCCACTTCGAGACGAATGAAACTGTGGACTGTTGCGGCATGTTTTTGCAACAACTTACCAACATTAATGTCAGGATCCTTGACGAACGGCTGTCCAAGCAAAGTAATTTCGCCCAGGTATTTACGCAACCGCCCAGCAACCATTTTCGCCACAATTTCAGCCGGCTTACCCTCTTGCTCAGCCTGCTCAGAGAGGATCCGGCGTTCATTCTCCAGCATTTCCGCAGGTACGTCATCAGCTGAAATGCAGTCCGGATTCGACGCGGCAATATGCATTGCAACATCCTTACCGAGTTGCTCATCGCCACCCTCGATATCAACCAGCACACCGATTCTGATGCCATGCAAATAATGCGCAACCCGGCCTTTCGGCGTAACGATTTCGCAGCGACGTACGGCTATCTTTTCACCAATTTTCGCAACAAGCTCATTGCGCTTTACCTCGAAGGTATCACCGTCGACCTCGATCGACATCAACGCTGCCACATCGTCCGGTCGATTAGCCAACGCCAGTTCAGCAGCCTGACGTGTGAATGCAAGAAAATTCTCATCCTTGGCGACGAAGTCAGTTTCACAATTCACTTCAACCATAACGGCACAGCCGTCACCAACTGCCAGTTCAACCCGTCCCTCCGCAGCAATGCGACCGGCTTTTTTCTCAGCTGAAGCCTGACCTTTCTTACGCAGATATTCCTGTGCACCCTGCAGGTCACCATCGACCTCTACCAGGGCCTTCTTGCATTCCATCATTCCTGCTCCGGTCATCTCCCGGAGTTCTTTTACCAAACTTGCTGTAATCGCCATTTCCTGATCTCGCTATATTCAACCCTTTCAATCGAGAGTTGTTACACCTCGTACGTGTGTAGTCTAGGATTTTGTCTCCGGCTCTGCAGCAGCATCCGGCACATCGGCCTCTGTAGCAGCATCCGGCGCAGCAGCCTCTGCAACAGCATCCGGCGCAGCAGCCTC
>PBZD01000079.1 GCA_002729875.1 Chromatiales bacterium | reverse complement strand
GGTTTTTACATACTTTTGGTGGCCTTTTTGCTGCTCCGTCTAAGGGCTCAAATTTGCTCCGTCTAAGGATTCAAAAAAGAGTTATATTTCCCCGTAATATTGAAAATCTGCTGGCTGGAATTCTGGGGGTGGTGTGGCTGGATTTTTTCATGTAAAAAACACCAAAACCTGAACTCATTCCGTCTAAGGTTTCCCGGAACTCGCCAAACCGATTTGGGGGCTCGCGGACTGGGTTTGGGGGTGTGTCATTAAGATTTGGGGTTGAGTGTATCAGGATACTAGTACTTTTCGCTGCCTTGACCCTCTTGGCCCATAAGTTCGCAGCTCCAGCGCCTCCGGTCGCCTCTGTGGTGAACAGGATGTAGAGCCCGAGGCAGGGCCTATATGCAGACATGGACACGCCTAGATAGGATGCTTTATGTTGGATTTCGACTGTCTGAGTGCGATGCAGTCAGACAAAAGAACTTCTGTGATAGAGATCTGGAAGTGTCCTAACTAGTCCAAACTCGATGTGCTGTCGTCTACCCTTTTTTTCTTATGGAGGCGACCTGGAATATTGCGTGAGATCCATCTAGTCTGCATGTAATATGCGCACCGCTCTCGGGACGGTGTCTCCCCCCCCCAGTTCGTAGTGCCCAGTTTAACGTACGCATATGCCACATATACCCTGCGACGTTTGTCGTCCTTGATGGCAAATAAGTCGTCACTCAGGCGCTCCAACCCAGTTCTGCCGGTCGAATCTCGGACTGTCGCGAATTGAGGGACCTCTTCGAATAGCACGTTCTTTGGAAGCCTCTTTTTTACAACAGTCACTGCGGACCCAGAATCCCCAAAACAACAGTTGAACTCCTTGTGCTGGTCAGGAGTTGCCACATCGACTGACTGTGCAAGTTTGCTCCATGGTGGGCAAGCAGGACAGATCACGGCAAAATCGTAAGCCTGATCGATGTCATGGTCGCAAGCAACATTTTCGGGGTCCTTCTCGCACAACTTGCAGATAGAGCAGTTCTCCATCTCCGCCATGCTGCCCCAAAAGTGCCTGACCAGATGACTGTGGTTTTGCTTCACGTACAATGTTTTCCAAATCCTCAGCTCCCACTCGAAACCCAATAAAAAGTCGAGATATGTCGAAGGGACGAAATCGATGATGTCGGCGAGTAGTAGAGCCAACATTTTCTTACGGAAAATACTCGAGACTTCCAGTCGATGTGTCTGCGCAATCGACGGAGTTCTCAGCAATCGGAATTCCAGCAGCCAGCAATTGGAGAAATATTAGCCGTCTTTTCAAGCTGTTAAGACCTCACTAAAGTGACTTCTGCGTTTGTTGTCTAGGGACTCGCTACCCTGTCTAGAGCTGTCTAGAAAATACTAGAACTGTCTAGCCCTTTGGAATCGCATCCTGACGTTTAGAGCGGGACCTTATACGAATATCCTTCGGAAAATTGGCCCGTGCACGCAGAAAACACGCGCCAGTCCATAGGATTTGACTCCAGCGCTTGACCCAAAAGGCGACCCAGCTCGGACTCCTTGATGTGCTGGAACCAACTGAACATACTGTTCGCATCGGTTATAGTTGCCAAACATCGAGGAGCTGCACATTCAGGTTGTCGCAGCGGCCTGGATGGACTCGGAGTCCACATGCGGCAGGTCGTCACGCTCGCGCCGTCAGCAGCAGCAGTCGGGGAAGAGATATGTGCTCCGTGGGTCGTCGTCGGCGCAGCAGACGCGTCGTCGACGCAGCAGTCGTCGGAAACACCACCCAGAACCACGATGCCGCCTCCATCGTCTCCGCAGTCGGAGAGGCCGTCCAGATCTGCGCTTGCATCGGAGTCCGTGTCAGCAGAAACACGAAGAGCATTCGGGCACCCGTCGAAGTCCTTCGCGTCCTGCGTACTAATGTAATGTGTGCTCGTGGTTCTGGTACTCCTAACTTTTCTGAAGTTTCGCAATCGGAACTTTGCCTCAAACTTTGAGCGCTATCAGGTTAGTATTTAGCCAACATTATAAACTAAATACTAACCTGATAGCGCTTACCTACGGACACTATAAGTACTAAATCAATAATGTGTTTTCTACCCGAATTCGCTAGAATAGTTTCAGCTGGAAGTACTTCAATAAAACGTGTACTGGATGGTATCGGTTCTGATGATCGATTACCTTTAAACACCTGTCAATGAGGCTGCTAGGCCCAGCATCCTTGGCCTCTTCCACATCGCCGCAGGCGCCTCGGAAGGCGCTCGAAGGCGCCTCCGAAGGCGCGCGCGTCGCAGCCTCCTTGACGCTCGCACAGGGGCTAGACTGGGACAGCGCGGAGAGGCCGCCACTGTCGGAGCCCGAGTCGATATCCGACATGGCGGCGCGCACTGTCCCCTGCGCGGAACACCACGAAACTCAACAACATACGTGTGTATTCGAAACACACAAACATTTTAAGAGGAAGGAGGAGGAAGGAAGGAGGAAGGTGGTGGGAACGCGGTTCGTACACCCAAGTTCCTTGTCCGAGGAGCTTGGGTGTACGGACGGCGTTTGGGGAGTACACAACCTCTGAACTTTCTGTTAGATTTGTTTTCGGTGAGTCTTCCTACGTTTTACTTTCTATCAACCTCACTAGCAAGGATATCCTCTATGGGAGACTGCAACCTGGGCTCTCATAAGGTCTTTGGGAGGTGAACTCCCCAGAATCAAGTTGGAATGAACGCTGAGTTGAGAGGCTGCAATGCGAAAGAATGCGGAACGACGATTGGGATGGCAGCAACGACAGAAGACAGAGAGAGAGAGAGAGAGAGAAAGACGCGCCTACCTACGACGACCACAGGCAACGACTAGCGACGACTAGGAAAAACAACATAGACACGCAACTAGCTACGACAGCACACACATGTCTAACATGTCTACGACGCCGGGCCGCGGAGTCCCTGTGCGCCATCTACACACCTACGCGTGTCTATGCTCATGCGCATCTAAGGCACCCGGGAGGTACCCTCAGCATATAGGAACAGGAAAATGATGAGAAGCTGTTGAATGTTTTCAAGACTGTGGAACGAATCGTGTCAGGTCGGAGCACAGCTAGCTAGGATCCTTTCCTGGAAGACCTCACTGAAGAGAGCTCACTGGTCCATGGAAACCTTGCTGTGCATACTAGTGTAGTGAGCTCGCTGGCAGGCTGGCAGGTACGTCTAGAAAGCTGGTTTTCTAGTAAGGCGAATGAGCGCGGACGTTTTAAGACTCAGGGAGGCAGCGGCGAACCCTACCGAGTAGGACGACCCCAAACAGCATATCATTGTGCCAAAACAAATAGCTAACCTGCTGTTCCCTTGGCAGCAGACAGGATGAGCCATCTAGGAATTCACCTTTGGAAATCGATTGGGGTTGTGAAACCCATTCGCCTAGTTACATTATGTTTGGCAACCTTCAAATGCCAAACCCAATTGTTTGTTGAGGTGCAGTGGCTCCACGCATTGCCCAAGGGTATGCCCTTTTTTACGTTTCGCTTTTTTTTGTTAATGGAACGGCGTAGCCGCCACCGGGCTAGAGATTTGAAATCATGTAGTACGTGTATGCTATCTCCGCATGCCTGAATTCAATTTATCTTGATGTCGATCTTCCTCTTCGCATGTGAAAAGGCAAATCTGCAGCGTACGCTGCGCTTAGGAAATCTGAGGAAATCTTAAGAAATCGTACGCTGCGACCTTAGAAGCTCAAAAGTGAAAACGATTTGCCGTCATTGTTGTCGGATTTTCCGTCGGACAATGTTTCCGCAGAGGTGGTCTAAACACAATTGCCATGACGAAAACAATGGAATGCACAAATCCTATTCCTTTGGCAACTGATGGGCAAGCCGTATGAGACAACAATATGTAAAACAGCAGTTTCTGCACCTACTATGCATCTTGAAAAAGACATGATGGGGCCATTGTAAAACATTACTGTTTTGATGGAAAGTGTTGGTGCCAGATTTTATTTGGCCATTGCGAGAACCCTGTGAGCGAACGCTGTTTCCTGTAACGGTTTGGGTGGGTGCAGTACTGGGATATATAAGGCGACGGTCGCGATGGCTTCCTTGGCCATCGCTTTTCCAGGCGACAATCGGAAATGACTCGGATATATTAGGCGACGGTCAGAATGACTGAGATATATTAGGGGATGGTCGGGATTGTCCACAACCGGAATGACAAGGCGGTGCCTCGATGATGCAAAGCACGCATGCAGAAGATATAGCCGCAGTGTTTGCGGTGCACTCAATGTACAAATTTACCAGACTTTGTGCGCGAAGTAGCCCCAGCATCGACCCCAAACAAGAATTGCCCTGAGCTATCTCTGTAGAAAAAACAGCGCCCTTGATGTGAGAGCAGCGTTTCCCCGAAAACCTGGTGAGAATAAGCATTCGGAGCCTGGGGCTTGATTCACATGGCTTTCGCTAACTGCGCGGGTAACTTGTTCCAGGTTGTCAAGAACTAACATGCAAAAGCAAGCTCTAGGAGACAACCTTAATTAAAAACAGGAACGCGATCAACTTGCCAAACTATGATTGGCAACGGGGCCTCTGAAAGAACCAAGCAACTAAAAATGAAACAATTGTCAACCAACGGAGGGCGCAACCTGCCGCGGCTTGGCCCGATCTTTTCTTTTGTTTTGTTTGCGCTTCCGGTTGCTCAGCCAGAAGCTTGGCGTTGTTTGCGGGCGAGCTGACGGCAAAATGAAAACCAAATATGGTAAGAACCCCTGGCGGTCTAGAGATAGTTTTTTTTTTCGTTCATACCAAGGCTGCTGCAAGTGCATCAAGTTCGGCCTCGCTCTTACCCACGAAATGACATCGGGGATCGGTGCCGACATGGTTGGAGCGAGCGATGCCGCCGGCAGCTACCGACTCGCCACACAAAAGCCAGACCTTGGCCAAACGTCTAGCCTCTTCGATCGTCGTAGGAGTCTTATTCTGACGCAGTGTCAAGTTCTTACGGCAGTGCGTCGAAATACCAGAGACGTCTGAGAGGTCATGGTGACATCGGCAATCAGCGACGCAGCCGCGATCACTGAGAGAAAGCGACCACCCTGGCCTTCCCCATGGTGTCTGTTGACTTCCGCGGGGTGCAACTGGTCCTGCGGCACGTGCTCCTCCACGCCCGCGGCCAAGGCCAACTCCCGAAGCTGCAGCAGCGCCAAGGTGAGCTGGCAATGGGACCGGCGTGCCACCACCGTCGCCAAGCCCGCCCGCACCAACTCCGCGGCCGCGACCTCGAGGGCCAGCAGCAGAAGGCTTCCCATCGCCGGCACCCTCAGAGGCGTCATTTGAAGCGAAAATCGCATCAGACAAGTTGCTGAGATCTGACATTGGCGAAGCCGGTGCCGCACGGTCAGGGCTGAGCTTTGGCAACCTCACCCGCGGAGATCCTCTGTCAAGCTTGTCGGCGCCACGCTTCTTGCCAACGCGCTCGCCTTCTGGAACTCCAGGCGCAGATTCGAAATCTGCCAATTCCTTGAGGTCATTATTTATCGTGTTCTTTCCCGATGCACGTTCTGGAGTTCCCTCCTCGATCAAGCTCCGCAACCTCACCTACCTCAAAAAGGTGCTTGGGGACTCTGCGTTACCAAAGTTTCCAAGGAATCATTTTTTCGAAGGTTTGCTCGCTTCCCCCAATTGATTAACCCTCCACTCGGTATGTGTGAGATTCCGACGCCTTCTCGGCAATTAATAACAACCGTCTTAAAGGGATACTTGATCGGCCGCGAACTGCTCGATTACGTGGTGCAACGCTTCAGCCCAGTCTGCCGCAACCTCCTCCACCGTCGGATCGCCTTCCAAGCAAAGAGCGTCGTAACCGCCAGCATCCGCATCTCCTCCCTGAGCGTCGCCTCCAGCGTCGCCACCAGCGTCGCCACCTCCAGGTGCCGAAAGCGGATGGACCTGTTCTGATCTGCCAGCCCATAAGTCCAGGTTTTCCCCAATCCAGCGGATTTCCTGCTCAGCCGGGATGAAGTTGGGGGCCTCGCGCGCACCGCCCACAAGCTCATGCAAGCGGACTTTCAAGGGTTTCGTCAAATCGAACATCCTGAAAAACAGCGGCGCGTTAGCCGCTCCCATTGCGACAAAAAGATCAGAGGCGTCTCGCAACATGTTGTCAGGTGCTGCGCGCACTGCAAGGGTGTTGAACACAAGTGCCGTGTGTTTGCATGATACGTCCTCCGAAGGATAAAGCCGAAGAAGCCCCGTTGCCCAAGACTGTTTGTTCACAAACGCGATTTGCGCAAAAGCGCGAAACTCGACCTCAACGCCATCGTCCACCCGCAGTTCGAGGACGCATCCAGCAGATTCACTGCATTGGTTCCACTTGCCGCCCTTGCCAAAGAGCAGCTTCAGCAAGACCACGAATTTCTCCAAGAAGAGCTTCAGCAGCGGGAGCTTGCAGATGCACATACCGTATGCTTTGCACAGACTCGCATTGCCTGGGCTTTTCTCGACCTTGCCCAGCTGCTTCTGAGCCGCGGATTTCCAAGTCGCATGCCGGGCTGTCCAAGTTTGGCGGAAGACCGAGTGCAAAGTCTGGACGCCAAATGTGTTAACAAGCTCTCTGTCGTGCACAGGCGGCCCGATTTGCTTCCAAGCGAACTCGTTGAGCTCCGTGAGAGGAGGGATCACCTCAAACACAGACAGGCGGTCCCGCCAAATCTCAGGCACAGCGTGCGCGAAGAACATCTTTGTGTTCCTGTTGTCTCCGTCGAGATCTTGCTGCGCCGCGTTGCTGAGGGCATGCTCCGCGATGATCCCCTTGTCCTGCAACAATTCCGCAGCACTGCGAGATGCCTCTCCAGAACTCGCATTGCGGATGTGCCGAAGAGCCACGTCCAGATCAGTGACAGAAGGTACCAAAGCCGATGAAGACGCCCGGGCCGCACCAGCCATTGCAGCAGCCGCGCCAATGTCAGGGGGCGATCGGGCTGCAACACCACATGCTGCCGGCGATGGTGGCCGGGGAGGAGCTGGTGAATCGTGGTCTGAGGCATCATCGGCTGGCAAAAGAGCACGCAGACGCAACACCCGCTTTGTCGCCGGTGGCAAGGCATTGTATTCCTCATTAACTTTCAATGCGTCGTTGCCCACCTTGCCTTTCAACTCACCCTTGGCCGACTTCTCCTTCAAGAACTGTCTGTATGGACCGATGTTCTTTCGTTGAGTCTTCCAGCTGTACTTTTTGGAAGCAGGCTTCTTTTGAACTTTCCTCGGCCCCGGTTTATTTTTCGGTATTGCCGAGGCAACCCTTGATTTGCCAGATTTCAGAGGTGCCTCAACATGGATGGCTCTTGTACGGGTAAGGGCCCAGTAGCCGCTCACATGCGGAAACTCGGCCGTCGGACAATGCCCACCGCGCAACCTTGCTTCATGCGAGATTTGCGCGTTCCTGGACTCCACCCTTGCTATTTCGGATCTGGTCGCCCACGCCATGAAGACGCATAACATCAGAGAGAGATCGGAGAGCAAGGCGTCCGCAGTTTTAAACTCCTTGACGTGGTCCAGGGCGAAATCGCAGAATAAGCAAGGCGAGTCAATATCTTCTGCGACCTGTCTGGCCACATCTGCTGGGTTAGCTCCTAAGAGTCCGAAGAGCTTATGAGGATAACCCCGGCATACCAAGACAATCAGCAAGAATGTCGTGACCAAAGCTCGAGATAGCATGCGGAATGCCAAGCACCGAGCCTCCATGGTGCGCTTCCGCAATGGAATTGCACGCCAAAGGTCCTCATTCACCATGGCATCCAGGATGTCCCGCGCAAAACGCTGCCATAATTTGCCCTCATATTCCTCCACCAATCGCAATTTGCGCTTGCCAGTTTTGACACACTGAGCACCTTCCTTGACGTCCCAATCGGCGCCGGATCTGCCAACGAGGTGGTTTATCAGCCTTGCTCCGGGACGGATGCACCTGTTTATCACAAGTAGGGGCGTCTCAGGATTCTGCTTCGCCCAAGTCTTTACCTCCGTCCGGTTGCGTCGGTTGCGCTCCGCCCAATCGATTGCAACATTGTCGGAGTTCGTAGCTTGCTTCCCATGCCTTCGCCCTGCCCACGCGCGTGGAGCTTTGCGATGGATCTCGCCTTCGGAGAACTCGGCCTCGGACTCCGAGTCGTACAGCTGTGGCATCTCCTGCCGGATGAAATCCGCCACTTCCGCATCCGTGGTGAACTCCTTGGAATCGGACTTGGAAAGTTTCAGCCATATTGGCACGACCTTTGTTAGGAGGCCATGGGTGTTGGCGAGGAGAGTAATCATGGAGACAACCTCGTCGGAGCCACTCCAGCGATGTACTGGAAAAACTCGCGGCGGATTTGGCACCAAAGCCCAACATACATCTGATCTGAACCGCTGCGTGCAAACCTCCTTGCTGGGGCAACAATTTCGGTGCCGACAATAATGTTGCACTCTCGCGCCTTCGGTGTCCCCTGTGATCATCGTCTTGTATATGTGCCGGCGGCGCAAGGCAACCCCCCTTGCGGGGTCCCCCTGAGGTGGCACGGGTATGCAGCAATCCAATAGAGCATCGATCCGCTGTGTCCGGTCATCTGTGGGATCCGGTGGGTCGACATTGGGACCAAACCATTCCAAGTCGTAGGTCAAGAGCCAGGCAAGGGCCTTCGTTAGTTTTTGAAAAGTGCCGCTCTTCGTCAGAGCAAGGACCAGCGCCACCAAAGCCGATATATGATACGAGATCAAGTCGTACACATGCCCGATGGAAGTCTGTTTCCTGTGCACATTGCACGGTAATTGCAGCCTTCTCCGATCATTGCCGTCCTTGCCCTTCTCAACCTTCTTGCACTGGTTTATGAACCGAAGGTTCGAAGAAGCGAGGTCCATGGTGGTCCCCGCATAGACTCGTTCAGCAGATCCCCCAAGGATGGCATCAGAAAAACCAGGGATGGCCAACAAGTTGCAATACCAAGCATACATGTTTTCGGCTGTATTGTGGTCAAAAGAAGACAGGTGCACCGGCAACTCCCCCGTATACATGCAAAAGCGGTTGCATCCATCCTGGTCAACCGTGCGCGTGAGCATGCTCAAGCGCAACTCCGGCTGCACAACCTTGACGACCTGTCTGAAAGCTCGCTTCTGAAACCGTATAGATTTCGTGACATCGCCAGGGTTGGCAATAGCCTCGCCCACATTCACGCTGGAGCCATGCACAGCTTCCCGCAGCCGAAATGTGGCAGGAGTCTCGTCCGCTTGCACCGAAAAGCATACCCCTTCGATGAAAAAACGAGTCGGACTTGCTTCCCGTAGCACGATGAGCTTTGACATCAAGGTGCACCAGAAAACCCGGGCCAGCTGAAAGCACATTTCGCACGTCTCCGAAAAGCGGTGTTGATATGTCCTCAATTCGCAGTCAAGTCGATCCGCCTCAGATGTCCAGGAACCATACCGTGGAGCGCGCTGCACACCAAGATGGTTCTCCTGGATGCGGTCCATGATCTCTGCATTCAAGGGGTCCTCCACTTTAGCGCCGGACCTTGAGAGCAACAACAACAACATCTTCACTGGCTTTCTGCCAACGTCCCACAATTTGCCTGAGAAGCTGAGAGCCATGTGGAGTGCCTTTGAGGGCTCCTCGGCATCCCCCTCGCCAACACCATCAGCGTCCTCAGCTTGGGCCTGCGCCTGGATAATGGCGTGCTCCTTGTGGGCACGAGCATAAGCCGCAGAGCCAGGGCGCATCTCGTCGTCGCTGTCAACCACCAGCTCGACATCGGTGTCGGCTCCAGCCGTCCTGCGCGCCTCGTCACGAACCCAGCGAAGAACCCGTTCGTGCACCAAACGGCCCCGTTGCTCCAAGTCCATGTCCTCCTTGGCCACATCAACGCCAGGCCCAGCATCGCCAAACAGCTCATCGTCGGCATCGTCGTCGTGTGCCGCAAGCCTTGCCGAAAATGCAGAGCCAATGGACTCGCATTCGGATGCGTCCTGCATTGTCGGTGGACCCTCACTGAAGTCCGAGCCCACAGACTCGTCGTCCGACGGCCCGAACAGGTCCTCCGCATCAGTTGCACAAGGTGGGCTCGCAGGACTGGCATCCTCTGCGCCAGAGAAGCCTCGCAAAGAATCGTCTGACTGATCCTCCGCCATATCGCAATACGAAGTCGGCGTGGTTACCTTGAGCCAAACATTCCTTTGAGCCAGCTTGGGTTGCAGGGTTACAGGGCTCCCCTTGGAGCATTGATGTTTGGGTTATAGGGGTCCCCTTGGAGCATTGATGTTTGGGTTAGGTTATAGGGTTATAGGGCTCCTCTTGGAGCATTGATGTTTGGGTTATAGGGCTCCCCTTGGGGCATCTTGCGCCTCAGGAGAGGGGTATCAAACGCCGCTGGGGCATCAAGCGTCTCTTTGGGCACCGGTGGTGGGGACACCGGGTGCCTCTACTGCATCCGGTCCGGAATGGTGCCGCGGGTTCGCCGCAAAAATCCTCTGATTTTTCAATCTGAGATTCCGTGCCTTAGATTTTTGTAACGTTTTTTGTTTGAGGTTTTTTTGAGGTTGATTTTGAGGTTTACAGAGCCTTGTTTGGGTATGCACTTTACCTAGGATCGGAATCCTAGTTCACTAGTTAGTCTAGCAAGTGTAGGATTCACTAGTTAGTCTAGCAAGTGTAGGATTCACTAGTTAGTCTAG
>PBZD01000078.1 GCA_002729875.1 Chromatiales bacterium | reverse complement strand
GGGATTCGAGACAGTCTCTTGTGGGAACGTGTCACAGGCAATTGATATTATATCCAACGACCCACTAGTAAAACTAGGCGTGATAGATATCAATCTCCCTGGTCGCAATGGTTTGGATTTTGTGAAATTCTGTCAAACTCTTAACCCACAAGACCTTATGGCAGAATTCGTCATATTGACGGGCCATGGTGAATTAGACGATGCAGTTGAGGCCATGCGAAATGGCATCGTAGATTTTTTGCTGAAGCCTGTCGACCCCGATGAACTCATCACGTCTGTTCATAAACTCCAAAACAGGCTGATACAGCAGCAAACCGACAAATCAAAGCGGCAGGATTCTCACATCAAGGTTGCGAGATTAAACCAGCAGGTCGCGGATAAGAACCGCATCCTAACCTCTATGGAGGAGAGACTCGAACAATTCCACATCGACTCCCTGACTAGCCTCAACCTTGCGGCAGACTACAAAGACCCCGAGACAGGGGAACATGTTGCGAGAATTGGTGCTTATTCTGAACTGATTGCCAATGGGCTGGGATGTGATTCAAAACAACTCGCATTGATAAGCCGGGCTGCACCATTACACGATATCGGGAAAATCGGCATTGCAGACTCAATTTTGCTCAAGCCAGGAAAACTTGACCCGGCAGAGGCTGAGATCATGAAAACCCACAGCCAAATCGGCTATAAGATTACTCAGAGAAGCACCAACCCCATATTGCAATGTGCGTCCAATATCGCCCTATCGCACCATGAACGATGGGACGGATCGGGTTACCCGTATGGGTTTTCCGGCACCAGCATTCCCTTAGAGGCACGCATTACAGCAATTGCGGATGTCTACGATGCCCTTCGCTCAGCCAGACCATACAAAGAGGCCTTCGACCACGATATGGCGATGAAGATCATACTTGAGGGGGATGGGCGAACCGAACCCAGGCATTTTGACCCCTCATTACTTGCTTTGGTAAAAACATTGGATAACACCATAGCCAAAATATTCGAAGCTTGTCAGGAAAAACCGGTGGACGAATCCGTCAGCAGACACCCTGAGCTTGACAACTCCAAGCCGCTTCTTAAGAGCTTTCTGCATAAATAAAAAGCAGGCCAAACTGATGCGTTGCTAAATGTCGTATTATTAACACAATCAACACCAACCTCTTATACGGTAAGAACAAGCACACTGCACTTATCCACCTGACCCGGAACAAATGCGCCATGCACAACGACTATTTATCGGAATTATTCTCAGATGCGGATATTCCGATGTTTATGCTGGATACATCAGGCGTCATCACACACTGGAATGCGGCAATCGCAAAGTTACTGGACGTTGATTCATCTGACTTCACTGGCATACCCATTGATACCGCCCTGCATTCGATTAAAAACATTTCTATTCGTGAACCAATCAACGTCAGCACCTTATTACGTCTAGAGCTATCGGAACTCAATCTTTTGCACAAAGGTGAATCCGCCCGGCCTGAAAAATTGAAGATAACCTGCCACGCCGGGCCTGATGAACAACATATTCTCTGCATCGGACACCACATCACGCAACAAGAGGAATTTAGCCAACCCCAAAAAAATCTCCAGAAACAATATCAGGAGTTCATCAAAACAACGTCCGCACCTGTTTTCGTGATCGATGAGCAGGGTACAATCATAGAATGGAATGCGGCCATGGAAGATGCCACAGGTCACAAAGAATCCTCAGCGCAGACAAAAAATCTGATCGACCACTTCACCCGCGGCAATGAAACCATAAGACTCCGCAAGATTCTCGACCAAGCTGCACAAGGAATTTTCATGCCGTTTTTTGATTTGGTACTGCTGACTAAATCAGGTAAAAATGTAAGGCTGAAGGCAAATGTATACCCACGGTATAACCTGCAGTCTGAGTCAACAGATATTGTCTGTATCTCTCAACAACAAGCAGTTCAAAAATCCGAATCATTAAAGGCAATTCAGACAGACAAGCTGGCCACACTTGGCGAAATGGCGACGAGTGTTGCACACGAGTTAAACCAGCCCCTCAATGTGATACGTATGGCTGCAGGGAACACATTAAAACGCATGGATAAATTGCCCATGGAGGCGAACTATCTGCGTGACAAGCTAAAGCGTATCAGTGAGCAAACAGAGCGCGCCGCCACGATTATTAACCATATGCGAATGTTTGGCAGGAACGCTGACGAAGCGCCAGCGCCGATCCAACCGAAGCTGGCTATTCATGGTGCGTTAGGTCTGATTGGCGAACAATTAAGGCTGGCAGAGATCAATGTACTAGTTGAAACGATTGACACGCCACTTTGGGTCAAAGGCCACCAGATACAACTGGAGCAGGTGCTGATCAATCTGCTTACAAATGCCCGTGACGCGATTAACTCGAATACAACGGGTGAGAAACGTATTTTGATCAAGTTGGACGCAACCGATGATCATGCCCGCATAACCCTTGAGGATAACGGTGGAGGCATAGACACTATAGCAATTGATCGCCTGTTCGAACCCTTTTTCACTACCAAAGAAATGGGTTTGGGGACGGGTCTCGGATTGTCCGTAAGCTACGGCATCATTCAGGAAATGGGCGGTAGTATCGACGCAACAAATGTTAATAAAAGCGCTTGTTTCACGATCTTGCTGCCCTTGTTATTAATCACCTGATCTGAATTGGAAATTGCCTTCCGTGATAACCGCCAGGAGCCTTATGACAGACCATAAGATACAGAAACAGGTTTGTATCCGTGGGAATCAACCGAATGCAGGCATCACACCACAACCTAAGCTTTACTAGCGGGAGACGATCACTTTGCCCGGTGGACAGGAACCACAGCACACGATACTCGTCGTAGATGATGAAGAATTAATTGTGCAGGAGATAGTTGAAGCGCTTGAATTCGAAGGATTTGAGGCTATAGGGGTTGTTGACGTCGATAGCGCCCTGGCGGTGGTGTCTGATCAAGATAGTATCCGTTTGATCATTACCGATCTGAGAATGCCCGGTAAAAGCGGGACTGATTTGATTCACTCCGTCAAAGGAATGAATAAACACGACATCAGTTTCATTGTCATCTCGGGACATATTGACCTCGCTTCAGAGAACCAGAATGAAGCGTTGAAGCACTTGAAGTGCATACTACGCAAACCCATAAATATAGATCTCTTGTTAGATCAAGTTCGAGAGACCATGTCCTAGTACTGTCTGACCTATTCAAAAAAACCATTTGAGTCGTTGGGTTGCGCAGGCTGAATTATAAATATTTCTCGTCGATGAATGACTGTGCGATTTAACACCTACCGGCGCACAGCACTGGTAAACATATACCCGACACCGCGCACAGATTTGATGAAAGTCCGTGCAAATTCAGGGTCTACACTCCTCATTTTACTACGAAGACGGCTGACCAGCCCATCGATGCCACGATCATGTCCGACCCAATCCATGCCGTACACTCGATCAAGTAAAAAATCACGCGAGAGTACCCGTCTAGGTGAACCGGAGAATGTACTAAGCAGTTTGAATTCTGCTGTTGTAAGATGGATGTTAGACCCATCTGGTGCGCTTAATTCTCGGGTATTCAAATTGAGTTCCCAGCCGTCGAATCGCACAACCTGAGACCCGACCTCCGGAACAGTATCATCAGTCGGTTGATGCATACGGCTGGTACGGCGCAACACACTTTTAACCCGGGCAAGCAGTTCCCTTGGACTAAACGGTTTGGTGACATAGTCGTCGGCACCCAACTCCAAACCGACAACTTTATCGGCTTCCCCCGACCTGCCGGTTACGATGATGATGCCGACGTCAGACTCATCGCGGATAGATTTTGCAATGGCGAGCCCGTTTTCTCCAGGCAGCACCAGATCCAGTATAAAAAGTGCGACATCATGCTCTAGCACCATTTTTCGCAATTCAGCCCCACTGGCTGCCCCCAGCGCCGAAAAGCCTTCTAATTCCAGTGCCTCGCAAACCTCTTCACGGATATCATCATCATCGTCCAGCACCAGTATTTTGGAGTCATACATTTTTTTCAGTTAACTTCCTTTGTATCTTCAAATAGAGGATTCAATCATCACGCAAGAGATGCTCAGGTCACTTCCATCGCCAGGTTCGGTTTCTCGGCCAAAGGCAAGGTTACCCAGAAAGTACTGCCTTGATCAGGGTAACTTTCAACACCAATACGCCCGCCCATTAATTCAATTAATTCTTTTGAGATAACAAGGCCAACACCTGAGCCATCCACTGAATGCTTGTGCTCATTCAAGCGACCAAAAGGTATGAATAAATTGCTTTGCTGCTTTTTTGAAATACCGATGCCGGTATCCCTGATATCTACTCGCAAAAAGTTTTTGTCCACCGGCACCACTTGAAGAAATACCTTACCTGAAGGCCGATTGTATTTTAATGCGTTAGCGAGCAAATTGAGCAAAACCTGTTTCAGGCGTAATTTGTCGGCAGACACGAAAGCAGCCTTTTGAATATTATTTACAAACTCAATACTATAATTTATTTGCAACGGTTTGATAAGCTGTAGACATTCGAGTACAAGCGCTGACAATTCAACACATTGTGTGTCAAGTTTAATTTTTCCCGCCTCGATACTGGCCAGATCAAGCAACTGGTTGATCAGTTCCAGCAGATGGTCTCCCGCAGCGTGGATTTCTTGATACATCGGCAGATTTTGCGAATCCTCAGGATTATCTATCTCAAGAATCTGTGAAAAACCTATAATTGAATTTAACGGCGTTCTGAGTTCATGACTCATGTTGGCCAAAAAAGTCGTCTTGGCACGGTTTGCTGCCTCGGCAGCATCTCGCGCAATCCTCAATTGATCCTGTGCCAATTGCTGTTCCCGGACTTCGCTCTGAATCTGCTTTGACATGAGATTAAAAGCTCTTGTTGTCGCTGCAATTTCATCATTACCTTTGACCTGGATCTGATGGCCCAGATCACCCGCTGCTATGGCATTGGTTGCCTCAGTCAGCCTGCTCAGCTGACGCGTAAGGTAGGTTCCCAAAAAGAAGGAAAATAACGCAACCAGCACAATCTCTACAGCAGCAATAAAAATTGCACGTTGTTCTGCTTCGAGCATAAAACTGCGCAATCGACTTCTGTCAAAACCGATCTGTACTTTGCCGTAAACAATGCCAGCGACCTCAATGGCGATTTCAGAACCAAATATGTCGCCATCTTTATCCTGGATTGTTGCCGCAATCTCACCAGGTGTGATTAAAATTTCGTCTTGGCCTCGTTGTGCCAGCATCCTTCCATCTATATCCACTACAGAAGCGAAAACAATGTCAGGATTTGATATCACGGCATCAACAATGCTTTCGAGTGATGCCAGGTCAGATGCAAGCAACGCATCCTTGCTTGCAGTTGCAAAAAGGGTTGTTGCGGTAGTTACTCTATCGTTCAGCTGCTTTTGGCTAGCCCCTTTAAAATAAGCCAGCGTGGTGGTAATCAATAGCGTCAGCAGTACTGCTTCAATGAGGCCTATGCCAAGGATAGTTTTTAATCGAAAAGACACATCCTAATTTTTGCCTATTTCGTCGGCAGTTGGAAGTGCCCCAATGCCCAGATCACGAATATCATCCCAATCGCTATCCTCAGCACTTTCCCAACCCTTTATCTTCAAACGTCCCAGATGCTCATTTCCGGTATCAGAGTTCTCAAGATCAACCAGAACCGAGAGCAGTCGACCACTGAAATACTCGCTAATACGTGGGTGCGCTGCAATGGCATGAGGTGTGTAGCCCTCTGAAAACCACAAGATCTCCAATTGGTCTGCGAACTTTTTATCAGCCGCCCGGAGCGTTCGAATAACGCCGCCGCCTGCAGGGAATAGCCCCCTGGCGACGTTCTGATAGACCGAGTCGTGAGAAGACACATAGCGTGGCGTAATATTTATATTTCTTTTTTTAAATTCAGCCCTTGGCAGCACACTTGCAGCAAAAGCTGCAGGTGATGGAAAAGCCAGCGTGCTGTTTTCGAGTTGTTCAAGACTAAAAATATCTGCTGCTTTATGTTTGACGACAATACCGACAATACTTTTATCCCTTGCCTTTGCCAGCGCCCTATAGCCTGGGGAGTTGTTGAATACTACAAAATGATGAGGATTCATATAGGCAAAATCATACACACCAGCTTCCAACTGTTTTTCAAATTCCGGGATATTCGGTGCTGTCTTAAAGCGCATCTCTACCCCAAGTTCCTTAGACAAATCTGACAACAGCGGCCCCCAGGTCTGGGCAAGAGTACTGGCGGACTGCTGGGGCACGACCCCAAACAGATATGTTTCTGCCTCCGCAGATAACGCAGTCGGCGTAACAAGGGAGAGCATGAGAAAAATCAATTGGTTCTTAACAGGCATGGAAGTTACCACCGTAAAATAGAAAATTATAAAAAAGGATATTTCATGGTGGTCTTCAGAATGGCCATTTGGCTATCAGCCAGAATTTGGTCACATCGGGCATGCTGTTTTTACCGCTAAAGTAAGCAACTGCCGCCTCAATCTTCATTGAGCGCCAGATAGTTGCTCGCCCTCGCAGGTCAAATTCTGCCCCATAGGCATCCCCATGAATATCTGCCTTGAATTTATGGTAGCTAAGATCGATAGAGCCGGCTTTGACGTTTAATGGCAAGATAAAGGTGAGATAGTGGTCAATGACGCCGTTTTTCGGCGTTTTTGTGAACTGATCTGCCAACCCCTGAAAACCATGCTTGCGTCCGTAAGGGGTTTGAAAGCCGGCTTCGCCGTCACCTTCTAATTTTGCATAACCAGCCTTGAGGTCGAAAAGTTTGAGCTTTAGCTTCGCCTCCAGCGCAAGATAATCGAGACCAACATGTGCCGGATTATTTTTATAGTCTGTTTGATGTGCGTACTCCACAGAAATTTTTGTGTTCAACTCCCCGAAGCGCTTTACTCCTTCATACCTCGTGCCGAAAATTCTCAGGGAGTTTATTGGCACCTGGGGAGATTCGATAAGGTAGCTATAACCAGATAATTTGTGTTTGTTTGACGCACTAAAGGTGGCGGCCAACAGATGTGTATTCCCTGTTATATCTCCTTTCGGACTATCATCACCAAGAGGGGTATGCACTTCATCGACAAATACGTAGTCAAGAGCAAAAAAATCAACGGGTTTTATGGTTGCACGAATAGCGTCATAGGTTTGTTCATTCAAGCGGTGACGCGCCGATCCAATGAACCTGCCATTAACCAGGTCCATTTTTTGCCGACCCAACTTGAGTGCAAATAACTCATTTTCATAGCGAGCCCACGCCTGATTTATTTCTTCGGACTCCGGATCCGCAACCACAGGCCACAAGGTCTTTGAGTTTGTCTTGCTGTTGAAATCACCGAGTTTCGTGTCAACAACGGCTTCACCTTCAAGCAGAACTGAGAATTTCCTGAAGCCGAGCCTGACACCCAGGCGCAGGTCGAATACCTGCGCATTTGCATTGTGATCGAAATTTTCCTGATTAACGACCTCTGACTTGTAAGTCACCCGCCCCATGGGTTCAATAGTTAACTTGTCGGTCTCTGACTCATCAAGAGCAAAAGCCAGGGGCGAGCTGAACAAAGCCAGCAATGCCAAACACAGGTTTACGGCTTTCCGGCACGCAGCATATTTTTTTAAATTTGGAGCAACGTACAATTTATACATAATAAGGCCTATTCTAATACATAATAAGGCCTATTCGTTGTGGTTAAAATATTCCTGAATTAACGACCACCGGCATGCCGGTTACTCGCTCTATGGATTCAATGGTGAACTTGAGCATGCCCAGGCAGACAACGGACAACACAATTTATTGGCCGCTCAAAGCACCTCAAAATTATGGAACTTGCAGGCTGAGATATTTTCTAATATCCGCATCGTTGTGTAAAGTTTTTTCAGCTGACCGCTGCAACGCATTCAAGACCCGGCGAGAGTCACGATAAACGAGGGAGAAAATCATGTTTTTTTATCAGGCATTTTTTGATAAATTCATGCATTGAGAGAGCTTTTTATGCTGAAAAATGCCGCCAGAGTTCTGCTCGCAAAGAATCCGGAAATGAATTTAATTTTTTAAAGATTACCTAGTGTGTTGCAAGTGGCGACTAAAATTTTAATTGTAGATGATTTAGCAACCAATCTTCTTCTACTTGAGATAGGTTTAAAACAAGACGGACTTGAATTTGTCCGTGCTTATGATGGAGCGCAGGCACTCGAATTAAGCCGAGAGAGCGAATATGCGCTTATCCTGATGGATATCAGGATGCCGGTAATGAGTGGATCAGAAGCAATAGAGGCGATAAGGAACGAACCTGAAAACCCGAATAACAACACACCGATCATTATCATCACAGCAGATCAAAGCACCATTATTAACAGTCAAAATTACGCTTTGGATGTTCTGGAATTTATCTCTAAGCCGATTGACATATTTTATTTGAGAACCAAAGTCGGCAATATCCTCGATGCCTATAGACGCACGCGCAGTCTTAGTGGCGCCTGATTTATCTGCTGGTGTCAGCATCAGGCCAGGTCATTTCCAGAGGTTTGTGATGGCGCTTGCCCTTGGAAAGGGCCTTTTACGGCTGCAAGCTTCCCCGTCAACGGGACAGTTCAAAACTCTGGTTTTCGGCCTTTTTCACTTGTCTGCGAAATATTGCAAACGGTAGCGACCCCGATTCAGAGTTTACTTTGGATTACCCGTGGCAGGTTACCTGCCACCGGAAGGCGGCGGCTTCAGCCTTTGAATTTGCCGGGGCGCACGATTGCGCTGCTCGGGTGTCATATTATCCCAGCGCCGCCGTAACTGCTTGCGGCGTTCAGGGGGTAACTTGCGAAAGCGCTGAAAATTATTCCTAATCCTGATCTGTTCTGCCGACGACATCTGGTGATAGCTATTGAATTGTCGCCTGACTCGCCGTCGTTGGTCCGGTGAAAGTTTCTGCCACTTGCGTAACCGTCCGCGTGCCTGCTTGCGCTGTTTCGGCGTCATGTTGAGCCAGCGATTCGCTCCGCTCGCCAGGCGCAGGCGCCGTTCAGCAGGCAACGTGTCCCAATCTGCTGAGAATTGTTGTAATACGCGCTGCTGATCGCCGCTGAGCTGGCCCCAGGCCGGCGGCGCAACGTCGTCCGCATATACGGTGCCGGCTGCCACTAGTGCCAGCAGCAGGCTAATCCGTATCAAGTTATTCAAGTTCACCGACCATTCTCCTGATCATCACGTTTTTCGCCCGATGCCCTCTCACCAAGGTCAACAATGGAGGGAAAACTGTCGAAAAATTCCTGCCATTCATCACTCTCACCCTCCCAGCTGCCGAGAAATTCGAGCAACTCCTCATCGGGCAACCCGGGCTCGTCACTCGCCAGGGCGGCACAACCAACTCCGGCGAGCAGGTGCAACATGATGCGCACACTCATCAACCAATAGTCTCCAGTTCATCTTCGGGCAGCCATATAAAAAACTCGAGCTCCTCGTACATTGCAAGGTCACCATCGGCAAACAGCAACTCGATATCAATTGCCTCATCGACAACGATTCCGTCGGCCATCAGCGAGATGTCGCCACCCGGCTCGGGTACCCTTCCCTGCCATAAGCTGACGGTGACGACTGCCACCATCGCGGCCGCAGCAACCGATAACCATTGCCACCGGTTACCATAAATTTTTCCGGTTGCCGGATGATCGATAGTATCCAGTGCTGTCTGACGAGCACGGTTCAGGCGGGACAGCGTTGCCGAATCGAGTTTGTCCACACTATTGCGCAGCTCATTGCCAACCCGTGCCGCAAACTCTTCATCAGCATGCTGTAATTTGTCCGTATCTGTCTTCACCGTATCAGCCCTCTCCAGCACAATCTTCCCAGTGCACCCCTACCGTAGCACGAAGACTCCGAACCGCGCGTGAGTAATGCGTCTTGACGCTGCCATCCGAACAACCCATCGCTTTTGCAGTCGAGGCAACATCCATACATTCGACCGTCCGCAACAAGAATGCCTGCTGTTGCCGCGCGGGTAACTGATGCACCGCATCTTCCAACGCACTCATCGCATCATCGAGCGCCAGTTGATGATCAGGCTGTACTGCCGCCAAGTCGGGCGCCTGCGCGATTGGGTCGATTGCTTCATCGTCATCAGACCGACTAAACCATGCAAGCACGCGACGTCTAACTGACTGATGCCGCTGGTGGTCGCGGATACGATTCTGCAAAATCCGAAAGAATATCGGTGCCCACTCCACTTCCGGCCGCCGGGCGTAAGACCGCACCAGCCGAATCATCGCATCCTGCACGATATCCAGCGCATCGTCGGTATCACGTACCGCGATCCTGGCGATACAAAATGCTCGCTGCTCGACAGCGGACAAAAACCGATCCATCGCACGGCGTTGGTCCAGCGTTCTATCCTCCTGCTCACGGCC
>PBZD01000077.1 GCA_002729875.1 Chromatiales bacterium | reverse complement strand
TGTAAACCCGGCAGCTTCAAATTCCCGGAATCGTTCGATGTGCCTGTCTATGTCAGTTGGGCTTCCGGACATGGTCAGACCTTCAACCAAGGCATCGCTGATGTGTTCGGGCACGCCTTCAATATTACCCGTGCGGCTGCGAAAGGCCTTAAGGAAGGGCCACATATTGGCGGCTACCCATTTGGCATCTTCCTCGCTGAGATAAGGTGCAATCCAGTCCGGATCCAGCCAACCGCGGATAATCAGCTCACGCCTCGCTTCCCACAATGAGGCTTCGCGGTCTTCTTTTACATGCCAGGCAACAAAGTTGCTGAGTGGATAGCCCGTCTCGTTTCCCTGCGCTGCCAGGGCTTTATTCACTATCGGCATGAACCGGTCAAACATGGGCGGTTGCACGTCACTGAGCATAATGCCGTCAGCCACACCTGCTGCCATATGCATCATCTTCGGTCCGTGTGCTCCGGCATAGATAGGCGGCGGTGGCTGGGTAGTCCATTGGGTCGTGAAACCCTGTGCCGAGTAGGAATTTCCATCGTACTGTACCGCCTTGTCACCCAGAGCAGCCTTGATGATTTCCAGCGCCTCACGTGTGCGGGCAACTTCTCCGATCCTGGCTTTTAAAACACCAGCCCAGTCGCCACCGGAGGTTACGACTACACCGGCACGTCCTTTGGCATATTCATTAAGCGTTAATACCGCGTTGGCAATCTTCAGTGGGTGCATTTCATGGGGGCACACGACGGCAACGCCTGTCCTGATTTGTTGTGCGGCCAGTGCCAGGGGGACCGCAGTCATAAATGCGTCCGGTGCGCGCGCATAATTTTGTGCCCAGATGGTGCGAAAGCCATACTTCTCAGCGAGCAATCCAAGTTCACAAAATTCTGCCGGCCCAATTTTAGACTCAAGTGCAATATCAAGATACATTATTGATTTCCGTTTGGTAGTGGTGTCTTCTGTTATTTTATGTGGTCATTATTGATAATTTATTGTCAATATCATGGAAGCTACGATAGTAGTTAAATTAAGGGCTGGCAAGCAGGTTCAGTCCGGCTGAGAAAAATAACTGCGCGCTGCCTCGGCAAATACTTGCATGTCTTCAACCCGACCCATGCTGACACGTGCCCAGGTTGGGTAGGGCGCGTAACTCAGACCGGTCAGAATTCCGGATCGACGCATAGCAGCCATAAACTCACGCGGTGAACCGCCGGTATCAAAGTAGACGAAATTACCGCGGCTGGGCACGAATGGCAGGTTGAGTTCCTGCAACACACCGGTGGTCAGTGCCAGGCACTCGTGAATACGTGCCCGGCTGTAGTCAAGAAATGCCGTGTCCTGCAAGCTGGCAATGGCAGCCATTACACCTGTATAGCTCATTTGCGTCACGCGTAGTTTTTCCATCCGTCGGATTAACTCAGGTGGTGCAATCGCATAACCAACCCGTAGTCCGGCCATGCCGTGCAGCTTGGAGAAGGTACGGGTCACGATCACCGGTTTACCTGCGAGTATGCTGCTGACAGCAGTGTGCTCGCTAAGATCGTCCCACAGATCCAGGTAAGCTTCATCGACCAGGACCGGTGTGCGTGGCGTAACCTCATCAATAAACGCCGAGAGTTTGGGACCTGGAATCAGCGTCCCGGTCGGATTATTCGGATTGCACACGTATACCAGTTTGGTATCGGCGCGAACTGCGGCCTCCATCGCATCCAGGTCGTGAGTCATGGTCTCATCCAGGCGTACTTGATCAACTGCGCAACCGAGAGAACGGGCATAGGTGGGCAGAAATGAAAAAGTTGGTGATGCGGTCACCATGCGGTCGCCATTGCGGCCGAATACCATCGCAGCTACTCGCAACGCCTCACTGGAGCCGGCGCAAACCATTATGTGACTTGTTTTTACGCCTTCGTAAGCAGCAATCTGTTTTTTCAACATACCGGTTTCACGTATGGCGTATTTCCAGCTGTGTGCGATCGCATTTTCCACGGCTTTGCGGGCTAAAGGTGAGGGGCCGTAAGGATTTTCATTGCCTATCAGGCGCAGCATGCCCGGCGTCTTATTACCTGCCGGAGGATTCGGTGCAGCCAGAGTGTCAAGACCAGCCGTACCAAGCAGACTGCCGGCGGCTGCGATCAGAAATCTGCGGGAAATCGTTGTATCCATCATAATCCTCCTTTGGGGCAATCAGGTTCAGCTATAAAACCAAAACTGCTGGAACTTGATCCCGAAATTTTATCTGTTTACGATAAACTATAAATCACTTACAGAGGGAGAAACTTATGGTCGTATTATTTCGATTTGTTCATGCGTTAACCTGTGGTGCCTTATTATCGCTTATTGGCATGCCCGGTCAGGCAGCAGAGCCCGTATTCAAAAGAGCGGATAGCCGGGAATTACCGTCCTATGTCATACCGAATATTCCGGTTGCTGCGGAAGCTTATTGGGCTCCTGATTCAAGGCATCTGATCGCCCAGACCCACGATGCGGATGCAATCCCGTCCGGGCGTACCGGAGGAGAGGGTAATCTGACTTATATTTTTACTGACGATGGAGAGGAAATCTGGCGGGTTAATGATCACGGGCAGGACGCCTGCTCGTATTTTTTTCCTGACCAAAAACGGGTTGTGTGGACTTCAACCCGTGATCATATGGACATGCTGGTCGGTGATTGGGCCGATCCGGATAACTATCCTCAGGGCGGAGAACTATATTCGTCTGATCTCGACGGCTCGAACGTGAAGCGGTTAACGAATAACGATGTCTACGAAGCCGAAGTCTCTGTATCGCCGGATGGTGAGTGGATCACATTCGGTCGCCAGATCGACGGCAACATGGATATCTGGGTCATGAGATCCGACGGCACCGATCAGCGTCAGGTTACCAAGACCAGCGATTGGCACGAAGGCGCGCCATTCTTTATGCAGGACAACGAACACATTATTTTCCGTGCCTGGCTTGATGAAGATTTCGGTGAGTTGAAGCCGACACCCATGACCATATTTACGATTAAAAAAGACGGCTCAAACTGGCGGCGACATACATTTGATAGCGGCATGAACTGGCATCCGCATCCTGCGCCGGATGGGCGGCATTACGTCTATGTAAAGGCAATGGATCATAACTGGGAGATTTTTCTGGGCGATTTGAAAACCGGTGAACATCAGCGCCTGACCTACAGCGACAAAATCAATATTCTCGCCACTGTTTCACCGGACGGTAAGAAGATGAATTGGGGTCGGGCTACGGGCAAAGGATTTGCGACCATCCGCACCCATATCATGGATGTGTCATCGTTGGATATCGGCCCGGAGAACGCGGTGCCGTACGATCCGGAGTGGGGTGAGCTTATGTCGGGTGACTAGAAGCTTGTGGCGCCATGGCATGAACCGCAAACGTTGGCGGATTGATTGACCGTGATCTGCGACTGAAGCGTCGCGGTATCCGAATTAGCATCCGTTACCTGGATGGTGAAATACGCCGTCACAACATTCCATGCCATGCCCGTGATGACCCCGGTTTCCACATTAAGCGTCAGTGGCCACGGTAGCCAGCCACCGACAAGAGAGTACGTGTAGGGGGGCACACCACCCGAGGCGGATAATCCGCTCCACCAGTAAAACTGATTTTTTACTCCGACTTCAGGTGCATAGGTCGTTCCCAGCATTAGCGGATCAAAATCAGGATCGCACACGTTGCCGATCCCGTCATCATCCGCGTCGGCCTGATCTGCATTTTCAATTTCGGGACAGTTATCGATTTCGTCAATTACGCCATCCCCATCCGAGTCGATACCGGGTTCTGACCTGCTGAGAACAAGCAGAGCGGAATCTCCACCCAATACATTCTCGTCGACTAAGTAAATATTGCCGTCATAATCAATGGCGACACCCTCGGGTTGAGAGGTAAGGCCAACCAAATCAAAAGTGCTGAGAACCTCACCGGTGCGGGACACTTCAAGTAGTACATGGTCCTCATGGCTGAGAATCAGGAGATTACTCTCATCCGACGTACCAACTAAAGAAGGCACTGCAGACAAAGCTTGTATGCCGGATAGATCGCTGACACCAAGCGCCGGTGAAAACAGACTCGAGACGGTCGCATTTCCGGTATTGAACGCGATTGAATTCTGATTGACCTCTTGGGGACTGAACTCCTTTACCGTCAGGAAAAGGCCGGTCACCGGATCGTAGCTAATTCCCTCGATACCGTTGTTGCCGGTAGATGAGCCAAGATCAACACTTGGCACAGAGTCCCGATCCGCTGAACCATCGTCAACATAACTTATTAGGTGGGCATCCCTCGTGCGCTCTTCGACCAGCACGATCTGACCACCGCCGATATACGTCACTCCCTCAATGTCAGAAAAATTCTCTAAACTCATGCTGCCGATAACCAAACCATCGGTCGAAATCTCAATAACTCCATAAGCCTCGTCGCTTACTACGTATAGTGATCCAGTATCATAGTTGTAGGTTAATCCGGAAGCCTCTGTAACCGAGGCCCGAGCAATGCGGACGGTAATGACATGGGAGTAATCTTCGAGGTCAAGCGAAGAAATAGCGCTCGAAGCAAGACCTGGGAAACCCGCCAGACAAAGGCAAAACACAAAAGATCGCCATTGAATAGCATGCAAATACTCACGATGAGCATTACGTGGTAGTCGGAACGATTTGATCAGAAATTGCATCAGCTTTTGTTATCGACGACGCGAAGTCGGACATTTCTATAGTCTTTTGATCGAATCAATCACGCATAGTGTCGTCGCTATTCTTTCGCAAGTATGTGTAGAGTATACATGATAGAGGAAAACCAAGGATATGTAAGGAAGTTTAAAGCATATATTTTGGCTTAATAGCCAGCCTTTCAACCAGTATTAGAAAACCAGAGAAATCATGAGAAAATCAAGATATCTGGCTACGAACCAGAAGGTCGGGAGTTCGAATCTCTCCGGGAGCGCCATTAGTCGAGAAAGATATTCTTCATCACCCCGTTCTGCTTGGCCACCCGACCACTCTTCATCACAAAGCTTATCTCCTGCAAGCTCTCGATATCTTCGAGCGGGTTGCCGTTCACCGCAATAATATCGGCCAGTTTTCCCGGCTCAATGGTTCCAACTTCATTTTCCAGCCTGAACAGCTTCGCCGTATTAATGGTCGCCGACACAATGGCCGCTGCAGGACTCATACCCAGATTCACCATGTAGAGAAATTCCCTTGCAGCGTAGCGATGCGGAATGCCGCCAACGTCGGAGCCAAAGGCGATCGGCGTACCGATATCCAGCGCCCGCTCAAAGGCATGATGTTTTTCGCGATACAGTGTGGTTCCAGCGCCTTTTCTTTGCGCCACAGACAGTGTCGGCACGAGATAAATATTTTTCTTCTGCATCTCTTTAAGCGTGGCATCCGTCGCTCCGAACCCGTGCTCGACGGAATCGACCCCGGCCCGCACCGCATCAGCAATTGCATCTCCGGCATAAGCATGAGTCGCAACCGCCAGGCCCAATTGATGTGCCGCATGAACGGTTGCTTCCATTTCGTCGTAGAAAAAAAACTGCTCGGTACCGGTATGATCAGAAAACCCGCCTGTGGACATCATCTTGATAACGTCCGATCCGCGCTTGTGCTGTATTCGCACGGCGCGGCGACAACTCTCCAGCCCGTCGCACAGTCCCGATGAGTCAAGACCATCGGGCGCACTGTCTGCTCCGGCATTATCACCATGTCCGCCGGCAGCCGTAACCGGTTGACCCGCGGCCAGGATTCTCGGGCCGATAAATTTGCCGCCATTAATCCAGTCCCGCACGGCAAACATGACGTTTGGCTCCGAGGCCATTTCGCGCACAGTCGTAAACCCGGAGGCCAACGTGGTCCTGGCATGGCGCAACGTCCACAACGTCAGACCCTCTTTGTTCAACTGTGACTGTTGCCCGGTAGAGCCACCACCCTGTTTCTTCGGCGGATGATCCCGGCCCGACCACATCAAATGAACATGCGCATCCATTAGTCCGGGCAACACGAAACTTTCACTCAGATCAACTGTCGCGGCGGTCTGCCCGTCACTGAGTTGCAGCCCGTCAACAGTCACAAAGCCATCGCGTATTTCCACGATGCGCCCTTTCGACACCACTATGGTTTTATTCGCTTGCGGCGCCTGGCCGGGAACCGCCAGTAACTTGCCGGCATGAATCAGTACCACATCAGCAGCGTGCACCGGCATCGACCCCAGCACCAGGCAAATAATAAAAAGCGCGACAATTTTTATTCGGCTGCCGAGATATTTGCCTGCCTCGCATGTGGCACGATCCGGCAACCCGAAAGGCACAGTTGCTTCTTTGTAACCTGACAGCTTCGACTTTGACATCATCGGTACTCCATTTTAGTTTTAACCGTGCTTGCGGCAGGTATTGATATCCTACTGCATACAGTCATTCGGCCAAAGGCTGCTCGCCAGGTTCTGCCATCCCGCCGGTCTTGATTAATGCGCGGTTCGTACACATAATATAACTGTATATATATACAGGTTTCGATTATGAATGCAGTACGACTTTCCCGCCATCGGGCCGGCACAACCTTCCACGCCCCCTTGTTCATATCCCGGGTCCCGGCAGGCTTTCCCAGCCCTGCGGATGATTACATGGACAACAAACTCGACCTGAACGAGCATTTGATCAAACACCCGGAAGCAACCTTTTATTGCCGCGTATCCGGCCAGTCCATGACCGGTGCGGGCATTTTTGATGGTGATCTTTTAATCGTCGATCGGGCCGTAAACCCCGCCCACGGGGACGTGATCCTCGCAGCTTTAAACGGCGAACTAACCTGCAAAATCCTGGACAGGCACAACCGGCAACTACTCTCAGCGAGCGATCATTACCCACCACTGCCAATCGGGGAAGATGCGGATTTCCAGATTGAGGGAGTGGTCATCAATTCCATCCGCTCTCATCATGTTTGCTCTGGTTGACTGCAACAGCTTCTATGCAAGCTGCGAACAGGTATTCCGGCCGGACCTGCGCGGCAAGCCGGTGGTCGTCCTGTCAAATAACGATGGATTTGTCGTCGCGCGTTCACGAGAAGCCAAGGCACTTGGCATTGGCGATCTACAGCCATTTTTTAAAATCAAGCCGCTGTTAAAACGGAATAATGTCGCCATATTTTCATCGAACTACCCCCTGTACGGCGACCTCTCCAACCGGGTCATGGCTACGCTAAAAAACTTTAGCCCGCATATCGAGGTCTATAGCATTGATGAAATGTTCCTCTCTTTACATGGCATGCAGAATACAATGATGCAGCATGGTCGGGAAATCAAACACCGCCTTTGGGATCATGTGCGTATGCCTGTCGGTGTCGGTATTGCCCCGACCAAAACACTGGCAAAAATGGCCAACCGGACAGCAAAGAAAATCCAGAAACTAAACGGTGTTTGTATCCTCGATCAGCCTTACAAATGGGAATGGATTTTACGCCGCGTTCCCGTCACGGCCATATGGGGCGTAGCCGGCCGCATGGCGGCAAGACTGGCCAGGCTGAATATCGAATCCGCCTGGGATCTTGCCAGCGCCAACCCCAGGATGGTCAGGAGGCACAGCAACATCTGCCTGGAACGTATTATCGAGGAACTCAACGGCCGGCCATGCCTGGGCCTCGAAGAATCACCGCCCGCCAAAAAACAAATCTATTGCACCCGCAGCTTTGGCAAAAAGGCCAAAGCATTACAGCCGGTATCAGAAGCCATATCCCTGTATGCCGCACGCGCAGCAGAAAAATTGCGCGCACAAAAACACCTGGCACTGGCCATGCATGTCTTTTTCCATACTTCGCCATTTAAGCCCGACTTTCATTCCGTCAGCGAGATCGTGAAACTGCCCTATCCTAGTGATGATACGCGGCTCATCACTGCCCTTGCCCGTGATACGGCAACTCGCCTGTACAGCCCGGGACACGAGTTTTTAAAAGCGGGGGTCGGCCTGATCGAGATCACGGACAGCAAGCATTATCAATTTGACCTGCTGCATCCGGGCCAGTCGGAACCAGCTAACCGAGTGATGAAAGTCATGGACGAGATCAATAACACTGAAGGCAGGGGCACCCTCTTTCTGGCCGCACAGGGGGTCAGTAAACCCTGGTACATGCGCCAGCAATTCACCTCCCCCCAGTACACGACAAAATGGAGCGATTTGCCGGTTATCAAGGCATGATTCCACCCGCCACATAAAAAATGTACCTTTAGAATATTGCCTTTAATTTCAGCAGCATCTGTCATTCCTGTCCACCTGTACCTAAAACTACCCTGGTTACCCGGTCACTTACGAAGCGACCGGACCATGCCTCGAATCTTTCTGAAAAATGTACCTTCACAGCATGCCCTGAAATCACCTGGCCGGAGAATAGTAAGTAAAAACCGAATATCATTTCTTGCAGATTTATAGCTATACTGTGAACTACCTATTTGGCTGGAGATTAAGAATTCATGTCTATCACGCCGCAAGAAAGAGAACTGATCATTATTAGTGCGGCTGTCGGCAGTGGCTGCAAAACCTGTATCAAGCAGGACATGCTCATTGCCAATCAACTGCGCGTGTCCGGTGCGGATATAGCCGCTACGGTTGCTGTTGCGATCGAAATCCGTCGCAACGCAACGAATGATATTGAGAATTTTGTCTCGTCGG
>PBZD01000076.1 GCA_002729875.1 Chromatiales bacterium | reverse complement strand
GAACGGAACATGAAACCAACCACCAGAATCACTATCTTTTTGACGGGGCTGATCGGAATGCTCACCACGACGGGCAGTCGCTCTCTGGGTGGCTTCATCAATATGGCTCCCGTAGAGTATATGTTCACGGCCACTTACCAGCTCTAGGTTAATAAAGCCAACAAGACCAAAAAGGGTCGAATCGCATTTCCGTTCCACGGTTAATTGCGGTTTGACCCTTTTTTTATGACCTACCTCCCACCTGGCTGCACACCCCCCGATCCAACCGAGCTGGACAGCTTCTGGACTCATGCCAGGCAAACTCTGCCGGCAGCAAATCTCCCCCCGCACTACTCGGTACGCTGGATTGGCCTGAACAACGAATCCACTGAACAGGTTCTCAACCTGATCCGTGCCGGTGACAAGACCGGCACCTACACGCTGCCCTGGATCGTTAAACACACGACACATCCAATGCCTGCTGTTGGTGATGTGATTATCCTCATCGATTTCGGCGGACACCCGCGACTCATCGTGCGCCTGACAGAGATCGAACCAGTCACCTTCGGTGCAGTCACCGCAACACATACTGCAGTCGACGGCACGCCCATGCGCGACCTCGCCGTCTGGAAGCCGCTGCACACGAATTACTGGAACGCAATGCTGACCGAACATGGTCTTGCCGTCAGCGATACTATGCCGGTCTGGGTTGAGAAGTTCGAACTGCTAAACTGACGCTAATGATCAGGCAATCTTATATAAAGTTTTTTTCCACCCTCCTGCCGGTCATGGTCGGCTCCTGGTTGTCGATCGCGGCGGTCATGGCCGATACCACAGCAACCGCTGATTACGACGCACACTTGTGTCGCCATGCACAACATTTTTTAGTCAACGCCAGTCCGCAGATGTTCCCGGTCATCGAACAAATCGGCTACGGCAACGGCTTTCATGTCATTCAGATGGATATCGATGCCGAACAACGCCAGGTCGCAATTGCGATGACCCGCAACTTTGCCCACTTCGACGGCAAACAGCTGACCACCTATGTTGCGTGCAAAACGGTAGATCGCGCGCGGGTGAATGATGTACTGGGCTTGCAATTACCCGGACCGGAGCATCAGTGCCGGGACGTCAATGAACAAACCTATGACCGGGCATTGAATAATCTGTCTGAGCAAGAGCGAGCGCAATACCTCACCACTGGCAGACAACTAACTTTTACCGACGATGCTTACATTGCAACCGGCGGCGAATGGCTGCCCATCACAATGGATGCTTTTATCCAGCCAGCTGGCGAAGCCGGCAACGACCTTGCCATTCAATCACCCTCGGTACGCGTGCCCTGGAACCCGGAAGACCGGCAGTTTTTCCAGGGTACCCGGCACTGCAAACTAATCACACTTGCCGCCATGCAACGCTGGATGCACATCGGCGCCTTCAGCAAAGACACATCGCTGTTTCCGCCGGACGATTCCGACTGCACTCAACCTAATTCAATGACCTCTACCGTTGGCAGCTGCCTGTTTTACTTCGCACCGGCCAATGCGATGTTTTGCCAGGACTACAGCGGCGGCGGCTGGTCGCGGGCAGCGGCACAAGAAGAATGCACCCAGCGCCACGCAAGTGTCGCAGCACTGCGGGCAGCAAAAAACCGTTACGCCGGAGCCGGTGGTCTGTTTAACGCCAGCAGCTGTAGCGACCGCGATGATGCACCGGACCTCAACGGAACCTGCGTTTTCCATTGCCAGCAGCCGGATGAAACCCTCTGGCATGTCACCGGCCCGACCGACCCACGCATGACCCGAGCCTGCGACTTATTTGTGCCGCGCTAACCAGCCCAAAAAAATCAGTTATGGGTTTGCGATTGTCCGCGGCATGGCGACAGCCTGAACTGCAAATGAAGACGGAGCAGGTTTGGCGTTATGCTCCATTAACAGCAAGGATAAGCATAGCAATAATCAACAATTATTCACCTGTGGAGATATGGTATGTACATCAACTTCTGGTATCCGATCGCCAAGAGCGAAGACGTCATCACCTATGAACCTCATCGAACCAAGGTACTCGGCCAACGGTTAATTGCCTTTCGCGACAGCCAGGGCGTTGCCCATGTACTAAGCGATGTCTGTATCCATCGCGGTGGCGCATTGGGCAATGGCTGGGTCAGAGATGACACTATTGTGTGCCCGTATCACGGCTGGCGATTTGGCGGCGACGGCCTGTGCAAACATATCCCGACCCTCGATAATGATAAAGTCCCGGCGCGCGCCAAAGTTGACAGTTACCCGGTCGAGGAAAAATACGGCGTCGTGTTCGCATTCTTAGGTGACCTGCCGGAGGAAGAGCGTCCGCCGCTGCACAATATTGAGGAATACGGCACCGACGGCTGGCGAGCCAACAAAATTGTCGTTTTTGAAGTCAAAACGTTCTATGAGCGCTCGATTGAAAATGGCCTCGACCCGTCGCATAACGAATTTGTGCACCCGGCGCAGGGATCACCGGTCATGAGCCGGGATTACCTGAAAAATCCGCTGGAGATGACGGATGGTCCCTGGGGAAGTGAATTCCTCGTCACTTTCGACAATAAAATTACCGACTCACGGGTATTGAGTGACCCGAGCCAGGCCGTGCCGCAAGTGACCGCGGGATCCGGTTACGTCGGTCCCAATCAGATGATCACCTGGATTCGCTTCACCGAAGACAATATGTTCCACCAATATTTCTTTGAGGCGCCCATAGACGAAAACAACACAAGAATATTTTTCGTCAATATGCGCACCTTCATGCTCGACCCGGAAAATGACAACCGGCTGGTGAATATCAACCTGAACATCGCCAAGGAAGACATCGATATCCTCGAGGAACTCGATCCGGTCTGCACCCCGGTCAATCCCAGCGATGAGGTGCTGATTCCGTCTGATGGCGCCGTCGTCAGCTACCGGAAATTCCTCAAACAATGGAGAGACAAGGGATGGCGCATCGACATTGACACGCTGTGCGCGAGTCGTCGCAACAAGACCTATGCCATTCCCTGCCCGTCCCGGCGCACATCAGGCAACTGGGTGCTGGATCCGGTACCACTGCTGCCAGGTGGTGAATAAAAGCTGATTAACAAATGGTGCCGGTGATAAATTGAATGATCACCGGCACAGTTGCTCCAGCCTAAGTTATGCACAATGTTGACTGCATTGTTGTTGGCGCGGGAGTCATCGGCTTGGCGACAGCCAGAGCGCTGGCATTAACCGGGCATGAAGTCGTTGTATTGGAAGCCGAAGCCGGGATCGGGACTCATGCCAGCAGTCGCAACTCAGAAGTTATCCATGCCGGAATCTATTACCCGCCCGGCTCACAGAAAGCAATGCTTTGCCATGCAGGCCAGCAAAAACTTTACGGCTATTGCCGGGATAAAGCGATCAGTTACAAGCGGCTCGGCAAACTGATTCTTGCTGTCTCAGCGGATGAGGTCAACATCCTGCAGCAATACCGTGCCCGGGCAATCGAGAATGGCTTACAGGATTTGATCTGGCTGGACAGGGATCAAGTATCTGATCTTGAGCCTGAAGTTAAATGCACGAGTGCATTATTGTCTCCCTCGACCGGCATTGTAGACACACATGCATTCATGGTTAGCCTGCAAGCTGATATCGAAGCCTCCGGTGGCGCGGTTATTTGCCGTAGCCCGGTTTGCGGAATCGATGTTGCAGATGCAGGTTTCATGGTCCGGGTTACCGGCGATGAGGAACACATCGTCTCAACCCGGCTGCTGGTAAATGCCGCCGGCCTTTGGGCGCCAACAGTTGCTGCTGCCATCAATGCGCTTGATCAACAACTGATTCCCGTACACCGCTTTGCCAAGGGCCATTACTACAGGTTATCCGGGCAAGCCCCTTTTCACCGGTTAATCTACCCGATTGCCGGCGCGGCCGGCCTGGGCATCCACCTGACTCTCGACCTGGCCGGACAGGGGCGTTTTGGCCCTGACGTTCAATGGGTTGAGACACTCGATTACGACTTCGACAACACGAGAAAAGCAGAATTTGTCGATGCCATCAGGCGTTACTACCCGGGTCTCGATGAGTCACTGCTCACAGAAGCTTATACCGGCATTCGCCCCAAGTTGTGTGGACCGGCAGAACCGGCAGCAGATTTTTTAATACAGGGGCCGGGGCAACACGGAATAGGCGGCCTGGTTAATCTCTACGGTATTGAATCACCCGGACTGACGTCAGCACTGGCAATAGCCGATCGGGTAACGGCAGTTTTAAGCACCGGTTAACCTCTTGCATGGACCATTGGCCAGGCCATTGGTGTCAGACAGCAGCTTTTGCAGCATGCCCTGCTACGCTGTCCGCGGTAAATGCTTGCCGATAACCAGCGCAACGGCCAGCGCAATGACTCCGCTGACCGCCGAGATCAGCAGCGCACCGGGTGAAAATGTACCGAACGACACCGGCCCCGGCCCATATTGCTCAGACCCGTATTGCAACAAGGGTATAGCGATATTCATTACGATATGCGCAACCAGCACCGGTCGAATGGACTGTACCCGCCAGGTAATATAACCCCAGGCCAGGTTCAGCGTAATCATGCGTAGCACCTGGCTGCCCTGATCGGGATCATAGAAATGCATCAGGAAGTTAATGACCGCTATCAGCAACAACATGGGCCAGACGGGCAACACTTTCTGCAGCGCCGTCTGCATCATGCCGCGAAATCCGACTTCCGCCAGTAGCGCGGCGATGAAAGGAATCACCAGCAAAAAAACCAGCTGAAAGCCCGCGGAAACTGTTTGATCGGGCCAGGCAGGTGCGGGGGTTACCAGGTCATGGGACCAGGATTCAAGCACCCCCAGGCTGATTACGGCATAGGTTGCCAGCAGGATAACGACATAAGCCCTGCCGCCCGCCGGTCGGGCCAGATGAATCGGCCAGCGCCGATTAACCCACCAGGTTGCCGCAATAACAAGCACCAATGCCGGGACCGGAAACCAGGGGATACCCGGTGACAACGCTGCGTTCCAGGCCACAAGGCCCTGGCTGATACCCATCAGCCCGGCAAAAAATACCAACCCGCGCAAGACAGGAAAAACTATGACCTGAATTTTCTCAAGCATCCGCACCCGCTCCCCGGTAACGAACAGCCGCTCTGACCCCGATCAGAAGCTGTCATCTACCGCATGAAAAGTCTTGTTCAGGCAATCCCTGTTTTCCAGGCATTGCAGGGTCAGAGCCGCCAGGTCCAGCCGCGTCGCGACTCCCAGGACCCGATCATCCTCGATTAATCGTGCGCTGCCGGTAGCCGGAGTACCATCCGGCTTGACCAGTCCATTACGTATGATCGTGTACGGAATGCCACTGGCTTTCAGCAAGTCCTCGGCCTCTCCCTTGGCAATCATGACATCACGTATTCGCTCAAAACCAACCTCCGGAAATTGCTGCATATTCTCGCCGGCACCGACCGAACCGTGCAGAATGAACTGCTTAACAGGACTCGCAGCCACACCCGCCAGTATATTTCGCATTGCGGCAACATAGAACGGATCCCCCCCCAAACCCCGGGCGGAAGCATCAATCACCAGGCCAACCGATTGACCTTTGAGCGCCGCAACCACGCTATCGGCGTCCATCAGGTCACCGACCAGGTAAGCAAGCTCGAGACCAGCCAGGCGGCCACGATCCGATGTCGGCCGCGCAAACACGGTGACCGGGTAGTCAGCTTCAACCAACAGCCGTACGATCGGCGCTCCCAGCCGGCCCGTACCGCCAAACACCAGCACCTCGGCACTGTCATCGGCCTTGGCGACCGTCGTGACGGTCAGAAATGCCAACAAACACTGCAAGGTGAGCTCCATCGGTAGATAGTAGGATTAAATGGGATCAGACACTAATTTCATGAAAGAATACCGCTCAAATTGATAAAGAGGTAAAACACATGGCGAAGCACAATTTACCAACCGATCATACTCGCCCGTTCGAATTCACACGGCGTAAACTGTTGGCTTCCGGCATGGCCGTGGCAGCCTCTCCGGTCGTACTGACCGACACTACAGCAAAAGCTGCCGGGACGCGCCCAACAACAAAACCGAACACCGATGTCAATGCACCGCAACCACCTTTTGCTTCAATGCGTGACTATGTCGAAGCGCTGGATAAACACGGACTGTTGCAACGCTTTTCCGGTGTCGACCAGGATAGCTACGAGGCGACTGCCATCATGTACCAACTGGTCGACTCATTTGGCGTACATGGTGCGCCGGCCGTCTGGTTCGACAATATCACAGCCAACGGTCAGTCATTCAACAGCCCGGTAGTCGCCAACCTGCAAGGTCACTGGGATGCCGAAGCCATTTTGTGGGACCTGCCGCGCGATCCACATGACCCGACCACTGCTTTCAGAGCAGCAAAAAATTTGCATCTTGAGCAACTGAAAAAAAATGCCGGTGACTACGCGCTGATCGAACCACACGAAATTGCCAAACAAGAAGCGCCCTGTAAAACAATCAGAAAAACCGGCGCTGCCGTTGATGTCACCGCGTTCCCATTTTTTCGCGGCAACCCGGGTGACGGCGGACCCTACATTAATACCGCTTCGGTATTCACCAAAGACCCTGACATGGGCGTCAACCTCGGCACTTACCGCTGCCAGGTCAAGGGGCCGCGCAAGATCATGGTCAATTTTGAAGCCGGGCAAACCGGTATCAAGATGGTCAAGGCGGCACTGGAGCGTGGTGAAGTCAGCATTCCGGTAGCGCTGGTGATCGGTCAGGACCCCATAACCTGGATGGTCAGCAGCTCACGCATTCCGAATCGCCTCGGCAATCGCAAGCCGATCGATGAACTGGCTGTTGCCGGCGGACTACGCGGCAAAGCTATCGATGTAGTGCGCACCGAAAGCAATGAATTTCTCGTGCCGGCACAGGCTGAAATCATCATCGAGGGTACGGTCGACATCATTAATCTTGAGCCTGAAGGTCCATACCACGAAATGTACGGCTACATGGGCATCCCCAAAGACAAGAACTACGTCATGACTGTTAACACCATGACTCACCGAAATAATCCATGGGTCATGAACAGCTTTACCGGCGTAATCGCCGAGTACATCACGGCACCACAGACCGCGTCTGTCCTGTACACACTGCGCAAGTCGCATCCCGAGGTCGTCAACTACCATTCGCCGCATGATTCGCAGGGACTTGTCTATATAAGTATTAAGAAGAACAAGCCCGGCCAGGCCATCGAAGTGGCCAAACCCACGGCCATGTTCAACCCACTGGCACGAGTCGTCATCGTTGTTGATGATGATATCGATATCATGGATTCGGCTGCCGTACGCTTCGCCGTCGGTTCCCGCTGGCAACCGTCACTGGCGACCCGGATATTTGAAAATCGCCGTGCGTTCGCGCTGGACCCGGCCGCCCCTGACCGAAAATCTACCAGCAAAGTTATTATCGATGCGACCCGCCAATGGCCTGAGGAAGGCGGCCCGCCGTTCTATCAGGAGCTCAACCGGGCGGTCTTCGAAAGAGAAGCACCCGAAGCACTGCAACGGGTTACGACCAGGTGGCCGGAGCAATTGCTGCGCTCGAAGCGATTTTAAATATTTTCTGTTTCAGACTCTCGCTCCTCGCGGTAGAATCGAGCTATAAGCTGACCGGGAACCCCATGGAAAAGCGACCTTATTTCTTCATCGGTGATCTGCTCACCAATGCCTTCATCGCTAAGGTGAGCGTAGCCCTGACGGCCTGGTTGCTGGTTTTGAAGTCACCGCCGTCAATCACATCTTTTGCAACAGCGAAAAAAAACAATTCAGGCAATCAAATAATTGCCCTAACCAGGCACAGAAACACCTGAGATGAAACTAAAACTGGGCAGCAAAGAACTGGTTGCGCGGGCAGAGCGTGAAATAACAACGTTAACACCCGGCGAAGTAAATGAGCGTATCGGCAACGACGGCGTGTTGCTAATCGATGTTCGTGATTACCGGGAGTTAAAAAAGGAAGGCAAAATTGCCGGTTCTATAAATGTGCCGCGTGGCCTGCTGGAGTTCTGGATCGATCCGGACAGCCCTTATTACAAAGATTTTTTTGATCAGGCCGAGGAAATTATCTTTCACTGCGCCCTGGGCCTGAGGTCCGCATTGGCCGCCCAGACGGTTAAAAATATGGGATTTGAAAATGTCAGCCATATGGGTGGCGGTTTCAGCCAGTGGGTGGATGACATCGGAAAGGTAGAATCTGTTGGCAAATAAAGATATTCCGGGAACGCTCATGAATACAATTACTATGCTTGGATGGCCTCATACACTGCTGATTTGCCTACTGGCTCTTTGCTCAACAGCACTGGCGGACGGGCAACGCATCAGCGATGCAGGACGACGCGCTGTCAGTCCTGAAATCGCAGTTGGCGTCGACGGCGCCATCAATGTCATCTGGCTCGACAAGGGCATGACTGCCGATCGACCGCCGCCCAAACCCCACAAACACGGCGAACATAGTCATCGCTCCTGGACTGATCTGTATTTCACCCGTTCCGAGGATGGTGGCAAGACCTGGCGCACGCCGGTCATGATCAACGAACAACCCGGTGAGATCTGGGGGTTTTCGGTTAGCAAGCCGCGCATAGAAGTCGGACCCGGCGGCACGCTACATGTTTTTTATCCGGCCAATGATCGCTCTGCAGCTATCGGTATGGATATTGTCAGCGCGCGTTACCGGCGTTCGACTGATCAGGGCAAGAGTTTTTCTGCACCGATTACCATAAACAGCCCATCTGGCAAGGATCGCAGTGATGTACTTGGCGAAGGGCTGGCAATGGCCAACTCGTTCGGCACCATGGGTGTGGCTCCAGACGGAACGATCATCACGGCCTGGCAGAATGTCCTCGACATGCAGAACTCCGGTGATGGTGCTGATGGCATCGTCGCCGTTTCCACCGACGATGGAGTAAGTTTTAGCGCAGAACGCATCGTGTTACCCGGCAACGATGTCTGCCCGTGTTGCCAGCTAACGCTGGCCTTCAATGACGACACGATCTACATGGGATTCAGGAAAATATTTGATAAATGGCGCGACAGTGTGATCGCCCGTTCCACGGATGGCGGCAACAGCTTCAGCGTTGGCGGGCGACTCGACCTGGCCCCCTGGGAACTGCAAGGTTGTCCGCTGAAACCAACCGAACTCGGTAGCGACGGCGAGCGTCTGTACGCCTCAACCTATACCGGTGGTGAAGATCCGGCCGGACTTTACTTCACGGTCTCCGGTGATGGCGGCAAGACCTTTGCCGGTAAACAACAGGTGCATCCCGCAGCAGCCTATGCCGATGCCCCGGCATTGACTGTTGATCCACAGGGCATAGTCCGCCTGGTCTGGCATGCCAAGCTGGGTGGCCCGCACCGCCTGTTCACTGCCCTGTCGGTTGACCAGGGCGCCAGCCTTTCCACGCCGGTTGAAATCGCCACACCGGAAGGGAAATCGACCTACCCGGCAACTGCCGTTGCAACTGATGGTACGGTCTATGTTGCCTGGCAACAGGCCAATGAAGAAGTATTCATCACCACCCTGCTGCCGCCGGCAAGCATGGCTGATCAGTGATGCGCCGGCAACTTGCAGCTTTTGCCTGTACCATCTGGTTGTGCCTGACGGCGACGGCCCATGGCACGGACCGGCTAATACCACTGGATGTCGCTGGCTTGCGCGCCGAACTTTCGGCGCTTGAAGGTCGCGTGGTACTGATAAACTTCTGGGCAACCTGGTGTCGACCCTGTCTTGAGGAAATTCCAACCCTCATGCAACTGCAAACCAAGCTCCAGGACAATGGCTTTAGCCTGGTTGCAGTTTCGCTGGACGACGCAGCCAGTGTCGAAACACGCGTCAAACCTTTCATGAACAAACAATTTCCAGGATTTACCAGCTACCTGAGCATAGAGCGTGACATGGACAGCATGACCAGCGTCATTGACCCGGCCTGGAATGGAATACTGCCAACCAGCTATCTGCTGGCGCGGGATGGCTCAGTCGCCGAGCGCTTGCAAGGCATTTATTCGGCAGAGGAATTTAGCGAAAAAATCCTTGCCCTGAGCAAATAATGTTTGCCCGCAATACATCATGAAGATCTTACGGTTTCCCACCTCACTCATGCAGCCAGCGACTGACGTTGTCGAGTAACACTTTCATTTCTTCACGCGTCTTCGGTAACTGCTCGGCGGGCATATCCATATGATTCAGAGGCGCTTCCTGCTGATACTGCATAAACACCGGCGCCACTACCTCTAGCGGGAAGCGTGGAATACGCCGGTTGTTCCTGAACTCGGCGATCGGAATCTGCGCTTCAATAATACCCTCGTTGTTACTCGGATCCTCCGCCAGGACCTGTCCTTGTGGCCCGACGATAAGCGACTTACCGCCAAACCTGGCTACTTCGCTATCAGCCGGAAAGATAATGTTCGACATGGCTGAGTAAAAATTGTTGTACCAGGCAGTTGCCTTGACATCGACGGGTGAAAAAAGTGTCGCCGTGCGAAACATGATCTCGACCCCACGCATACTAAAAGCGGCAAAGACAAACGGATCAAGCTGTACGGTACTGACGGCAATGTTACCGAATTCCGTCTGCAGCACCGGGAATTCGGCTTCGATTCCATAGCGGACGCGGTACTTGTCACGCACGCTTTCAACCGTGGTAGTCGGAATCTCGATACCCGGAGAGAGACGTTTGATGTTACGGGTCTTCCAGAACTTCTGTGCGATCTTGCCGTCTCTGCCGATGACGGTATTAATGCTAAGTATGTGCCCCGGCCAGTCAGCATCCTTGGCATAGCTGCCGAAAATAATATAGCTATCACACTCCCTGGCAACTTCCCCCAACCGCTCCGTCTCCGGTCCGGGTATTTGCAGCGTAAATCTGAGTTTTTCCTCACGCGTGCCGGTTGAATATCCGGTTAAGGGAAACTCGTTATAGAGGAGAAAATCCGGTTTACCGCCTTCACTGCAGGCCTGCCTCGCAAGCCTGACCATGTGCTCAAGATTTCCCTTAAGCCCTGCTGCTACGGTTGCAGATTCCTGCAAATTGATCGCGCCACTCTGAATGACCTTGACGACAATCGTATCTTTCTCGAGAACCCGGGTGGGATAGGAACCATCAGCTCTCACCAGTTGCGGAACCGGCACCAGATCAGGAACCGCTACCCGGTCCACCCTTCGGTTTTCGGTCGGATCGCAACCGGCCAACAGAACGCCACCGACTAGCAAGGAACATAGATAACAAATAAGATTTTTCATTTACAGGTCTCCAAACCACAGGGTGAATCAGGCACGGGATCATTATTGGTAAAATGCCTGTTTACCGGTCTCGGTTTCCACCAATTTCAGCCCTGTAGGGATATATACGAGTTGGTTCGGTACACCGGGCTTGTTACCCTGATTGATTAAGTAAAAGAATAAGCCATTCGCAGGAGAAATGTCATGTATATCAATTTTTGGTATCCCATTGTAAAAAGTGACGACTTGGGCATGGATACACCCGAGAAGGCCAAGGTGCTGGGCGTTAACCTGGTTGCCTTTCGCGATACTAATGGCAAGGCCCACGTTTTAAGCGATACCTGCATCCATCGCGGCGCTTCACTTGGCGGCGCATGGTCCATGGGCAGTGCACCACGAATTATAGACGGCTGTCTTGTTTGTCCTTATCACGGTTGGGAATTTAACGGTAAGGGAGAGTGCGTGAACATTCCGTCGATCGGATATGGAACCAAAACTCCTCCGCGCGCTAAAGTCGATTCATACCCGGTAGAAGAAAAATACGGCATCGTCTTTGCATTCCTCGGTGATTTGTCCGAGGAAGAACGCCCGCCATTACTGAATGTTGAAGAATATGGCCAGGAAGGCTGGCATGCGAATGAATTACTGGTTCTTGAAGTTGACTATAACTACGAGCGCTCCATGGAGAACGGCCTGGATCCCGCTCACAATGAGTTCGTCCATCCAACCCACGGGCACGCCGGCAAGTACCGCGACACTTACCGGGTCCGTGAGTATGACACTGAAGACCACCGTCAGGGCTGGGGCTTCTGGTTTAATGTCACTATGGATACCCCGCCATTACCGCAGGGTGATCACGAAACTGCCAAGGACGGAACACCATGGGGTAAGGAAAAAACCGAACGGTCAATGATTCGCCCGGGTGGCGGAACCTATGGCCCCAATGCCATGGCAACCTACATCACCCTGACCCCGGAAAAAATGTTTCGGCAATACTTTTTTGAGCAACCCGTTACCGAAAACAAAACACGGATCTTCTTTCTCAACATGCGTAACTTCATGCTGGACCGGAAAAAAGATGTGGCTATCCATGAACGTAACAAGATTATTGCCAAACAGGATATTGATATTCTTCTTGAAGTCACACCAACTTTAACGCCGATGACAAATACCAAGGAAGTGATGATGCCGGCCGACAAAGCCATCCTGACCTATCGTCAATGGCTGCAGAAATTTGACAACAATGGCTGGCGCATTGACTCCAAGGCCTTTAATGAAAACAACGGCATTAATTCGGTCTACACCATCCCCTCTCCGGGTAGAAAAACTTCCGGTAACTGGGTGCTGGATGCAATACCGCTGATCGCGGGCAAGATAGATCGCGACCAGGAAGCTACCGGATAAGCCAGCAACTATAGCCGTGACGCCTGGCAGCTGAAAAGCCAGGCGTCACTGCAATGCCTTTAATTACAGTCACTTATGCGTTGGTGTATGACCAGCGGGCGGCAGTGGTGCCGGCACCAGGCCAGACCCGTCATTCCGTACGCAATGCATCAACCGGATTCAGATTCGCCGCTTTCCGGGCCGGTAATACACCCGCTATCAGGCCAATCAGGATCGCCACTGTTTCCGCGGCTATTGCGTAGGGAATCGAATAACTCAACGGCAATGCGGGTACCAATACCTTGGTAATCTCGACGATTAAACCGCCAACAAGCAACCCGCTGATGCCGCCAAATGCCGCCAACATAATTGACTCACCAAGAAAAATATCCCGCACATCCCTTCGCACTGCACCGAGTGAACGCAGCAAACCAATCTCTGAAGTTCGTTCGCGTACCGCAATCGTCATGATCGTAAAAATACCGACACCGCCAACCAGCAATGAAATTCCGCCGAGCCCGGCTACCGCTATCGTCACAATATTCAGCACCGAACCAAGCACTTCCAGCATCTGCTGTTGTGTCGTAATGGTAAAATCTTCCCCACCATGCCGGGCGATCATCATACGGCGAATTCCAGCCACAACTTCTTCTACAGAAGCGGACTCCTCATACTGTACGCCGATTTCAACCAGACCATCCTTGTTAAACAACTCAAAAGCGCGTAACACGGGTATGTAAACCGCATCATCCATATCGAAGCCGAGCACCGTGCCCTTTGACTCCATAACCCCGATAACACGAAAACGGCTGCCACCAACACGTATCCACTTGCCCAGTGGATTCGCGGCAGCAAATAATTCAGCATGGACCTTGCTGCCCAGAACGACGAACGGGCGCGGTGCCGACTGCTCATCTGCCGGCAGGTACTCCCCTAAAGCCACGGCAAATGACCAGACCCTGGGCATGTATGGCCCCGTTCCGGAAACCATCGTACGCCGTGAGCGACCGTTGCCCTCCACTTCAGCGTTACCCTGCACGGTACCTACAGTATGAGTCACAAACGGTACGCGACTTAATGCCTCTGCATCACCCAGACTAAGCGGCCGGGTGGTATTGAATGCGGCGGCCATCGAACCACCAAAGGTCGAAGCCTTACCGGGACTGACCGAAATGATATTGGTACCGAACTGGGTGAACTCGCGCAGCAGATATTGCTGCAGACCCTCACCGATCGAGGTCAGCAATACAACCGCCGTAACACCGATGCCAATACCCAGCGCAGTTAGCCCACTACGCAGGCGATGCGAACTTGCCGATGACAGGGTAAAACGAATAAGGTCAGCGGAAATCATGCCTGGCGCCCCGCCAAAGCCATAATCGGGTCGATTGCTGCGGCCTTGCGTGCCGGCCAGATGCCGAAGAAAATGCCGCACACCAGTGCCACCGTGAACGCCCCGACAGCAGCCCAGGCCGGCGGCATAAAAATATATTCCGGATACAGTCCACGCACACCGATGATGACCAGGTAACTAAAACCAAGACCGGTGATACCGCCTAACACAGCCAGGAACGCGGCCTCGGTCAGGAACAGCGCAACAATCTGCCGGTGCGTGGCGCCAAGCGCCTTGAGCAGGCCGACTTCCCGGGTGCGCTGGCTGACAGCAACCAGCATGACATTCATGATTAGTACGCCGGCAACAATCAGGCTAATTGCCGCGATACCGGCCAGTGCCCGGGTCAGGGTGTCGAAAATTCCGTCAAATGTCTGCAGGACAGCATCCTGAGTAATCACTGTAATGTCTTCTTCGCCGTAATGGCGTGTCTTGATGATCCGAATGATATCCAGCCTGGCCCGATCCATCGACTCACGATCGGTGGCCTGAGCAATAATCCGAAACAGGCCGGACACGTCAAATAACATTTGTGTATAACCCACCGGTACGATGACGACCTCATTGACATCAATCATGATGGAGGTTCCCTGATCTGCCAGTACGCCGGTTACCCGGCAGCGGCGCGTACCAATGCGTAACCACTTGCCAATCGGCGGTTCATCACCGAACAACTCGGTCCGAATCACATTTCCAATGACACAAACCGGTGAAGCACGATCCAGATCAACGTTGGGCAAAAACTCCCCCTGCGCCATGGTCCATTGCCGAATGGTCGCAAAATCAGTTGTCGATCCGAGTATTGTCGTTTCACGCTCCAGGTTACCCTGCGATACGGTCGCCGAGCCGACAATCACCGGAGCAATGTAGCGGATCGCCGGGCTGCGCAGCAACGCACGGGCATCATCAAGGGTCAGGTCACGCTCGGTGGTACCCACCATCGCACCTGGTGCGGTGCCTGCCGTTTCGGTCCTGCCGGGCATGACGATAACGATATTGGTACCCAGTGTCTGGAATGCCTGCCCCACATAACCGCGTGCCGACTCCCCGAGTGCAGTTAGCATTAACACCGCACCGACACCGATTGAGGTCGCCAGCAACATCATGCCGGTACGCAGTGGGTAGCGAATCACGGCGCCGAACGCAATCCGGTTGCAATCGAAAAACCTCATGACCGCAACTCACTCACTGTATGTCAATCTTGATGCGACCATCCTCTATCCGCACCTTACGCTGCGCCCGGTTACCGATAGCCGGATCGTGGGTCACAACAATCAGGGTCAGCCCCTGATTGTTCAGATTCTCCATGAGGTCAACAATTTCCTCGCCGGATTGTCGGTCAAGATTGCCGGTCGGTTCGTCGGCGAGCAAAATCATCGGCTGCATGACAATAGCCCGGGCAATCGCGACACGCTGCCGCTCACCGCCGGATAATTGATCAGGCCGGTGGTCAGCCCGGTTTGTCAGGCCGACACGCTCCAGCGCAGCAGCAACTTTGTCACGGCGATCCGCCGGCAAAAGCCCCGCCAGCACCATCGGCAGTTCGATATTCTCCACTGCGTTCATGCGCGGCACGAGGTGGAAGGACTGAAATACAAAGCCGATTTTCTTCTGTCGAACACTCGCCAGTTCATCATCCTGCATACTTGCTGTGCTGATGTCATCAAGCCAGTAATTGCCCGCAGACGGAGAATCCAGCAGGCCCAGTATATTCAGTAAGGTAGATTTGCCGGAACCGGATGGCCCCATGATGGATACATACTCGCGCTGCCTGATCACCAGATCGAGATGATCGAGCGCATGCACAACCTGATCGCCGACCTGAAAGTCCCGGCAAAGACCCTCGAGTTTAATCATGACATCAAAGGTGCCTTTGCCTACTCGGCCACCGCAGTCGCGCCATCGACAATACCCTCGCGATCTACCGTCAACACCACAAGTTCGCCTTCCTCAAGACCGGACAAGACTTCGACGAATTCCCAACTCGATATACCGGTTTCTATCTCGCGCTCTGCAAGCAAGGTCCCGTCCAGTACGAATACCCGCATGCCATCGAGAATGATCTGGGTCGGTACGCGCAGCACGTTCTCGCGTGTCACCAGTATGATCTCAACATCGGCGCTGTAACCGGGCAGCAGAACCTGTCCGTCGGTATTAACCCCATTCGGATTGCCTATCTCCGCTTCGACCTCGACCGTACGAGCCTGTTTTTCTATATCAAGCACGTAGGGGGCGACCCGGCGGACAACACCGGGAAATTTACGACCCGGGAATGCATCCATGGTAATCAATGCCTGTTGCCCGGTCCGCACAGCCGGCGCATCGACTTCATCGATCGGCGCACTTATATACAAGCAACTGGCATCGATTAGATCGACGGTCGGTGGGGTCGGAATGCCGACCGGAGATGGGGTCACGAACTCACCGAGTTCACCGTTTATCTCGGCGATAACACCATCGAAAGGAGCACGTAGCAAGGTGCGCTCAAGCCGTGCGGTTGCAACGTCAACCTGAGCCTCACCAACCTTGATTACATCCCGGGCGGCTGCACAGCCGGCCTGCCGCGCCTGGGACTCACCGACGGCGCGGTTGGTTTCTTCTTCGGCGGCCAGACCCCTGGCCAGCAGGCTGGTCAGACGTTGCGCCTCATCCCTGGCGACATTTGCGCGCACACAAACTTCTTCCATACGCCCACGACTGGCCACTACATCCCGTCGCGTCAACTCCAGTTCGGCGCGCAAATCGTCATTCCACAATTCCAGCATGATCTGCCCGGTCTTGACCGTATCGCCCTCGCGTACCGGTAACTCGGCAATCTGACCACCAAGTGACGGCGACATACCCGCCCGCCGACAGGCGTCAACGGTACCGGCCCGGGTATTGGACACCGTCGACATCACCTCGCCACGCTCGACTGGAACGACACCCACACGCACCGGTTGCGAGCGCCCGACCAGTTGCCAGACCATTATCGCAACCATGACAGCCGCTATCAGTAATAGAGTCCGGACCCACTTGGTATTCACTATTAAAGTCTCCAGCCGAAGTATTACCGTTGTGGAGCATTATATCGGCACAGACCAACGGCTGCCTGACAATCGAGCCTCTGTTTTCTAGCGAAGATACTCCCGGCAACGAGGATCGCCATCCGGCACTTCCGGATCGGTTCCGGCGCCACGAGGATATCGCTCACGGTCGCAAAGTGCGGCCAGTAAATCCAGCAAAGCCGAGGTCTGCTCGGTGGCGGTAAGATTCAATGACAATTCTGCACCCATCTCCGAGCCAGGCTCACCGGACAACGCAATCATCGCAATGGCATAACCATAGTGTCGCGCATGCTGACCGAGGCTTTGCTCACCGTTATCGAAAATAATTTTTGTCGCATCCTCGCCATGGCATTCGGCACACTGCGCGGCATAGAACCGGTGGCCCCGCTCGGCATCACCACCGGGCGCAAGAATAAAACCTTTCGGCGCTTCGCCGGACAGAGCATACAGATCATCCGGATGCGGTAACTGCCCGTCGCGCACCGCCAGCATGAAATCGACCAGTGCCCCGATCTCATCCGGGAGCAGAACATCACCGTATACCGGGATGCCAAGCCCCCGATTGCCATTCGTCAAAGCGGCAACCCAGAACCCACGCGTTGCACCGGCATGCTGTGGGCTCAATGGACCAGTCTGCAGCACCCACGGTTTGGCCTGATGCTCACGCCCGTAGATACCGGCATCGCCACGCATATCCCAACCGAACAGGTTCTTGAGCCGATAGTTGTGACCGGTATTCTCGATCGGCTCACCATCGGCACCGTTCAGGGTGCCATTGCCATGCGGGCCACCCTGCCCGTCAACCCCGGGGGTATCCGGATCATCCGGAATAAAGCTCTCCTCGATCTCGTCATACCACATGTCGAACAGCCGTCCACCGAATGCCCGGCGCTCAAAATCATCAGCCTGTTCAGCAGCGCAGAAAAGATCGTGGGTCGGTGAGCATGCGATCACCCCGCTGATCAGTAAAACCAGGCTCATACACCACACATACTTCATTACAATCTCCTGTTGTCAGGGTCATGGAACCCTACCGGCATACTTTAATACCGAACAAGCGGTGGATAGCCGTAAGCTTCTATGACCGACATCGGCACACCACTTTCCTTCGCAAACTGAATTCCGATGTCATCAACGGTTAACCATTCGAGCAGACGTTGCCGGTGTTGATTCATGGCCACATGATCATCATCTGTCGGGACATCGTCACTTGTCAGCGTCACTATGTCGCGGTAAGCCGCCAGCCCGGCATGTAACAATTCATCAGGGAATGAATCGGAATCGCTCGCTGCAAAAAAGTCCATAACACCGCATTCCGAGACAAGGCCGGCGAGTATTCGGCCAGACTCCCCCTTGTAACGATCGTCAAAATCCCGCTCATGCCGTTCATAGACAGGCTTCAAGGCAGTCGTAAGAATCTCAATCGCTGCAGGGTTCGGCTTGTTATTCTGAAAAAAAACATCAATACAGAAGACTACTGACTTTCCGGCGGCCTCAGTCTGATTCAGATTCATTAAAAATATCAAGCCCGGCACCCGTGGATTCACCGGGTACGCCAGGGTTTCAAAGAGCTTGATACTACCCGGACTGTTATAAATTTTACCGTCGACGATATGCAGCATCGCATAACCGGCCTTATCCAGGACTGCACCACGCGAAGTTTGCGACCGACACCACCAATTTTCGGCTTGTTTTTCGCTTGGCGCTTCAGTTGCCTCACGACCATTTATATCAGCATAAAATTCAGCGAGCAGATCGGGATAACTGTCACACGGGTACTGGAACCCGGTCTTGTTCAAGATGGTCCTGCTGTAACGTGCGCTCTAACACCCTCAATCCACGGCAGGTCTGTCGCACCAAAGTTCAACCCGGCCTGGCTTAGCAGGGTCGAAAGCTGACCACGATGATGGGTTTGATGGTTAAAGAAGTGGGTGATGGTAACCCATAGAGGGAGCTGCAGCCCGTCACTGAATGGCACTTGTAACGATTTAACCGTCAATCCCTCTACCCAGACTTTGATATCGGCATCGGTTTGCTCACGTCCGCTGCGCTGTTCGGCGAAGTTGTCATACAACTCTTCGAAAAGCGAACTAAATGAAATGGGGTTACCGAGAAAACCACTCAGCCAAAGCCGGTCGGTCAACAGCATGTGATTGAGCGTGCCAAATATTGACTTAAAATAGGCGCCCCGGTCTTGCCTGAGCTCCTCTTCTCCAAGCTGTTCACAGACAGTGTAAAACTGCTGATTCATTTGCCGCTGGTAAGCCGCCAATACCTGAAATTGTTGCAGCATCATGGTTATTGTTCCCTGAGTCACTTCATCCGGTTATGCCCGGCAAACTGCGCTGAGATACAGACCCCAGCAAAATCTTATGGGTAATTCTACCATCCCGAAGATGCTGAGTAATGACCTGCACCCGGCATAAGCACAAGATTAAAAAGTGCTGCTACCCGGCACTGATTGCCAAACTCGACTCCGAAGCCGGCCAACCTGATGGCCTGACGGTAATTCACCCTATGAGGTAGCGGTTTTTCTCGCTCCGATGCCGGTAGTCGACCTGCGTGGGTCTGCCCACAGGCTCAGAGAGGGAAAAATCCTTGATCTCATCGATAACGTGACTGCAAAATTCGGCAAACCCTGGCCGGGCATAGGGCCATCAAAACCCCAAAAGTGAATAACAGCAAAGATGCCCGTTCATTGGCGTGTTTTTCTCGGCTATAATTTGACCAATAAATGCGCCCAACCAGAGAAATAATAATGCTTAAAGCCCCTGTAAAATCACTCAGCCTGCTGCTGCTCATTATCTCATCAACCGCATGGGCAGACCTTGATCCAGCCAGTCCAACCGTGTTTATCACCGGCGCCAATCGCGGCATCGGCCTTGAATTCGTCAAGCAATATGCTGCTCTTGGCTGGAATGTCATTGCAACCACGCGTAAGCCTGAAAAAGCTGAACAGTTGCAAGCCCTGGTTACCACCCATGAGAAGATAGTTATCGAGCAGCTCGATGTCACCGACTTTGCCCGCATCGATGAACTCGCGGCTAAATATACCGAGCAAACCATCGATGTTTTACTCAGCAATGCCGGCATTACCCCGAAGTACAAATCTGCTTTCAGGCGTGTATCCGGTGTGAACTGGGATATAGCGCGAAACAGCATGGCCGTCAATGCCATCGCCCCGCTGAAACTTGCCCAGGCATTCATGGCTGCAGTCGCCGCTTCCGAACAAAAGAAAATGATCATCATTTCCAGCAAGGGCGGCTCATTTGGGCTCAGCCCGAAAATGCCGATAATGTACAGCTACCGCGCCAGCAAGGCCGCGTTGAATATGTACATGTATACACTCTCGTTCGAAACACCTAAGAAAGGCATCACCCTGATACTGCTGTCACCCGGACAGGTCGATACAATGGAGGATAGCGATCAATTCAAGGGCATAAAAATTCCCAACATGATCGAAACCAACGAAAGCGTAGAAAAAATGCTAAAGGTAATCGACGGCCTCACCCCGGAAGATAACGGCAAGTTCCTAACCTACGAAGATGGTTCTGTCTTACCCTGGTAACCGCCTTAGCAACGAAGATCAGCGGGAATAACGACTGAACCGGCTGCCAAAAAAATATTACAAGTAAAAGTATTCTACGCATATTTGGAGGTCTGGCATGCGCAAAATACTGATGATACTTATTGTATTACTGGTTGGCGTATTATCGCTTTTCACTTTCAACCACTATGACGTGCAATCAGCCGGCGATGCTGTTGCGGTTAATTCTTACACGCCTGTTCTGCGTACTCCGGATGCCCGGTTTGCATCCCTGCATGACTTTATGTACGAACCACGCTATGTCGAGATCAGAGACTCTGACCTCGGCAACCTGCGTGTTCACTATCTTGATGAAGGGCCTGCCGACGGACACATAATTTTACTGCTGCATGGACAGGCTACCTGGAGTTATTCCTACAGAAAAATGATCCCGCTGCTAACCGCTGCCGGTTACCGGGTGGTGGTTCCGGACCTGATTGGTTTCGGCCGCTCCGATAAACCCGCGGACTGGAATGCCCACACCTACCAAAAGCAAATCGATTGGCTGACCGCAACTCTCGAGGCGCTGGACATCAGGAACAGTACCGGTTTTATGTTTGACTGGGGCGGCTACTTTGGCCTGCCTGTGGCCGTTGAGCACCCCGAGATCTTTTCCCGACTCATACTGGTCACCACGATCGTGCCACGCGCCAACAGCATCCTGAGTGCCGTCTGGGTCGCCGGATGGCGACGCTATACCCTGAAGCCGGATATATTCCCAATCAGCGGCATGGTCTCGGACATGACCGTTAAAGACCTCGATGCCGATACCCGCAAAGGACTCGATGCCCCATATCCCAACGAATCCTATAAGGGTGGCCCGCGCCGCCTGCCAATGCTGATCCCGGCAACGATGCTAAACCCCGCCGATGCGCTGAATCGTGAAGTGTGGAAAAAACTCGGCAACTGGACCAAACCGACACTGACGCTGGTCAGCCAACAGATTGCCGAACGCAGTTTCAAACCGGAAGAACTTCACGATCAGATTCCCGGCACCCGCAACCAGCCACATGAAATTTACCCGGACACCGGTTTCTTCCTGATCGAGGAAAACCCGGAAACACTGGCCAGAAAGACGATCGAATTTATTGAAAGATAATGGTTGCCTGTCTACTTTCGTGGTACTGGAGTCAACACCCCGGCACCCGGCAAGTCAAAGAGCGCTGCACTGGTGTCAGGATGTACTTGCGGCATTTACTTCGGCTCTCCTGACGGCACAGGTTTGGGAACATGGGCAGCACAATTGGGCGCCACCTGTTCGATCTCAACCCGGATGGCTTGGAGATGATCCGCAAACAACATTCCAACCTGCGAGTTTTACAAAATATTGCCCACACTCATGAAAGCTCCATTACCGTCAAAGTCCGGAAAAGCAAGTTGTTTGCCACCTTTGCTGGGCGGTGATTTCTCCCGCATGAAAATTTTTACCATCAGGCACGAGCCAATCGTCAACTAAACGACCGCAAATAAATAACGCCACTTAATACCGGCTTGAAATAAAGCTTTTTCTCTATTACAAGGCATAGTGGATACTTTTTCGGGTCATAAATACATCCGGCCCCGTGCTATCCGGTTATCATCGCCATCGTGACTGAAGATTCTCCAGAAGAACACTCGGTTCGACCCCATTTATTGCTGTTCGTGGGTGCAACACTGATCAGCCTGTCACCCATATGGGTCAGGCTGGTTACGGTACCCCCGACAGTCAGCGCATTCTACCGGGTCCTGATCGGTGGCATTGCGCTGGTAATATTTCTCATGGTCACTCGCCAGCGGCTTGATTTATCTCGCCGGATCCTTGTCATGCTGTTGGTCGCGGCGCTTTTTTTCTCGCTGGATCTGTGGTTCTGGCATCGAAGCATTGCTTACGTAGGGCCCGGTCTGGCCACCCTGCTGGCCAACTTCCAGGTATTTTTCATGATGCTGGCCGGAATTTTATTGCTTGCCCAGGCACCACGCGCCAGACAACTGGTTGCGGTACCGCTGGCAATCATGGGACTTGCGCTGCTGGTCGGTTTCGAATGGCAGACACTGACCGCAAACTATCGCTTCGGCATCGGGCTGGGATTACTGACAGCAATGGCTTACACCGGATACCTGCTCAGCCTGCGCACGGCACGTTCATTGTCCAGCCATCGAATGCCAACCCGCGAAGTGGCGATCGTGTCGCTAACCACTGCCCTGCTGCTTGGCATCAGTGTCGGCATGGAAGGAGCCTCACTGCTGATTCCGACCCCGGCCGATGTCGGTTGGTTATTCGCCTACGGAATACTGTCGCACTGCATCGGTTGGCTGCTCATTGCGGCCAGCCTGCCCAAAGTCACAGCCACCGAAGCCGGTCTGGCGCTACTGCTGCAACCTGCCCTGAGTTATTTATGGGAAGTGCTATGGTTCGGGCGCGTATTGACTGTTATGGAAGCGACAGGCGCGGTGATTGCGCTGGCTGCCATTTATCTTGGCTCGCGCAATTAAAAATATATCCCCGGTTGTGAATCCCCGGTCGCTGTTGCCATCGAAGCGGTGATTTCTTTCTATAGCTTTTCACGCCCCAAACAGGAATGAATGCAACTGCAACATCACCAGCCAGGCACCAAGCCCGGCTGCCAGCACAACGCCATCTCGCCAAAGCGCAACCTTCACGGTTGTCTGCTGCGCACCACGTCGAGTCAGTGAGTGAATGCTAAGCAATGCAAATCCACCAAATCCGCCAAACAGGATTATCGAAGCCAGGTCCCCGTTGGCCAGCAAATGCCCGGCAGCCCACGCAGTCATGCCCCATAGCATCGGGTGGCGCGTAAAGCGGCGAATGTTGCTCGGCAACAGCAATGCCGCCATCAGGACAAAACCGACCGCAACCAGCGGCAGCGAGACCCTGGCCCCCCAGTCCGGAGGCTCCCATATATCGATTTCCGGTGCCAGCGCCTTGCCGACTATGATACCGACCATACCGGTCACCGAAGTGCCGATATAAACCCCGAGGAAACGCCCTTCACCAAGCCGGGTCACAAGCTGTTCTCGCAGACCCAACACACCCGGCGCCAGGTGGGCACCGAGGAACAACACAAAACCAAGAATCAACAGCCACATAAGATCATTCCAAGATTAATTGGTGCCCGGTGCAATTTACTCAACGGTGAAATCGTTAATCAGCACAGCGCCTTCCGGTACCGGGGTATCGGCAATACCCTGGAAATACTCCGGACCAAGATTCAGCGATGACAGATCCATTACGTGAATATATAGCGTGGGATCATCTTTATAGGCGGCCCGATTAAACATCATCTTGCTACTGTCTTTTGACAGTGACTTCATGCCATCGAAACCGGTGTTATAGGTCAGGCGTCGCGGTTCGTCGCCGCCCAGATCGCCGAGGAACAACTCGAAGTTATAGCCATCGATCATCCGGGTGAACAAATAATGACGCCCGTCTCCCGCGGGAGCCGGCCCCCACTGCATGTCGCGATTAAAAGTGCGTTGAGTCAGTTCGGTGCCATCAGACTTGATGGTGAATACCGTCATGGGTGTCGGTGTGATCTTGCCGTATTCACTGTTTCGCCAGGCCTGGAAAATAATCGTTTCGTTATCGGCCAGGTAGAACGGCGCACCCGGCTGCCAGTCTTCAGTAAAGGTAATCTGGGTTTCATCCGTACCATCCGAACGCATGCGCCACAGGTTAATGTTGCCGTCGATCTGCCGGGCCCACACAATCCATTCATTGTTCGGCGATACGGTCACCTCGGCGTCATACCATTGATTGTTGGTAAGCCGGACAATGTCGTCGCCGTGCAGGTCGGAACTGTACAACTCGGCCCCTTGCGGATAGTTATCCTGGCTGGCCCAGTCACCGAGCGGCATCTCCATATTGTCTCTGGTCGAAGTCCAGATCACCCGTTCCTGATCCTGGAAAAAATACGAACATGCATCCTGGCCACGATGGTTAATCCGCCGGGTCAGCTTGCCGTCATCGGTAAAAATATAGGTCAGCGCGCCGCCGATCCGTTCATCACCATTGGTCTGCGCATCGGGATCACGAGCCTGGGCGATAAAATGATAGTCATCCGGTGCGTAATAGCCTTCCCCGGCCGGCGGTATATTGGGAATAAAGCGTACCGGCAGCTCCTTACTGCTGTCGATCGCCGGGCCTTCGGGACTGGCACCGGAGACCGCATCCGGCCCGACTTCGGCCCGGGTCCGGCCGACCGTTAGCAACAGCAGCAAAACAAACAAAATTGCAGTGACATTCAAGGTGCGAGTAATGTGCATGTTGCGGGGCTCCAAAAAAGCTGCCGGGTTCATTTTGCCTGATGCGGAAATATAACTGCTGGCACTACGGCTAAATAATTATGTTAACCAAGCAAAAGTCAACGTCAATATCGCCCATATGACGCCGTGAAGGCAGCGCTGCCTATGGGGATAAAAAAGATCCGCTGCATGAGCATAATAACACTGAAGAAATATACGTTTTACTTGCGTAAATCCGGGATCGCTTAACGGCTAACAAAGCGCAATTGGTGGCAGGCACCATTGATCACAGCCGGTTCTAACCCCCAACCACGGCCTTGATTTCGAGGAATTCCTGGAAACCTTCAACGCCCCACTCGCGGCCGTTACCCGACTGCTTGTAGCCGCCAAACGGCGTGTTGAAGTCTGCACCGGCGCCATTAATCATGACCTGACCGGCACGCAGCTGGTCCGCCACCTTGCGGCCATGGGCTGCATCACCCGACTGAACATAGCCCGCCAGCCCGTAGTCCGAATCATTGGCAATCCCGATTGCCTGTGCTTCCGTCTCGTAGGGCAGGATGCACAGTACCGGGCCGAAGATTTCCTCTCGGGCTATTGTCATGTCGTTGGTCACGTTGCCAAACACGGTTGGTTTGACGAAGTAGCCGGTCGCAAGATCTTCAGGCTTGCCCAGGCCGCCGGTAACCAGCGTAGCGCCCTCCTCAATACCTTTGCTGATCAGCCCCTGAATCTTGTCAAACTGCACCTTGCTGGCGACCGGGCCGAGGACCTTCTCGCTGCTCTGCGGATCACCCGGTTGCGATCCGCTTTCAGCCGTCGCCCGGGCAATCTCCAGTGCCTGCTGATGCTGACTTGCATGCACCAGCATACGCGTTGGCGCGTTGCAGGACTGGCCGCTATTGGCAAAACAGTTGCGCACCCCGGCTTTCACTGCCGTTGCAAGATCGGCATCTTCAAGAATGATATTGGCAGACTTGCCACCAAGTTCCTGGGTGACACGCTTGATGGATCGGGCCGCAGACTGGGCCACCAGCACACCGGCGCGGGTTGACCCGGTAAAGGAAACCATATCAATGTCTGCATGTTCTGCAATCGCGTTACCAACCCCCGGCCCGTCACTGCTGCTACCTCCCGCATCGGTGTCTGGAGGGGTCACTCGCCACACCTGGGCCACCAGCTCTTGCAGCGACGCCGTG
>PBZD01000075.1 GCA_002729875.1 Chromatiales bacterium | reverse complement strand
GTTGATGATTTTATTAATCGTAAACATGCTGAGACCGATGAGCCGATTGATTATTTCCATCCGGATCTTGAGTCGATACTGGAAAGTACTTATGGCGTAATCCTGTATCAGGAGCAGGTCATGCAGATAGCGCAGCGACTGTCCGGCTTTTCGCTGGGTGGCGCCGATATCCTGCGGCGTGCGATGGGCAAGAAAAAACCTGAAGAGATGACGCGTTTGCGCAGTAGTTTTATCGATGGTGCTGCCGAGCGCGCTGTCGATCGGCGCCTGGCGGGCAGAATATTCGATTTAGTGGAAAAATTTGCCGGCTACGGTTTTAACAAGTCACATTCGGCTGCGTATGCATTGCTTGCTTATCAGACGGCCTGGCTTAAGGCGCATTATCCCGCTGCTTTTATGGCGGCGGTGCTGAGTTCGGAGAAGGACGCTACGGATAAACTGGTGATTCTGAAAGAAGATTGCAGGGTTAACAACCTCGATCTGATGCCGCCGGACATCAATGATTCGGGCTATCAGTTCAGTATTCGGGGCAAAACGGCTATCCGCTACGGGCTTGGAGCCGTCAAGGGACTCGGACACAGTGCAATAGAAATAATAATAACCGCAAGGCAGACCGAACCGTTTCGCAATCTGGATGATTTTTGTTTGCGGGTCAATTCGCAAAAAATCAGCAAACGTGCAGTCGAAGCGCTGATCAAGGCCGGTGCAATGGATGAATTTGGACCAAACAGGCCCAGCTTGCTGGCACGGGTACCGGCGGCAATCGGTGCCGCCGAACAGGCCGCACGCCTGCGTGAATCGGGTCAGGTTGATCTGTTCGGCAGTGAATCCGGTCTTGTGCCACAGGTGACGCCGGTCAAAGCCCTGCCTGATTGGGGGTTTCGCCAACACCTGATGGCGGAACTGGAAAGCCTCGGTTTATACATGAGCGGTCACCCGTTTGATGAGTATCGCTATGACGGGCCGTTCGTGTCGTCGGGAACGATCGCCGGTCTGAAGAATATCAAGCCGGTGGCCAAGAGTGATAATCAGTGGGCAGGCAGTCGGTCATGTGCCGCGGCCGGTCTTTTCACCAAACTGCGTAAACGGGGCGCACGGGCGGCGTTTGATCTGGACGATGGTACGAGCCGGATCGAGGTCACCCTGTCTCAGGAGGTATATGAGCAATTTCGTCACAAGCTGACGGCGCATGCCATTATCGTCGTATCCGGCAAGCTGCGGTTCGATGATTACATTGATGACTGGTGTTTGCTGGCTAGCGATATCAATGACATCGACAAGTTGATTGAGCAGCGCGCTACAAATCTGGTGATTCAATGGCAACCCGGTGGCAACGGCAGTCTAAGGGCAGACCGTCTGAAACAGGTTCTTGAGCCTTATCGACCCGGATCCTGTGACATCAGCCTGTTCTTCCGTCGTGATAATGCGCAAGCACGAGTGCGTCTGGGAGCCGAGTGGTCTGTACGCCCGAGTCGTGAGCTTCGCGAACGTCTGGCGGAGATTGTCGGCGGCAATGGTTTCCGGTTTATATACAAGAATGCATTGTCAGCCTGAATCACTCTTGTAACGTATCGCGACAGCGTTTAGGGTTTTACTCTATGGATTTGAAATTTCTTGAATTTGAGCAGCCGATCGCCGAACTGGAAGCGAAGATCGATGAATTGCGTTTCGTTGGTGACGATTCTGAAGTCAATATCGGCGATGAGATCGCTCGCCTCAAGGCCAAGAGCAAATCACTGACGAAATCCATTTTCTCTAATCTGACGCCGTGGCAAATTGCCCAGGTAGCACGTCACCCGTTGCGGCCCTATACAAATGATTATATCGCCGCGATCAGCCCTGATTTTCAGGAACTGCACGGTGATCGTATGTATGCCGATGATCTGGCTGTTGTTGGCGGACTTGGCCGGCTCGATGGTAAAGCGGTTGTTTTCATCGGTAACCAGAAGGGGCGAAATACCAAGTCCCGTGTGCTGCGTAATTACGGCATGGCAAAACCCGAAGGTTATCGCAAGGCTCTCCGGTTGATGAAGATGGCCGAGCGGTTTCATTTGCCGGTCATCACTTTCATCGACACGCCGGGGGCTTATCCTGGTATCGGCGCCGAGGAACGCGGGCAAAGTGAAGCGATAGCGCAAAACCTGTTTACCATGTCGCGCCTGAAAACACCGATTATCAGTGCTGTCGTCGGTGAAGGGGGCTCCGGCGGGGCGTTGGCTATCGGTGTTGCTGATCGGGTTCTGATGCTGGAGTACGCAATCTATTCGGTAATTTCGCCGGAAGGTTGTGCGAGTATTCTGTGGAAAAGTGCCGAAAAGGCTTCATTAGCCGCCGACGAGATGGGCATCACAGCTGAACGGTTGCTTGAACTTGGTCTCGTCGATGAAATAATCCCGGAACCGCTTGGCAGTGCACATCGCGATCCGGCGGCGACTGCGCAGACTCTGCAGAATGCGTTGTCGACACACCTGCGTGAACTTGAGGCGCTCGACAGCGAAGCATTGCTGTCACAGCGAGCAGCACGGCTCGAGGCTCTGGGTGTTTTCAAGGAATCCTGACCCTGCGGTGCGTTGGCCTCTCAAGTGTCGACGATGAAAACGATGCTGGATATTCTGCGGCAACAACTGCATGAAGACCTGATCAGCGGATCCGATTGGTGCATTGCGCTAAGTGGTGGTGTTGATTCTACGACCTTGCTGCATGCTGTCGTGCGCCTTGGGCGAGAGTTTCCCGGTAATTCCATCCGTGCCGTTCATGTGAATCATCACCTGCACACCGATGCTGATAACTGGGCGGTGGTTTGTCAGTCGTTCTGTAATCAACTTGGCGTGGTGCTGACCTGTTGTGACGTTGAGGTCGACAGAGCAAGTGATGATGGTATTGAAGCTGCTGCCCGCAAAGTGCGTTATGGCGCATTAACCGGCTTGCTGGGTCACGGCGAGATTTTGCTGACTGCTCACCACCGTGATGACCAGGTTGAGACATTATTGTTGCGCCTGTTACGTGGCGCAGGTCCGCACGGGCTGGCCAGCATAGAAGCGCGCCAGCCTTGTGGCCAGGGGTGGTTATTGCGTCCCTTGCTTGAGGTCGGGCGTGATGCGCTAGAGGCCTATGCCCGGGAGCAAAACCTGGCCTGGAGCGAAGATCCGGCGAATACTGATACGACATTCGATCGTAATTTCTTACGCCACCGGGTTCTGCCCATTTTGCGCCAGCGTTGGCCCGGTCTGGGTGAAACAATTCCACGGGCGGCGCGGCTTTGCGGTGAGGCTGCACGGATTCTTGATAATCAGGCTAACCGGGATGCCGACGGCAGCGAGTTCGATGGGACACTCTCGGTCATCCTGCTCCGTGGGTTATCCACGGCGCGCCGCCATAATGTGGTGCGCTATTGGATCCGGCAGCGTGGCCTGGCGCCACCTGCCGAAGCCAGATTGCGTGACGGTCTGGAGCAATTGCTGAGCGCCGGTCTTGATCGGATGCCATTGCTCAAATGGGGCGGGGTGCAGATGCGTCGATACCGTGATCATCTGTACCTGCTGGAGTTTGATCCGGATCCGGCCACGGCGTTGCCGGACAGCCATGCCTGGGACGGTCGGGGGCGTATTGATCTGGGTCCCTTGCGGGGCGGATTACAGTTCGTGCGGCATGACGGGACGGATACCGATCTGCCGGGAGACTGGATGGTACGTTTTCGGACCGGTGGCGAACGTTTTGAATCCGGGGGGCAGCACAAGTCGGTTAAGAATTTATTCCAGCAGCGCGGTGTCGTGCCCTGGATGCGCGTCCATGTTCCATTTCTTTATCGAGCCGGCGGCCTCGTTGCAGTGGGCGATCTGTGGCAGGTTGAAGATTTGGGCGGGAAAGATGCGGGCAAAGGTACGCGGGTGGTGTGGAATGGGCGAGTGGATTTACCGTGATACTCGCCTGATTATGGTTTTTTCATTGTCGTGGTGGGGGTGATCTGGTAACTTGGAGCACCGTGTCGATCCTTCCTGATTTCAGCATAATTTGCACGATAGCTGCAGGTAACACTGCACGATCTGATCTTCACTTTTTTCCGTTCATTTCCTTGTTATAGACGGTTGGATTAACCTGGGATAGCTAATGCCTCGATTTGTTTTTGTTACTGGTGGTGTGGTTTCGTCATTGGGTAAGGGCATTACCGCTGCATCCCTTGGGGCGATTCTTGAAGCCCGCGGACTCAAGATCAGCATGATGAAGCTCGATCCATATCTGAATGTGGATCCGGGTACCATGAGCCCGTTTCAACACGGTGAGGTGTTTGTGACCGAGGATGGTACCGAGACTGATCTGGATCTCGGCCATTACGAGCGGTTTGTACGTACGACGGTTGGCAGGAACAGCAATTTTACCACCGGGCGGATCTACGGCAGTGTCATTGCCAAAGAACGGCGCGGTGATTATCTCGGCGCAACGGTTCAGGTCATCCCGCATGTGACCGATGAGATCAAGCGTGGTGTAGCACTTGGCGCCGGTGATGCTGATATCTGCATCGTCGAGATCGGCGGCACGGTGGGTGATATCGAGTCGTTGCCGTTTATCGAGGCCATTCGCCAGGCAGCTGTCGATATGGGTCGCAGTAAAGTTGTTTACGTGCATCTGACGCTTGTGCCGTATATAGCAACCTCGGCAGAAATCAAGACCAAGCCGACCCAGCACTCGGTCAAGGAACTGCGTTCAATCGGGATTCAGCCGGATGTGCTGGTCTGTCGCTCGGAGCAGGCGCTGCCGGACGAGCAGCGTCGCAAGATCGCCCTGTTTACGAATGTACACGAGCGCGCGGTCATATCGGCCATGGATGTTGATGATATTTATCGTTTGCCGATGGTGCTGCGCGATCAGGGCATCGATCAGATTATTGTCGAGCAATTTGGTCTGGATGTGCCTCCGGCTGACCTGTCCGAGTGGGAAGCTGTAGTTGCAGCCAAGCAGCGTCAGGATGCCGAAGTGACGGTTGCACTGGTCGGTAAATATGTCGATTTGCGGGACTCCTACAAGTCACTGGCCGAGGCGCTTGTGCACGCCGGTCTGCAGACACGAACCAAGGTCAAGATCAGCTATGTCGAATCCGGGCAGGTCGAATCCGGCGATCTTGGTTGTTTCGCTGCAGTTGATGCGATTGTGGTGCCCGGTGGTTTCGGTGATCGGGGGGTCGAGGGCAAGATCAATACAGTTCGTTACGCACGTGAAAATAATATTCCGTACCTGGGGATTTGCCTTGGTATGCAGGCTGCCGTTATCGAGTTTGCACGTAATGTGGCCGGGCTTGAAAACGCACACAGCACCGAATTTGAGCCGACAGCACAACAACCGGTCATCGCATTGATCGCTGAATGGCAGGATCAGGACGGTAGTAATCAGGAACGCAACCGCGATTCGAATCTTGGCGGAACCATGCGGCTTGGCGCCCAGGAATGCCGGCTCACCAGCGGCAGCCTTGCGGCCAGGATGTACGATAATAACCCCATTTATGAGCGTCACAGGCATCGCTTCGAATTCAACAACCACTATCTTCAGCAACTCAAGGATGCCGGCATGGCATTTTCCGGTTTATCAGTTGATGGCCTGGTCGAGGTTATCGAGATTCCCGATCATCCCTGGTTTGTCGCGGTGCAGTTTCACCCGGAATTTACCTCTAACCCACGGGATGGACATCCACTGTTCACCGGCTTTATCAACGCAGCGCGGGAATTTAGTGCTGGGGAATTTGCGGTGGCTGCAGACGCATGAGGCTGGCTCATTTTCAGGCAGGATTGGATCAGCGTCTGTTCCTGATTGCCGGGCCGTGCGTGATTGAGAGTGAACAGCTTACAATCGATATAGCCGGTAAGTTAAAAGAAATATCAGAAAAGCTTTCTATAAACTTGATATTTAAAGCATCTTTTGACAAAGCAAATCGTTCTTCGTTGGCCGGTTTTCGTGGGCCGGGTCAGGAGGAGGGGTTACGCATTCTGGCTGAGACGCGCCGCCAGACAGACCTGCCGGTGCTGACCGACGTACATGAGGACACACCGTTGGATGAAGTTGCGGCCGTTGTCGACGTGCTGCAGACACCGGCATTTTTGTGTCGTCAGACAAATTTCATCGTCAACGTCGCGGCACAGGGCAAACCGGTCAATATCAAGAAAGGCCAGTTCCTGTCGCCGGCCGAGATGGCGAATGTTGTCACCAAGGCCAGGGGAACGGGCAATCAGCAACTCATGGTGTGTGAGCGCGGGTTTGCTTTCGGTTATAACAACCTGGTCGCAGACATGCGTTCACTGGCGATCATGCGCGCAACCGGTTGCCCGGTTGTTTTCGATGCGACGCATTCGGTGCAGTTACCGGGGGGGCGAGGTGATGCGTCGGACGGGCAGCGAGAGTTTGTTCCGGTTCTGGCCCGTGCCGCTGTGGCTGCCGGTATCGCCGGGTTGTTTATGGAAACTCATCCTCATCCTTCCCGGGCTCTGAGTGACGGGCCGAATGCATGGCCGCTTGAGCGTATGGAAGGACTGTTGGAAACCTTGCTGGAGCTTGACGCGATTAGCAAATCATCGGCACTGGCCGAAAGCGAACTGTGAAGCAGGGTTAATCCTGAATTGAGCTACAGGGAGTAAGCTCCGATTATGAGTGCAATTACAAAAATTCTGGGCCGGGAAATTATCGATTCGCGCGGTAACCCGACAGTTGAGGCGGATGTCGAGTTCGCGAGTGGGGCGTTCGGTCGTGCCGCCGTGCCATCCGGCGCCTCAACGGGTTCGCGTGAGGCTGTTGAACTTCGCGATGGTGACCAGAACCGTTACCAGGGCAAGGGTGTGCTGCGTGCCGTCGCTAACGTGAATAGTGAGATTGGCGCCGCGCTGGTAGGTCAGGACGGACTGGATCAGGCCGCCATTGATGCGCTGTTGATCGAACTGGATGGTACGCATAACAAGAGCAGGCTTGGTGCAAATGCGACGCTGGCCGCATCCCTGGCCATTGCAAAGGCATCTGCCGCCGAGCGGCAGTTACCCCTGTTCCAGTCGTTGCCGGGTGATGCTGCGGCTATGCCGGTACCGATGATGAACATTATCAACGGTGGCGCTCATGCGGATAACAGTGTCGATATACAGGAATTTATGATCCTGCCGGTCGGTGCCTCATCATTCAGCGACGCGTTGCGCTATGGCGCTGAAGTTTTTCATGCGCTCAAGTCGGTGCTGAAAAGCAGGAGCCTGAATACCGCTGTCGGCGATGAAGGTGGTTTTGCGCCGGATCTGCCGTCCAATGCCGCAGCGCTTGAAGTTATCCTGACGGCAATCGAAACAGTCGGCTTGCAAGCCGGTCGTGATATCTATCTGGGTCTTGATGTTGCCAGTTCCGAGTTTTACTCAGAGGGTCAGTACAAGCTTGAGTCTGAAGGCAAGCGTTTCGATGCGGCTGGTTTTAGCGATTATTTGTCCGACCTCGTCGATACTTTTCCGATCATCTCGATTGAAGACGGGATGGATGAGAGTGACTGGGACGGCTGGGGGCTGCTTAGCGAGAAACTTGCCGCCCGGGTACAGTTGGTTGGTGACGATCTGTTTGTGACCAATACAACTATCCTGGCTGAAGGCATCGACAAGAAGATTGCCAATTCAATTTTGATCAAGCCAAACCAGATTGGGACGCTGACGGAGACTCTTGCGGCGATTAATATGGCGGCCAAGGCAGATTATTCAGCCATTGTTTCGCATCGTTCCGGGGAGACCTGTGATGCGACGATTGCCGATATCGCGGTCGGCACTAGTGCATCACAGATCAAGACCGGTTCCCTGTGTCGATCAGATCGTATGTCAAAGTACAACCAGCTGTTACGCATTGAGGAGATACTGGGTTCGGCCGCGCATTATCCGGGTGCCGACGCATTCCCCGTCTCGCTGTGAAAGAAGGGTTAAGTAAATCGGTTGTTTTCAGGTTGATCGCCGTTACTCTGCTGAGCCTGTTGATCGTGTTGCAGGCGAGGCTATGGATCTTTAATGGTGGATTTTCGCAAGTCAGCCGGCTGCGTACCCAGGTTGAACTGCAAAGCCATGAGAATGAACAGTTGGCCGGGCGCAACGAACGGCTGGAGGCCGAAGTTGAAGATCTGCAACGTGGTTTCGGGGCTGTTGAAGAACGGGCGCGTAGTGATCTTGGTTTGATTGGCCAGGATGAGACGTTTTATGTCTTTTCTGAGCAGCAGGGGGGCGGTGAGGCTGTCAAGACTGCCAAGTGACGCGGTTGGGTCTTTCTCCGCTCGGTTTCTCTGTCTGCGGATTTTTCTCTGAACGGCATTCTTGCTGCATGGCACGGATGATGCCCTGGGGTTGCACCCGGATAGTCAGGCAGTGGCGGCTATGAGTCCACGATTATGAATTGCTCCGACGAGCTGGTGCGTCTGCGCCAGGGTGCAGACCTGGACAGATTGCCGCGCTTAATGGGCCTGCCGGTAACAACCGGCATCATTCGTGCTAAGCCGACCGATTTCCTTGTTCGGGAGTCGCTGGCGTTCGAGTTGGCTGGTGCGGGCGAACACCTGTATTTGCTGGTACGCAAGACCGGACAGAACACCCGTTGGGTCGCAAAACAACTCGCACAATCCCTCAACCTGCCATATCGTGCCGTCGGTTACGCCGGTTTGAAAGATCGTCATGCCGTTACTGAGCAATGGTTTAGTTTGCATCTGCCAGGTTGCAAGGATCCTGATCCTGAAGTATTTGCAATTGACGGTGTTGAAGTGCTTGCGCAGCACCGGCATACGGGAAAGTTGCGTGTCGGGGCGCTGCGCGGGAACCAGTTTCGAATCGTTATCCGTAATCTGGAAGGGGATTGTGGTGAACTTGCACGACGGCTAAGCGAATTGCGTGATGGTTTGCTGCCAAATTATTTTGCTGCACAGCGTTTTGGTCGTGACGCGGGTAATCTTGAGCTGTTTGGAGATCTTCAGCGACCGCTCAAATTGCGGCGGGAGTCGCGTTCATTCGCTTTGTCGGCGTTACGTTCGGCGTTATTTAACAATTATCTTGCGCAGCGCATCACGGATGGTTCATTGGCAACGGTTTTGCCCGGGGAAATCGTCTATGACGAAGACAGGCAAGCTTATCGTCACGAGCCGGAGGTTCGCGGGCAATCATTACAACCGACCGGGTTGCTGTGGGGTTCCGGTAATAATCATGCGACCGACCGTGCATTGGAGCATGAGCGGAGATTTTTTACACCGTATACGGCGACGACCAGGTTGCTCGAGAACCATGATCTCAGGATGGTGCGCCGGCCACTGTTGCTCAGGCCGCAACAACTGAACTGGCAGCTGGATGGGCAACAGGTGACGGTGAGTTTTACACTGGCACGTGGACAGTTTGCGACTGCCTTGCTGCGTGAATTGGTAATGTGGTCTGCGTAGCGAAGAATTTATATAATTTACTCGTGGGTCAGTCGATTGGTAACAGACGGTTTGCTCGAACGTTATGAGGTTCAATCATGAAGGTTTCATTGAATGTTGGTGGTGCGGATAGAATGATACGGTTGTTCGTCGGTGGTGCGCTGATCTGGATGGCATTTTCCTCGTTGCTTACCGGCAATATGGCAATGGTGGCATATGTGGTAGGTGCGGTTGCATTGTTTACCGGCATCGTGCGATTTTGTCCTGCCTATGTCTTGTTTGGTGTTAAAACTTACAGCGACAAGCTGGAGTAGTTGTATGAGCCGGTATGCTCTCTGAGTTATTAAATCAGCATGGTATGGGCGTTGTTAATCAAGAATGACTATTCTTGAGCAGGGATGATTATTATCCACCGGGGCCACGATAATCAGGATAATAAGTTGATTCACCGCAATATATTGTAAATATACATATTTCACCTACTATGATATGCCAGCGCTTATGTGAATTTATAAACTTAGTAGTAATTCGGGCTAACAGATGACGCACCCTCCACAACATTTGTGAGGCCGAATAAAAAAATTGAGATGAATTCTTAAGATTAGTTTTTACATTTCAATGGAAAAAACTGGCTGATAGCCGGTTTTTTTTGGAATCGCAAATGGTTTGTTAAGTGGGCAATATCTGTGGATCTTGCGAAAAAATAGTTGTTGAGCGTAACTATTTTTTATCTGCATCTTAATCATCATGATGTTTGCTGTGTTTGCCGCGAATATCGCTGGGCGATTTGCTCAGGACAGAGACTGCAAAGCTGTTTCTTTGGGGTGATTCTTCAGTTTGATATAGTGCATTTCCGTCCACCATTTCTTTCAGGATCCAAATCATGCTGGATATTATTTCGCATGGCGATATCACCGAGTTGCGGATGAATCGGCCGCCGGCAAACGCGCTAAATCATGATTTACTCGAAACAATTCTTGCCGGTTGCGCTGAAGCGCTGGATGCCGGGGCGCGAGGCCTGATTCTGTCGGGCCAGCCCGGCATGTTCTGTGCCGGTATAGATGTGCCCGAGTTGCTCGGCCAGTCGCGCAGCGACATTCATCGCTTCTGGTCATTGTTATTCCGGACGGCCCGAACACTGGCGGCATGCCCGGTGCCTGTTGTAGCTGCCCTGGCCGGCCACAGCCCGGCCGGGGGCGCGGTACTGGCTGCGCACTGCGATTACCGGGTAGCTGCCGATGGAACGTTCAAGATAGGATTTAATGAAGTACGGGTCGGTTTACCGTTGCCGGCATCGATTCTGCATGTTTTCAGCGACCTGGTTGGTACCCGGTTGGCACGTCAGTCTTCTATGCAGGGGCAACTGATGTTGATGGATTCTGCGTTGGAGATTGGCCTGATTGATGAAGTCGTGGCGCAGGAATTGGTGGAGAAAAGAGCCGTGGAATTTCTCACCGGTTTGCTCGCGCTGCCGACCGTGGCCATGAATACGACGCGAATGAGCGGTAAAAAGGAAATGATCAGGCAGCTTGATGCGTCCGACGATGTCGAAAAAACGACAGCGGCCTGGTTTGCCGATGAGACCCAGGCGGCGCTCCAACAGCTTGCAGATAGCCTGAGCAAAAGTAATTAATTTCTTTAATAAGAATCTATAAACTATTGTTATATATTG
>PBZD01000074.1 GCA_002729875.1 Chromatiales bacterium | reverse complement strand
GGCGACGAAGTCGTCGAGGCTCAGGTCGAGATCATCAATGCCCGGGCCGAGTCTGAAGGCATAGTAATAGCGCAGGTACTCCGGATTGAGTTCCTCAAGATAAGTTGCGGCCGAAATGAACGTGCCGCGTGATTTTGACATTTTCTGCCCGTTGACGGTTAAAAAGCCATGTGCAAAAACACCGGTTGGTTTGCGGTAGCCGGCACCTTCAAGAACAGCAGGCCAAAACAGGGTATGGAAATAAATGATGTCCTTGCCGATGAAGTGGTACAACTCGGCCTCACTGTCGGCGCCAAAATAGGTATCAAGATCGGGTGTGCCGCCGTTCTTTCTGCCGAGGTTTACCAGGCTGGACATGTAGCCGATCGGTGCGTCGAGCCAGACATAGAAATACTTGTCTTCGGTGCCGGGTATCTTGCAACCAAAATAAGGCGCATCGCGTGAGATGTCCCAGTCCTGCAAGCCGACTTCGAACCATTCGTCCAGTTTGCGTGCCACACTCTGGCTGACGTGACCGTCGGCCATCCACTGGCGCAGTGAGGCTTCAAATTTTCCAAGCCGAAAAAAATAGTGTTCGGATTCTTTGCGAATCGGTGTAGTACCAGAGATGACTGACTTCGGGTCGAGCAGATCACTCGGTGAGTAGGTGCGGCTGCAAGCCTCGCAGTTGTCGCCGGCCTGGTCTTCAGCACTACACATGGGGCAGGTGCCGCGGACAAAGCGGTCCGGTAGAAACATACCGGCCTGTTCATCATAAGCCTGCTCGATCGTGCGTTTGGTAATCAGGCCCTTTGCATCGAGTCGGGCAAAGATCTGTTCGACCAGTTCGCGATTTTCTTCTGAATGAGTGGTATGAAAGTTGTCGAACTCGACGAGGAAACTGGCGAGATCGCGTTTGTGTTCGGTGTGCAAAGTGGCGACCAGTTCTTCCGGGCTAATACCGTCCTTGCGTGCTTTGAGCATGATTGGTGTGCCGTGTGCATCGCTGGCACACAGATAGGTGCAGTCATTACCGATCAGGCGCTGATAGCGAACCCAGATGTCGGTCTGGATATATTCGACGAGGTGTCCCATATGGATGGGGCCACTCGCATAGGGTAACGCACTGGTCACCAGCATTTTTCTGCTTACTGATTCCATCTGCCTGGTCACACGTTCAGATTTTTGACGTCTTCGAATTTACGTTTCTCGATGGCCGCCTCATACGCTGCTGTGCCGCTGATGGTGCCCTTGTCCATCAGGCTCTTGAGTGCCGAATCCATTGTCGTCATACCGTCCTTGAGGCCCCCCTGCATCGTATTTTCCAGTTGATCGAGCTTGCCCTGGCGGATGATATTGGCCACAGCCGGGGTATTGATCATGATTTCAAGCACTGCTACGAGTCCGTCTTTGCCGTTACGTGGTACCAGTTGTTGTGAAATCACGCCACGCAGTGAGGTCGACAGCATGGTGCGCACATGATTCTGTTTGTCGGTCGGAAATGTGTTTATGATGCGGTCTACGGTGGCGCCGGCGCCGTTTGTATGTAGTGTACCGAACACCAGGATGCCCATTTCCGCAGCTGTCACGGCAATACTGATGGTTTCCAGGTCGCGCATCTCCCCGACCAGAATAACATCAGGGTCTTCACGTAATCCAGAATGCAATGCATTGGCAAAGCTTGGCGTATGAATGCCGAGCTCTCGCTGGCTGATCAGGCAGCGCTGGCGTTCGTGGACAAACTCGATTGGATCTTCAATGGTCAGAATATGCCCGTTAAGTGTCTTGTTGAGTTCATCAATCATTGCTGCCAGTGTAGTTGATTTGCCCGAACCGGTTTTGCCGGTGACGAGAATCATGCCCTGGGTATGACGACACAGGTTCCTCAGCACCGGTGGCATATTTAACTCATCAAGTGTTTTGGCCTGCGATGGGATGGCGCGCATGACACTGCCCATACCGCCAAGATGACGGAATACATTGACGCGAAAACGGGCAACATCTTCTACGGAATAGGCGAAGTCACAGGAATCATTTTGATCAAAGGTAGTGCGCATTTGTGCCGACATGATCGTGATGAGCAGTTCCTCAGCTTCCTCTCTGCTCAGCGGCTCGGAGCGGAGCGGAACGAGTTCGCCGTAGACACGGATGCGTGGCGGTTGACCAGCCACCAGGTGCAGGTCTGAGCCATTGCGGGATATCAGTTGGCGCAGGAATTCGTCGATCTTGTTCATGCTAACTCAGCGCCCGGTTTAGCTGCCGATCTCCAGTTGTGGCAGCAAGCTGGTGTCGGTGACGAATTTTTGAAACCCACTTTTGTCCGTTGCGAACCGGTAGGCATCGTCAGGATCGATCTGTTTGGCCTTGATCGCTTCAAACAGGGCGTGGTCCATGGTCTGCATGCCAAGGTCGCGTCCGGTCTGTAATTGTGCCGGAATCTGGTGAGTCTGATCGGTCATAATCATCTTCGCGATAGCGCGGGTCATTACCATGATCTCAAGTGCGGCTCGCCGGCCCTTGCCGTCCGGTGTCTTGATAAGGTTTTGCGTGATCACAGCTTTAAGGCCCTGGCCCAGGAAGCTTTTGGTCTGTTCACGCATTTCACCCGGCAGGGCATCGATCATACGGTCAATAGTTTTTGCTGCACCGGTTGTATGTAGCGTGCCCAGCACCAGGTGACCGGTTTCGGCGGCCGTCATCGCCATTGAGATGGTTTCAATATCGCGCATTTCACCCACCAGAATGACATCGGGGTCTTCGCGCAGTGCGGCGCGAATACCATCGGCAAAAGTGGGCAGGTGGGTGCCGAGTTCTCGCTGAATAATTTGTGAGCGTTGGCTTTGATGAACGAATTCGATCGGGTCTTCAAGGCTGATGATATTCAGATTACGTGTCTGGTTGATGTGGTTGACTATTGCCGCGAGGGTGGTTGACTTGCCGGTACCCGTTGATCCGGTTACCAGGATCATGCCCTGATGGTGATCGCAGAGTCTGGCCAGAATACCCGGCATCTGCAAATCATCCAGGGTCGGAATTTTCTGAGGGATAAAGCGAAATGTTGCGCCGACACCCGTTGCCTTACGAAACACGTTGACACGAAATCGCCCGCCATCTTCGGAGATATAGGAAAAGTCAATGTCGGTTCCGCCGCTAAACTGGCTATTAAGTTTCTTTGACAGGATTTCACTAATATAGCTCTCGAGTTCGGCATTGCCGAGTTCGCGAAACTTGATCGGCATCAGGTCCCCGTTCATGCGCAACATCGGTGGTACACCGACAGCAAGATGCACGTCCGAGCAACCCTGAGCCAGGCCCAGCTTTAGAAAAGCATCGATTCTTGACATTTACTGGTTAGGCTCCGAACCCTAATACTCAGCCGACCAAAAGCCGGTACATAGCAACGGAATTAGATTGTTACGCCACGTCAATGAGAGCCTGACGCATATCATCCATTGAACTATACCGTTTGAGTTTGTCTACTTCCATGGCCTTTTTGACGACGGCAGCGAGCGTCGGTGGGATTTTCGGGTTCAATTCTTCGCAAAATGGGGCTTTGCCTTGTACGTGTTGATACATAACGGACATGTGGTCGCCCTTGGTGTAAGGCGGGGTGCCGGTCAACATCTCATAAGCCAGGACGCCGAGGCTGTAGATATCGGCACGTTCGTCAACCTTTTTGCCAAGGATCTGTTCCGGCGCCATATATTTTGGTGAACCGATGACATAGCCGGTTTTGGTCAATTGCGTGTCGCCTGACGATGCGGCCGCAGCCACGCCAAAGTCCACGATTTTCAGCAAACCATTATCATCGATCAGAATATTGGCCGGTTTCAGGTCGCGGTGTACGATGCCGACCTGGTGAGCCACGGCCATGCCGGTTGCAATGTCCATGGTCCAGCTAATGGCCTTGTCGGTCGACATCGGCTTCTGCCTGGCTATTTCAGCGCCAAGTGTATGTGATGGAAAATACTCCATCGAAATAGCATAGAGGCCGCCGAGGCTGACAAAGTCATAGATACGGATAACATTCTTGTGGGTGATCTTGCGTGAGTACCTGAGTTCATGAACGAAGCGCAGTAGCGTCTCTTCATCAGAGCTGACATTCGCGTTCAGGAATTTGAGAATAAGTCGTTCATCGACGATTTCATCCTCGACCAGGACGACGGTGCCGAACGCACCTTTGCCGATCATGTCAATATATTTATAGCGACTTTCGATGATATCGCCGGCTTTCAGTGTGGCGATATCCAGATGGGTGCCTGACAGCGATGCGGTCTTGGCAATATCGTTAATTTGCGCCTCTTCAACCAGCAAAGTGTGCGCCGGTTCTGCAAAGCGGTTGGCAATTTCGTCTGCCTGGGCGGCGACCGTTGAGAAACGGTTGTCGATACGCACCAAGGCATCTGTCGCCAGCTTGGCGATGGTATCGTCCGAGCCGGACATTAATGGTTGCAGTTGCTGCTTGATCTGAGCAGCCATAGTCTGGTCGGCCAGTTTAGCCAGAGTGTTAACGGCTTCGATGCGGATGGCTTTTTCACTGTGGCTGAGCAATGGCAAAACCTTGCTCGCGACCTTGTCGCCACCGATTTTGCCAAGCGCGCGTACTGCCGCCGGTATCGATCGCACATCACCCTGAAGCATTGACATCAAGGCGGGTACGGCCTCGCGGTTGCCAATTTCGCCCAGTGCGTCAGCGGCCCGTTCGCGCACCCACCAATCATCGTCGTTGATTGCCTGCATCAGGTGTTTTACGGCACGTTCATCCTTGGTCTGGTTCAGGATTTCAATGGCTGAACGGCGGACATTCTCATTTTCATCACCAATCAGTTCGAGCACCGCATTCATGACTTTTGGCCCGCCGATGGTGGCAAGTGCGTCGGATGCACGTGATCGCACCCACCAGTCTTCGTCCTCTATTGCTGTCAGCAGATGCTTGATCGATGCCGGTTCGGCAACCTCGTTGAGCACTTCAACGGCTGAGCGGCGTGCATATTCGGATTTATCCTTTAGTACCGCAACAAGGTGTTGCATCGTGTCGGGATGGCGCATTTTGACCAGCAGATCGACGGTCTTGTTCTGCACATCCATGTCAGGGTCTAGCAGTAACTGACAGATACGTTCGATATTGATCTCGAAGTGGCCTTCCATTCGTGCCAGCGCTCTGATTGCGGCCTGGCGGATTGATTTGTGTGGATCGCCGAGTTGCTCAACGAGTGCGTGGACCACATCCGGCCGGCTGAAGCGTGCCAGGATATTGATAATATGAACCCGTACGGCTTCATCCTTGCCCTGGGTACGGGACAATAATTGCGGCACTGTGGCGTCGGAGGCTGCGGAATCGATGATCTTGAACAATGCAGCCTTTTCTCGAGGTTCAAGAGCATAGGAGTGACTAAGCAACTGGCCGATATTCAAGCGGTTCTTTTTCGAGCGCATGACTTCAATTAATGCCGGCTTGGATATCCCTTCGTTACCCAGCAGTTCGATGAGTTTATTCGCGGTATAGCCGGTGCCCACCGACAGCGCTGATGCAACGCCGGTAATGCAGCGTTGATCGGCATGTCCGAGACCGGCCGCAAACTGTCGAAATGTTGTGTCATCAAGCTGACTGCCCAGTGTTTCGATCAGCACCATCGTCTGGTTTTTATCCGCCATGGCGAGCGCATCAATTACACTGGGGATGGCGTTACCGCCTAGTTTGCGCAGAGATTCGGCCGCCTTGCGCGCTGCCGGAGCATCGACATCATTCTCACCCAGAAACTGGGTGATCGACCTTTCGGCCCGCAATGAACTGATAAACTTCATATAAACAGCGTTTTATCCTCGGCTACATAGGTCATCCGTGGTCCCATTTTGCACTCCGAACAAACCCTAAACCCCAGGTAAACTGCCGGGTAGCCGACGCTAATGGGATTATGCCATACACTTATGAATACCCTTGAAGACCGGGTGCCCGATAAGCAACTTCTTCAGGTAGAATGTCGCGCTTTCAGGGGTTCCAATACTGTTAAGTCCGTCACGATTTATGTCAGAAGTTACCGTTACAAAGATAGAAACAGCGATTCGGGATAAACCTATTCCGTTTGCAGGTGTGGATTTGCGCGCAGCCCGCGTTGCTGTCGAGCCCGCAGCAGGCGATGAGAATGCCCGGGTGAGCATCACCGTCGGTTTTCCGGTTGCCGACATAGCAGCGCAACTGGCTGATTTCCTCACCGGGATCATTTGTTCGGCCACAGGTGCGTCCGCGGTAAATGTTGAGGTCGCCTCGCAGATTCGGGCGCATGCCGTTCAGGGTGTCCTGGCGCCGTTGCCCGGGGTGAGAAATATTATTGCTATTGCCTCCGCCAAGGGCGGGGTCGGCAAATCGACAACCGCGGTCAACCTGGCGTTAGCCTTAACCCGACAGGGTGCCCGGGCCGGGGTGCTCGATGCAGATATATACGGACCGAGCCAACCCAAAATGCTGGGTCTGGACGGGCAGCAACCCGTCAGCAAGGATGGCAAGACATTCGAACCACTCGAGGCCCATGGGTTGCAGGTTAATTCTGTCGGCTTTCTCGTCGATAACCAGACTCCGGTAATCTGGCGTGGCCCGATGGTGATACAGGCACTGAGTCAGCTGGTATTTTCGACCAACTGGCACGATCTTGATTACCTGATCGTAGACTTGCCGCCGGGTACCGGTGACACGCAGTTAACCTTGAGCCAGAAAGTGCCGTTGACCGGTGCGGTGATTATCACCACACCGCAGGATATCGCTTTGCTTGATGCGCGGCGCGGATTGAAAATGTTTGAAAAAGTGAGTGTGCGGGTGCTGGGGGTTGTCGAAAACATGGGTGTGCATATTTGTACGGCTTGTGGTCATGAGGAAGCATTGTTTGGTGCCGGCGGCGGACAGCGTCTCAGCGACGAGAACGGGGTCCCGCTGCTCGGCCAGCTACCGCTGGATGTACGCATCCAGCGTGCGACGGATTGCGGTGAGCCGACGGTGGTTAGTGACCCTGACGGCCCGCTGGCAGCAAAGTACCTGGACATCGCCCGGGCTACGGCTGTGCAAATTGCAGCGATACCACGTGACCATAGGGGTGCGTTTCCGAAGATTGTTGTGGAATGAAGAGGGGTCAAAGTCGGTGAGTATTAAATCGGATCTGTGGATCCGTCGCATGGCCGAGGAGCATGGCATGATCGAGCCTTTTGAATCGCGCCAGGTGCGTGAGAACGGCGACGGCAGAATAATTTCTTTCGGCACCTCCAGCTACGGCTATGACGTGCGTTGTGCGGCGGACTTCAAGATTTTTACCAATATCAATTCGGCGGTTGTTGATCCAAAGGCTTTTGATGAAAGCAGCTTTGTGGACAAGCAGGGCGATGTCTGCATCATTCCGCCCAATTCATTCGCACTGGCCAGAACGGTCGAATATTTTCGTATTCCGAGAAATGTGCTGACAGTTTGCCTGGGTAAATCAACCTATGCACGTTGCGGCATCATCGTTAATGTCACGCCGCTGGAACCGGAGTGGGAAGGGCATGTGACGCTGGAGTTTTCAAATACGACACCACTGCCGGCAAAAATTTACGCGAATGAGGGTGTCGCGCAGATGCTGTTCTTTGAGTCTGACGAGGAATG
>PBZD01000073.1 GCA_002729875.1 Chromatiales bacterium | reverse complement strand
CCCGTACATCTTCTGTGCCGACAACGACAACATATCAATCGATTGCGCAGCAACATCGATCGGCAGGTGACAGGCGCTCTGCGCCGCATCAACATGGAACAAGGCACCATGTGCCCGACAAACGGCTCCGATCGCGGCAATATCCTGCACGACACCAATCTCATTGTTGACGTGCATGATCGACACCAGCGTCGTGGCATCGGTTAACGCATCTGCAACCTGCCCCGGATCGATGATACCGCGGGCATCGGTGGGCAGAATTGTTAGCTCAAAACCCTGCCTGGCGAGCCGCTGACAGGCATCGAGCACCGCCGGATGTTCACTCGCCGCAGTAATAATGTGCCGGCCCGATGCGGCGCGAAATTGTGCCGCACCGATAATCGCAAGGTTATCCGCTTCAGTGGCACAGGAGGTCCATACAATCTCATCTGCACTGGCACCAATCAGCTTTGCGACCTGCTCGCGTGCCCATTCAATCTGCTGTTCGGCTTTACGGCCGAATGCATGCTGGCCTGATGAAGAGTTGCCGAATCCATTGTTATCAGTCAGACAGGCATTCATCACGCGCGCCACGTCAGCATCTACGGGCGTGGTCGCCGCGTAATCAAGATAAACAGGTTGGGTCATTACCGTTCACCCCCCGATTCGTCGGGCGCAGCAGGATCACGACCGGAACCGCCGGCCAGGGTGGTTAAAATTCCACGCATGATTTTCAGCTCGCTTTCATCAAGTCGGGCACGATTGAATAACCGCCGCAGGCGTCGCATCAACTTGCGAGGATTGTCCGGTTGCAGAAATCCGCTGATGATCAACGCCCGCTCAAGGTGTTCATAAAATAATTCAACGTCGCCGACACTGGCCGGCACAGAGTCCGGATCTTGCGGCTTACTGTCAACGCCCCGCGCCCAGAGGAGTTCATAGGCCATTATCTGCACGGCCATGGCAAGATTCAGCGAACTATATTCCGGATTACTCGGCACATAAACCAACGCATTACACCGATCCATCTCGACATTTGTCAGACCGGCCCGTTCAGCGCCAAACACAATGGCGACCGGCTTACGACTGCTCGCCGCGATGACTTCAGCAGCACATTCACGCGGATCCAGTTCCGGCCAGGCAAGCCGGCGGCGCCGAGAACTCGTGCCCACCACAAAACCGCAACCGTCAATCGCATCCGCCAGCGTCGCTACAATCCGGGCACTTAAAAGCACATCAAGCGCGCCCGACGACCGGGCCCTGGCGACGCCATCGATCTCACAGGCCGGATTCACAAGCACCAACTCGGAAAACCCCATCGTCTTGATCGCCCGCGCAGCCGCACCGACATTACCCGGATGGGTCGGTTCAAACAGCACAAAACGAACCGGAAAATCAGCCACGCGAATCAGACCTCATCAAGCTTAAAACCAGTATTTTAGCCACATGGTGCCGGGACTGCGCAACAATTGATCAGCGGCAAACCATCACAACACAGGACAGACGCCAAATACCGGAGCGTCTTCCTGCCAGGGCCAGCCCAATAACGGCTGTCAAAGATAAAGTTCCCCACAGGCAATTCTGCCCGTACAATACCGCCCACTCTCATAGCCCCTAACCTGATCATCCGATGCAAGCCCTTCTGAATACAGCCGTCAAGGCCGCCCGTCGCGCCGGAGAAATCGCGATCCGCCAGCTCAAACACCTCAATGAGGTCAATGTGCGCAACAAGGGCATCAATGATTTCGTCACCCAGGTCGATGAAGCTGCAGAAGAGAGCATCATCGAGACTATTCAAAAATACTATCCTGACCATGCATTCCTGGCTGAAGAAAGCGGTAACCGCGGCGAAAGTGAATACACATGGATTATCGACCCGCTCGACGGCACGACAAACTTCATTCACGGCCTGCCGATATTTGCCGTATCTATAGCACTACGCATCAAGGGTCGATTATCAATCGGGGTCATCTATGATCCGAACCGACAGGAAATATTCAGCGCAATACGGGGTCGCGGTGCACAGTTGGAAGGCCATAAAATTCGTGTCAGCGGCCGCAGGTACCTCGACGGCGCTCTGATCGGAACCGGTTTCCCTTACCGCTCACCCGAGCGGATGAAATCCTACCTGGCGATGCTCGAGCAGGTTCTGCTCAACACTGCCGGTGTCCGCCGTCCCGGCGCGGCATCACTGGATCTGGCCAACCTGGCTGCAGGCCGCCTCGACGGCTTCTGGGAATTCGGTCTGAATACCTGGGACATCGCGGCCGGTTCGCTGATTCTGCGTGAGGCGGGTGGACTGATCAGTGAAATAGAAGACCAGGACGACTACCTGACCACCGGCAATATAGTGGCGGGAACCCCCAGAGTGCATGACGCACTGAAAAAATTACTAACCCCGCACCTGTAAGAATATTTTCGCCAAGACCTGTTTTATCAGGCTTTCCCTGATAGATATTTTGTGTCCGTATAAATACCGCCCGGGAAAAACCCCCACAACCCTTACGGCAAATCGTCAACCGCTTCTTTATCAACCTTTTTCGGCATCAGGTCCTCGGTGGTGACATCAAGAACCAGCGCCGATGCGCTTGCCGTATAGATTGACGAATAAGTCCCGATGAGAATACCGACAATCAATGCCAGCGAAAAACCCCGCACTGCTTCACCGCCAAGCAGCAGCAATGCCAGCAGCACTAACAACGTAGTCAGACTCGTGATGATGGTCCGACCGAGCATCTGATTGATTGATGTATTCATGATCTCTTCAGCGCCTTGCTGTTTGATGAGCCGGAAATTCTCGCGGATACGATCAAAAACAACAATCGTGTCATTCAACGAATAGCCTATAACGGCAAGAATTGCCGCCAGCACGGACAAATCAAACGGAAACTGGAATATTGAAAAAATACTGATGGTAATAATCACATCGTGCACCAACGCTGCCACTGATCCCACGGCAAATTTCCACTGGAACCGGATCATGATATAGATAAGGATCATGATGACGGCAAACAGCATCGCGAGTCCGCCCCGCTCGGTGAGTTCTTTACCGACCTGCGGCCCAACAAACTCGGCACGTCTTAGTTCAACACCGGTATCACCGGCAGCAAGCAAGCCGAGGATCTGATCGCCGACCTGCGCACTATCGACACCCTCCTCCGGCAGCACGCGAATCAGGACATCAGTAGCGGTACCGAAATTCTGCACACTCGCATCGGCAAAATTGCCGCCGTCAAGGCGTGAGCGGATATCACCGAGGTCGGCCGGCGCCGAGTACCCGACTTCAAGCAGCACCCCACCGGTAAAATCAATACCAAAATTCAGTCCGCGTGTGAACAACGAGATGATGCCGACAAGAATCAGCGCCACCGACAAAACCGTAGTGATGCGGCGCTTGTCCATAAAATTAATGTTCGTAGTTGTCGAGATGATTTGCATTGAATCTTCAGTCGGGTCTAGATTGACAACCGCTCCAGGTTACGCTTGCCATACACGAGGTTAATAATTGCCCGCGTACCGATAATGGCGGTAAACATCGAGGTCACGATACCGAGCGACAACGTAACAGCGAAACCTTTGATCGGACCGGTGCCGAACACAAATAAAACAATTGCCGCAATCAGCGTGGTAATATTCGCATCAGCAATCGTCGACAATGCCTTTTGGTAACCCGCATGAATACTGGCCTGCGGGGAATTACCGTTACGCAGTTCCTCGCGGATGCGCTCGAAAATCAGCACATTCGAATCAACCGCCATACCTACCGTCAGTACAATACCGGCAATACCCGGCAGCGTCAGTGATGCCTGCAACATGGACAACAGCGCAACAACAAGCACGAGATTCGTCATCAGCGCGAGATCGGCAACAAAACCAAACGACCGGTAATAAATCACCATGAATACTGCAACCAGCGCCAGACCAATGACTATCGCCCGAATGCCCTTGTCGATGTTGTCCTGACCGAGACTCGGGCCAATCATGCGGCCTTCGACCTTAAAGATCGGTGCCGCTAACGCACCGGCGCGAAGCAATAACGACAGGTCACGCGCTTCGAGCACATCAAGGCCTGTGATCTGAAAATTACTGCTGAAAACACCCTGAATGGTCGCTACATTGATAACTTCTTTTTCTTCGCGGTTTACTTCAACCATCTCACCGTTACGCTCGACAAGATCGCGCTTCTGCTCTACAAAAACCACTGCCATCGGCTTTTGCAGGTTGCTCTTTGTCGTCTCAAGCATTTCGCGCGAACCCTTGCTATCGAGTTTTACAAATACAGCCGGCGAGCCCTGGGAGAATCCCGAGGTAGCGTCGACCAGTTGATCACCCGAAACAATAGTCCGTCGCTTCAGCAATACCGGGTTGCCGACACGGTCAGAGTATAATTCGCAACCGATCGGTGCTCGCCCCCTCCGCTCGGCTTCGAGAGCATTTTCACCATCACAGACAAGACGAAACTCCAGGGTGGCGGTGGCTCCGAGTATTCGCTCGGCCTGAGCGGGATCCTGAACCCCGGGCAACTGAACCACAATACGATCCAACCCCTGACGCTGCACTAATGGCTCGGCTACACCGAGTTCATTGACACGATTGCGCAATGTGACGGTATTCTGCTGAATGGCAAAATCCCGTCGTTGCTTGACCTGATCCTCGGTCATGCGTGCAACAATAATCACGCTACCACTCTCGGTCCGACGACTCAGGTCGATATCCGCATCGGCATCACGCAATAAATCCTCAGCGCGGTCCGCATCGCTTGCATCACCAAGCGTAATTCGAACCGCATCTTTAACCAGGCGTGTTTTTCGTTTGATACGGTTCTTACGCAGCAGCTTGTCAAAATCCGACTCGTATTGCTTGAGTCGCTGTTCTACCGCGCCATCGATATCAACCTCGAACAGGAAATGAACACCACCACGCAGGTCAAGACCGAGACTCATCGGTTTCAGACCAATTGCACGCATCCAGTCCGGAGTGCGCGGTGCGAGCGTCAGGGCAATGACGTAAGCCTTGCCGAGGTTTTCGTGCAACAAGTCACTGGCTCGCAACTGATCGTCAACAGTGCCGAACAGGATCATCGCCCGACCGTCCTGCTCGTATATACGTGAATAACTGATTTTTGCTTCGTCAAGCGCCAGTGAGATCTGGCTATACTCGAGTTCGGTCATCACCGAACCACTATCGCGGCTGACCTGTAATGCCGGATCCTCGCCGAATATATTCGGTAGCGCAATGAACACTCCGATCGCCACGACGGCAAAAATCAGTAAATTTTTCCAGGCAGAAAAGTAATTCATCTAGTCGTAAGAACTCTGGTGCCCGTCAGGCACCTTTGAGCGTACCTTTCGGCATAACCGCACTGATCGTATGACGCTGAACTTTCAGCACGACATCGCCGACAACCTGCACATGAGCAAACTGATCGTTGACCTCCGTCACTTTGCCGAGGATACCACCACCCGTGACCACCTCGTCACCTACCGCGAGATTGGCAACCAATTCCTTGTGTTCTTTCCGGGCTTTGTTCTGCGGTCTGATCAACAGAAAGTAAAACACACCGAAAATCAGTACCAGCGGTACCAGGCTCAGGAACGGATCACCCTGTCCTTCAGCCTGCGCGTATGCATCTTGAATAAACCAGCCCATATCCATGCTCTATCAGCAAAACGGCGCGTATTATGGCACAGTTACAAAAGTTTGTTCCCCACAGCGGCGCTCTGATCGCAAAACCATTCCCGGGCAAATTCGGCAAAGCTGTCAGCTGTTATTGCTTTGCGTATTGCTGCCATCAGCGATTGATAATAATGCAGATTATGTATCGTGTTAAGGCGCGCGCCGAGAATCTCACCACAGCGATCCAGGTGCTTGAGGTATGCCCGGCTATAGTGCCGACAAGTATAGCACTCACAGCCCTCCTGCAGCGGCCGTGAATCATTACGATAGCGGGCGTTGCGGATCCGCACGACACCCTGATCCGTGAACAGGTGGCCATTGCGCGCATTTCTTGTCGGCATGACACAGTCGAACATGTCGATGCCGCGGGCGACGGCCTTGATGATATCCGCCGGCGTGCCAACCCCCATCAGGTAGCGGGGTTTGTCGGCCGGCATTTGCGGCACCGTGTGTTCAAGCACGGCGAGGCGCTCCTCTTCGCTCTCGCCGACCGATAATCCACCAAGCGCCAACCCATCAAATGCAAGCCCCAGCAAACCCTCAAGCGATGCCGTACGCAAGGCCGGGAACATGCCACCCTGCACGATACCGAAGACGGCTGCGCCGCGTTCCGCGCTGCCCAGCGCGACAAAAGCATCCCGACTGCGTTTTGCCCAGCGCAGTGACAACTCCATCGACTCGCGCGCAACCGATTCACTGACCGGGTAACCGGTACACTCATCGAAAATCATCTGGATATCACTGCCCAGATCAGCCTGCACCTGCATGACGCTCTCGGGAGTCAGCACCACCTTACTGCCATCAGTTGGCGCCTGAAAGGTGACACCCTGCTCTTCAATTTTACGACGTTTGGTCAGGCTCCAGACCTGGAAACCGCCTGAATCCGTCAGGATAGGTCGCGGCCAGTGCATAAACCGATGCAATCCACCCAGTTCGCGGATCAATTCATTGCCCGGCCTGAGCAACAAGTGAAACGTGTTACCCAGGATGATTTCGGCGCCAACGCCCTCAAGCTCTTCAGGCGTCACCGCCTTGACCGTACCGTAGGTACCCACCGGCATGAAAGCCGGCGTATTGACAAGCCCGCGCTCGAACTGAATCCGACCCCGGCGCGCCCCGGCAGAGGTTGCAAGCAGGTCAAATTGCATCGGACTCGGTATCATTAGCTCAACCTCTCATGCGCCACAGACGCCGCGCGGCAGCGCAGACAAAACATCGCATCACCGTAACTGAAGAACCGGTAACCGCGGGCAACGGCATGCTCATAGGCAGCGAGAATAGACCGGGTACCGGCAAAGGCACAAACCAGCATCAACAGCGAAGATTCCGGCAGATGAAAATTCGTCACCAGCGCATCGACAACGTTAAATTCAAACCCCGGCCGGATAAACAACTTTGTATCACCCGAGTACGGCACCAGCGAGCCGTTCCGTGCAGCAGTTTCCAGCGCACGTACTACCGTCGTTCCCACGGCGATAACCCGCCCCCCCCGCGCACGGGCCGCGGCTACGGCGTGACACAAATCGATCGATACCTCGACACGCTCGGCGTGCAGTTCGCCGGACTCGATCTGCTCCGGGCGCAGTGGCTGAAATGTCCCGGCCCCCACATGCAGCGTCAGGAAGCCGAGTTCAATTCCGCGATCACGCAACTCGAGCAATTGCCCGGTGGTAAAATGCAGACCGGCGGTCGGCGCAGCCACCGCACCCGACTCGCGCGCAAACACGGTCTGGTATCGAACCCGGTCGAGTTCATTATCACTACGCTCGATATAGGGCGGCAGCGGCATGTGGCCGTATTCATCGAGCAACTTATTGATCGGACAGGAAAAACGTAACACAAAAAATCCGCCGCGGCGCTCCTCGACGATGGCGACCGCCCCCCCCTCAAAACGAATCTGGCCACCGACACCCGGGGCACGATTCGACCTGAGCTGAACCAGGGCAAGCTCTGCCTCAAGCCGCCGTTCAAGCAGCATCTCGACCCGGCCACCGCTCGCTTTGTGGCCAAACAGCCGTGCCGGGATAACTTTCGTATCGTTGAGGATTAGCAGATCACCGGGCTTTAGCAAACGATCAAGATCGCAGATCAGCAAATCCTCACAGGGACGATCATCCTGCGGTACGCGCAACAACCGACTCGCCGACCTGTCGGCCAGCGGCTGCTGGGCGATCTGTCGGCTCGGCAAGTCAAAATGAAAAGCGGCTGGATCCATGAGCGAAAGGGTACTGTATCGCGAGTCTGGTCGAATAGCTCAACCCGGCATAAACAGATGAAACTATGCAAACGGTTCAGACGACTCTGCCAACCGGCAAATCTCAGGGTGCGGGCTTATTTTCGGGGCCTGCTACTGACGGTGCTGCGGGCAAGCGGAGCGTAAAAGAGCGGTCGCCCTGGTTGCGCCTGATGGCGAACACAACTTCCTCGTCCGGTTCATAGGAGCGCAGAATGCGCATCGCATGGCCGGGATTCTTCGGTGAACGACCCCCTATCGCACGGATCACATCACCGTCCCGCAGGCCCAGCACCTCGTTGTGAGGGGCCCGAATCACCAGCAACCCTGAATCGGTGCCGAAATAGCGCCCCAGCCCCGGCGTCAAGGCGACCAGTTCCATACCGGCAAACAAGCCGTGGTGGCGCCAGCGGTACTTGAATGGCGCGATAAACTCATCGCCGAATTGCCTGCCCAACCGCTCCAGGTCGCGCATGAACGGTAAACCGGGCGCCGCAATCATGTTTGGATCCAGTTTTTCAGCCGTCAGAATGGCCTCATTCGCCTTGCCCTCACGCAGGTAGACGACCTTAAGGTCGTCTCCGGGCGACACCCCGACCATGAAATCAAGTAACCGATGATTGGCTTCACGTGCCGATGCCGCCATCAGTGAAACATCGTTAATCTCGACAATGATGTCAGCGACCTGCAGGCCCGCATCATCGGCACCGCCACCGGGTGTAACCGCGAACACAATCACCCCCTCGACCGGTTCGCCAGCCCCGGGTTGATTGGCAATATTAATACCGAGAACCGCGCGCTGCCGCGGCCTGTCGGACATGGATTCCGGATCTTCTGCAAGCGTATAATTACTAAATAAATATAGTAATAATAATATACATTTCATATATATATTAATCTTTATTAATCCTATATATAGATTTAGTCAGAAGCCACTGGCGCCAGTTTCCGTATACCGGGCCCGCACCAGCTGACCCATGTACTCCGCCCGGCGGCGCCATAAATCCGGCTCATCTGCGGACTGATAACCCGCCCCGGCAACCTGGTCAAAACCGGTCGCACGCGGTAACAACCGGTCGGCTCTGCGCAATCCCACTCTGTTCAACTGATAATCAACCGCCGCAATGCGATCCTCTAGCTCAGCAATTACGCCGGCAGTATCAGCACGCACGACCGGTCCGCGTCGCGGTAAACCGCTGAGCACCTGCTGCATGTGTTGAGAGCGTTGCTGCCACTCACGCAGCTGAGCATCAGCCAGGTCGGTTGCCGGCGGCATCACCGGCGCCGAAACCACGATCGGCGCGACCGCCGGGGCAACGGTCAAGTCCGGTTCCTGCTGATGCTGAACCGTGAAGAGGATTGCCATACCGACCGCCGCCACCGCAAGCCCGGCCGCGAGACGCGCCCTGTACAGTGAGGCCTGACGTGCCTGGCACGCTGTTATGCGCTGCCAGCCATCGGCAACTGGCTGCAGATCCGGCATCGACCGTAATAGTTCAGCTACATCGTTATTCATGTGCCGGCTCGGTTACCGAGTGAAGCTTCTCCACTGCCGGCCTCGATAGCCTGACGCAGACGCTGATGTGCCCGCGCCAGCTGAGACTTGGAAAAACTGACGCTCTTGCCCATTAACCGGGCGATCTCAAGATGCGTATAGCCCTCAATGTCGTGCAGGATCACGACGACACGACTGACATCTGACAATCGCGCCAGCGCACGCTCCAGGTCGATATGCACTTGCAGCATCGAGGCTTCAGACTCGACCCGGGGCTGGGTAGCCGGATGATGCTCACCCAGATCACGAAACAGCGTGGCACGATTCTGCCAGGCTGAGCGCATATGCATAAGACACTTGCTGACAGCCACCTTGCGAATCCAGGTCGCCAGGGCCGCATCACCGCGAAACTGACTGATACTGCGGATCACTTCGATAAATGTCTCCTGCAGCAGGTCTTCCGCGGTCGTTGTCGATCCCGTCATCCGTGCCAGTAGCGAATAAACCGGGGCGCGAAAAGTACTATAAATAACTTCATGCGCCCGCATATCGCCGCATCGCGCCCGGTCGACGATAGCCGAATCAAGATCTTTATTTGCAAAACCCGCCATATGAATTGGTTAGATGCCCACCTTAAGCATTTGGTTGCAATCCTACCGCAATAAAACCCAAGCCACATTTACCGGCGGGTGAAGCCAATTGCATAACCTGGTTCGGATGGTAGAGTATGCGGTCTTCGACAACCGGTGATCCGGGTGGCGGAATTGGTAGACGCGGTGGATTCAGAATAGAGCACATCCAGACGTTTATTTTGAATCGACTCTTGCCTATAGACAAGGCGTTAGAACAAGCCGGTACTGCAAGAACGAAAGTATACTGTGAAGTAATTTAATTAATGAGTAATTACCTCACCTACAATCAAATATAGATACGCACATGTGGCCGAGTGATGGAATTGGTAGACATGAGGGATTCAAAATCCCTTGCCTTCACGGGCGTGCCGGTTCGAGTCCGGCCTCGGCTACCAGCACATTAATACCTGGTATTTTCGACATAGCAGAAAATTTCCAATATGTCCTGCAGCAAGAAGAGTGCCTCCCACCAAGGATAGACTGATATCCACCCAGCCAGGCGCATGACCATGTGCCCAGAAAGCAGCGCCAATAAGAACGCTCAGACCGGTTCCGACAAGCATCAGCACCGATGCATCACGATGCCTGACACAACCCATTCCTGCGGCAATAACACTGGTCGGCAAGATCACCCACAACAGAATGGTATGAAAAGTCTCATCCATCACCACGGTAGCGCCAGGCAAAGGGAACACTATCATCAGAAAAGGCAGATACCGCTACCGCAATGCCATCAAGCAGTTTTTACATAGTGTGAGGCTCTCAATAAAACAAAAACCCCCTCCCTCAAACCCTGGGAGGAAAATATTTCAGAACATTACGACTCAGAATGCCAGACGAGTACCAATGTGCAGTGAACGCCCGGGCAGTGGCGCATAGGCGCCAATAACTGAAGTGCTTTTGCGAGCCTCTTCATCGGTAAGGTTTGTACCACGCAAATACAAATCCCACTCGGTAGATCCGGTCTTTAACTTATAGAGGAAGTTGACATTCACCATGGTATACGCATCGGTATTAAATGAACTGATATCGTCCTGTTTGGCGTAATAAATAACATCAAGACCAGTCGTCCAGTTTTGGGTACCAAAGTCCAGATTTGCACCTGCCCGCCAGGGAGGAATACGCGGCAACTTGTCGCCATTATCCAGCTCCGCCTTAACAACATCACCGAATACACGCAGGTTGTTATCCAAAGCAGTCCGCGACCATAGCGGAAAGGTAATACCAGCTTCGCCACCAACTAAGTTTGCATCATCCTGGGTGTAGACCGCTTCCGGAAACCCGTCTTCCTCCTGTCCCGTCAGGTCCTGATAGATGTAGTTTTTGAAGTCGTAGTAATAAACCGATGCATCCCATGTCACCACACCTGCAGTGCGGCGCCAGCCGAGCTCAATATTTGCCGAATCCTCTGTGGTAGCTGAACCACCATCGACAAGCAAGCCGATTTCATATTGCCGGGTAGCAATATGTGCACCGTCGGAATAAAGCTCTTCGGTATTTGGGTTGCGCTGGGTAAGGGCTAGATTCACGATGATTTCACTATCAAATGCGATATCAACAATCGTACCGACTGAAAAGGACCATGCGGTATCGCTGTACTTCGGTAAATCTGCATTCTTGTGCTCCAAATCTTCTGCGCGAATCCCAAGCAGGATTTGCCCCCAGTCAAAATCCGCTTCCTCGAGAAGAAACAAGCCAATGGCTTCGGATTCAGTTGGCGTAACAAAGGCTTCTTCACCAACAGCAGCAAAGTCGCGATGGTCCAGCTGAATTCCGAACACACCTGCCAAAAGCCCCAAGGGGCGATGCTTGGATTCAAGACGAAGCTGCCACTGATCGTTATCAAATGTGGTGGCTACTTCACCACTGGGTTCTACTTCCTTGTGTTCGTAGTTGTTAGCACCAAGCACGAAACGCGCAGATTCCAGCGCACTGCCGTCGAACGCATACTCCCCCCGTACATCTATTCGTGTCTGCTCCATATCAAGAAACGGGCCTTCATAGATCTCGGGTTCTTCTTCACCTTCACCCTCCTCTTCTTCGGCAGGTCCTGGCAACCCATAGATAGACTGATATGTGCTGATTGATGCGCCCAGATAGCCCCGCTCGCTTACCCAAGAGACGCCAGCAGCAACACCGTCGGTGTCACTGTAACTATTTGGCAGCTCGCCGGGCCGTTCTTCCGGTGGGCGCTCGCCGGGGTCGGCAGTAGCGTAACCAGAAATCTCGATGTTTTCGGTGTCGCGGGTGAATCCATCGACATGCCATGCAAAGGCACCGAATCCGCCGTCGAGTCGTCCTACCACAGCACGCCCTTCTGCAGCAGTATCACCACGAATCTCCACGGCTCCGGAAACCACCTGTTCAGCAGGCGCTTTGGGTATCCGGCTGTCAACGACATTGACAATACCGCCAGCTGCGGTACTGCCATACAGAAGCGTTGCCGGTCCACGAATAACCTCGATTTGATCGGCAAGTATTGGTTCAACGGTAACCGCGTGATCCGGACTCACATCGGATACGTCGAGTGATGCAGCTGAGTCTGTCAGCATCGTCACACGAGAGCCACTGAGACCACGAATAATCGGTCGGCTGGCAGCCGGGCCAAAATAGGTGCTGCTTACACCCAGCTCGTTAGACAGGGTTTCACCCAGTGTCGGAGCTGTTTTGAGCAACAACTCGTCACCGCTCATTACCTGAGTCGGCTGGAGAATGTCTGATATCGGCACCGCGGTAACGGTTATTTCTTCACGCTTTTTGTCTTCACTATTCGCAAGTTCTTGGGCGAAAGCATTGGATATAGGGGCAACAGCTACAAAGGCTGCCACCGCACTGGAAATGTATGGTTTCATTGGTTAGTTCTCTGTTCATCACAATAACAACGTGATCGCCAGACGCAATAGCACCAGCGTCCGATAAAAAGTTAAGATGAATCAGAGAAGGGGTGGTCCGCGATTATGGGTCGCAGCGGGGGCATTGGATAGATACACCTGTTTTAATTCAACAGGCAGTGGCCGTGCAGTTATGGAAACTGCAGATGAAACATCTGCAGCAACTATGAAGTCATCTGAACGATCCTGAGCAATACAGACCTCACAGTGCTCACTGACCGAGTGATTAACCAGCAGATCATGCGTGATCAAAGCTAACTGGGAAAGTGACGCAATCAATATCCCGAGCGCGAACACCTTTTGATTCCAGAGTTTTTCTGTCAGCTTTAACACAGATGGAATACTAAATAATAAACCTTAATATATCCACACTGTAACGTGAAAAAAAGCGCCTATTTCCAATGCAAACACAAAGAAACGCGACCCGATGTCGCGTTGTTTCATGCATACGCTTAACGCATGAACGATAGAACATTTATGTTTTCTTTAGCGTTGTACCAGGCTCGACAAGTCGACCGGGAAATGGCAGACGCTATTGTTGAGTCGGCCAGATCGGGTTGTATCTCGCTAGGGCAAGCAACCGAGGTGCTACGGGTGTTATATTTTCTTACGCCGCATCCAGCCTAGCAAACCAGATAATTGTTGACGTTGTCTCGGTTCGACTAAACGGCAGCTTGCGAGCAATCACTGGTCGCGGCACATCAAATACAGATATTTTACCTTAAATATCAATTGCAACTAATTGTTATAAATATATATTATTCTTCCAACTTGCGACTATCTCGTTTGCGATCAGATTCCGCCAGAGTTTTCTTGCGCAGGCGAATGGCCGCCGGGGTCACTTCAACCAGTTCATCGTCATCGATGAATTCCAGCGCCTCTTCCAGCGAAAAACGAACCGGCGGCGTCAGAACCAGGCTTTCATCCGCCAGGTGCGTGCGGATGTTATTCAACTGCTTGGCCTTGGTCGGGTTGACCACAAGATCATTACCACGACTGTGGATACCCACCAGCATACCCTCGTAAACCTGATCACCGTGACCGAGAAACAGGCGGCCACGATTCTGCAAATTGAATAGTGAGTAAGCCAGCGCCTTGCCCGGTGACTTGGATACCAGTACCCCGTTATTGCGCTGGCCGATGGCAACCGGAACCCGTTGGTCGTAACCGTCAAACACATGATAAATGAGCCCGGTGCCCGCCGTCGCCGTCAGATACTCGGTCCTGAAGCCGATCAGGCCCCGCGATGGAATCCGGTACTCGAGGCGAATACGCCCCCTGCCATCCGGCAGCATATCCAGCATTTCGCCCCTGCGCTCGGCCAACCGACTCATGACCGCACCCTGGTAAGCTTCCTCAAAATCTACCGACAGTATCTCCCATGGTTCGCAGAGCTTGCCGTCGATCTCCTTGTTGATAACCTCAGGCCGCGATACAGCGAGTTCGTAACCTTCCCGCCGCATGGTTTCGATCAGGATCGACAAGTGCAATTCACCCCGCCCCGAGACACGGAATTTATCCGGATCGCTGGTTGGCTCGACACGTAGCGCAACGTTGTGCTTGAGTTCCCTGTCGAGGCGCTCGCTGATCTGGCGACTGGTCAGGTATTTGCCCTCGCGCCCGGAGAACGGAGATTTGTTGACCTGGAAGGTCATTGTGATGGTCGGTTCATCAACCGTCAGAGGCGGCAATGAATCCGGGTGTTCACGGTCACAGACCGTATCGGAAATCTTCAGATCGTCTATACCGCTGAAAACCACGATATCCCCGGCTCCGGCAACCTTGACGGGCCGTCGTTCAAGACCGTGAAAGCCATACAGGTCCATGACCCGGCCATTTTTCAGTGTGCCGTCCGCACGAACAAGGGTCACGGGGGTATTCGCCGCTACCTGGCCACGGCTGATGCGCCCGATGCCGAGTACGCCAACATACGAATCGTAGTCGAGACTGGATACCTGCAATTGCAGCGGACCTTCGACATTAACCGACGGAGCGCTGACATGCTGGATGATCGCATTAAACAGCGGCGTCATATCACCGCTGCAGACCTTTGCATCGACAGCGGCATATCCCGACAACGCGGAAGCATAAATAACGGGAAAATCGAGCTGTTCATCTGATGCGCCAAGCCGGTCAAACAATTCAAAGGTCTGATCGAGAACCCAGTGCGGCCGGGCCCCGTCACGATCGATCTTGTTAATCACCACAATAGGCGTAAAACCGTGGGCAAAAGCCTTTTGGGTCACGAACCGGGTTTGCGGCATCGGGCCCTCGACCGCATCGACGAGTAACAGGACGCAGTCAACCATCGACAGCACCCGCTCGACCTCACCACCGAAGTCGGCATGCCCCGGCGTATCGACGATATTGATCCGCCAATCCTGCCATTCGATCGCAGTATTTTTCGCCAGGATCGTAATCCCGCGCTCGCGTTCGAGTTCATTTGAGTCCATCGCACGTTCCGGCAACTCAAAACGTTCATCCAGGGTGCCGGACTGTTGCAGCAACTGGTCGACAAGCGTCGTTTTACCATGGTCAACATGGGCGATAATTGCAATATTGCGCAGATGCTGGACGGTAAACATAAATCTGGACAAAAACGGATGAACAAGAAAGGGCGCGCACTATAACAAGCGGACTGGTGCCGGTGTTAAGTATTTGACTCTTTGGCTGCATACTATTGGTATGATGATTTGCCAATCTGTTCAGAGCAAACGGTTAAAAACTTAATTCCGACACCAGCATGCAAGCACCAATGAAATTCTGTAGCAATTGCGGTAAGCCCGTCAACATCGCCATACCCGCTGGTGATAACCGGGAACGTTATGTCTGCAGTGACTGCGGGACGATCCATTACCAGAACCCACGGATAGTCGCCGGTTGTGTAGCGGAATTCCAGGGCAAGATCCTGCTCTGCCAGCGGGCCATCGAACCACGCCCGGGTTACTGGACAGTACCCGCCGGCTTCATGGAACTGGGCGAAACCGTAGCGGACGCTGCGGCCCGTGAAACCCTGGAAGAAGCTGAAGCACAGGTCGAGATTGGCGCACTGATTGCTGTCGTAGACGTCCTGCAGGCACAGCAGGTGCATGTCTTTTTTGCCGGAATCCTGGCCGCAGCCAGCTTTGCTGCCGGCGATGAGACCCTGGACACAGCCCTGTTTTTACCTGCTGACATCCCGTGGGATAACATCGCATTTCCAAGTGTGCGCATTGCGCTCGAGCAGTTTTTGCGTAACAGCGAGAATGGCCGTGACGATTTTTGCCTGCGCACAGCTCCCGGCCAGTCGCTGGATTGATCTGCCAAACCTTGGGTATTGTCTGCGCCATATACGTATATGCCGGAAAAAATATTTCCTTTCCAGCCTGAAATCACTAAAGTACCGCTTTCTATGACAATGGGCTCATGCCAGCCAGCCGGAGAATCCAATGACTTTTGTGGTCACTGAAAACTGCATCAAGTGTAAATTGATGGATTGTGTCGAGGTTTGTCCCGTCGACTGTTTCCATGAAGGACCAAATATGCTCGTCATTGATCCTGATGAGTGTATTGACTGTACGCTGTGTGAACCCGAGTGCCCGATCGAGGCCATCTTATCGGAAGATGAAGTGCCCGAGGATCAGCAAAACTTCCTGCAACTTAATGAAGAGCTGTCGCATGAATGGCCCGTCATTACCGAAGCGGGTACACCGCCGGATGATTCTGACGAGTGGCGCGACAAGCCCGATAAGCTCAAACTTCTGGAACGCTGACCACAGAGCCAGGGAATCACGGCCAAAGCTGCCCCCACAAATTTTATCCGCTTATTGCTCCAGTTGTTTGAGCAGCTCTTTCGCTGGGACGTAGCCGGGAATTAACCCCCCGCCTAGCGTGATAATTGCCGGAGTCCCGCGAATTCCAATCTCATGACCCAATGCGTAATGCTGAGCCACGGGTGTCGGCCCGCAATTCTCCGAGTTGATATTTGCGCCGCCTTTCGCCTGCGTCAACGCCAAATTCCGATCATCGGCGCACCAGACTTTCTCAGCCTTGAACCAGCTCAATGTATCAGGCCCGCTACGCGGAAAAAACATATAACGCACTTCAATACCAAGATTGTTGTAGGCAGAAATTTCGCGGTGTAACTTACGGCAATACCCGCAGTCAATATCGGTAAATACAGTTACCGTATGCTTGACCTCTTCGGGACTGAACACAATCATGCCACTGTCCCCGATACGATCGATCGAGGCCTGACGGGCAACTTCGCGGTAACTTTCAGTCAGGTTGCGCTGATTAGTTGTATCGTAGATATCCCCTTCAATCAGATACCGCCCATCAGCTGATATATAGCGGATCTGCCCATCCAGCATGGCCTGGTAGAGCCCGGGGATTGGCGATTTAGTGATGGTACCGTCTGATAATTGGGGGTAATTCTTCAGAAGAACGCTGCGCTCGGCTTCGCTGACATCATCAGCAGTAAAACCAGGAGCCGGAAACAGCATGGCAGCAACCACGAGTACACATATTGTTGTTGTCAATTTCATAATCTGCTTCGAATGTAAGGCATAGACCTGAAGTTGAACCTCATCAGGTATCACGGCTTCCCTTAGCAGCACCGCATCAAGCTCATCGTAAGTATAACACACCGCAGTGAAACAGGGATGAGACCACACATCAATCGGTTTCATCGCCTTCGCATGGATATATTACTAGGCTCGCGGATGTTACTAGGCTCGCGGATGATGTTGTGAATGCAAATCCTTCATGCGGGCACGAGCGACATGAGTATAAATCTGTG
>PBZD01000072.1 GCA_002729875.1 Chromatiales bacterium | reverse complement strand
GTGGTCAAGTGCACTGCTGGGCGTCTCTTCCTCAGCGCTATCACCGGCGGCCTTGTCACTGGCCTGCTCACCCTCTTCACCGGTCTTGCTCAGACCATGGGACACGTAATTTATGACATCCAGACGAGATACATTGTGCAACCCCAGCAGGTAAACAGCATGGGACTGTTTTTCACCAAACATTGCGACCAGCACATTGTCACCGCAAACTTCTTTCTTGCCGCTTGACTGCACATGGAAAACCGCACGTTGCAATACCCGCTGAAAGCCGAGAGTCGGCTGAACTTCCTGATCATCATCAATCGCCAACAACGGTGTCGACTCACGGATAAAATCGTGCAAATCCTTTCGCAACCGATCAAGCTCAACGCCGGTCGCCTGCAATATTTCAATCACCCGCGGAATTTCAAGCAATGCAAGCAGCAGATGCTCGACAGTCATATACTCATGGCGGTCGGAACGAGCCTGCTGGAAAGCCTCATTCAGACAATATTCTAATTCACTACTAAGCATGTTCCGCAGGATTCCTGTTTTCTATAATTCCTCTAACGTACACAACAATGGGTGCTGATGCTGTTCTGAAAATGCACTCACCTGCGCAACCTTGGTTTCAGCAATTTCATACGAAAACACGCCGCAGACACCCTTACCCTGTGTGTGGACTTCGAGCATAATGCGCGTTGCCTTCGGGCGATCCATCCCGAATATCAGTTCGAGAACTTCTACGACAAATTCCATCGGCGTATAATCATCGTTAAGCAACACGACCCGATACAGGGGTGGTTTCTTTACCTTCAGACGCGCCTCTTCTATGGCCAGACCACGATCATCGTCCAACCCCGGCACATAATCCTCGTCGTTCTCACCACTCAAAATTATCGTATTCACACAAACGTATTTCATGATTGCTACAATACTACATCTTGGTTGCGCACAATCACTCGCTAATCGATTGCTGACTCAGTCTGATACCCTGACTATCATAGCAATGTGCGCATTCACGATCCGTGCGATTGCGCACGGTATGAACACGAGCCAGGCAGCGCGGCATGAATAACACGACAACCTTTAACGGACCCGGCCCATTTTCACAAATTATGTTATGAAATTTTCCTAGTTCCATGCTTTTAAAGAATATTTCTCCTTACTGTGCACACATTATTGTGCTAATTTCCAGAACTGGACTACGACAGCATGGCCATTAAAGGTCTATTATCAATGGTTTCTAACCTTACCGGGAAGCGAACTTGGTGAATCTGCCGGATCTTTTGTCTCGCTTGAGCCTTCAGTCTCCCCAGCAACTGGTCGCCAAAGCGAGTAACCACCTGCCTTTGTGGGTATCGCTCGTATTTGTGATTCTGATCGGCTATTACCTGGCAAAGATTGCCTGGCTGTTATACCCATCAACTGATGCATCCCTGTGGTCTCCGCCCCCCGTACCATTCGCCACCAGCGATAGTTCCGCTACTCCCGGCGGACAGAACTACCAGGCAATCGTTGATTCACACCTGTTCGGCACGGCGGATACCATCATCATCACCCCGGTCGTTGTTGAACAACCCGATGATGCACCGGACACCCAACTCAACCTGAAACTACATGCGACCGTCAGTGCTGACAACCAGACTATCGCCCATGCAATCATTGCCGATGGCTCCGGCAAGGAAAAGGTCTATTTTGTCTCGGACTCGATCCCGGGTGGCGCTGCGCTGCACAGCGTCCATTTTGATCGGGTCATATTGAACAGAGGCGGTATACTCGAGGCACTGCGTCTGCCGAATAATTTTCGCGATACAGCCTCGTCGGGTGTTCGCCGATCCAGACCAAACCGTGCAGCCAAATCCGGGTCGATTCAAAGCATGATCGCATCTAATGTTACAAAGTTTACCGAGATCATCCGACCGCAGCCGTTTATGCCCAATGGGCAGCTCAAAGGCTATCGCGTGTTTCCGGGTCGCAATCGGCAACAGTTCCTCGCCCTTGGCCTCAAGCCCGGAGACCTGGTCACCAAGATTAACGGCGTAACACTGAACAATCCGGCTCAAGGCATGCAGATATTCAATTCCCTGTCCAATTCTACGCAAGTCACTATCACTGTTGACCGTAACGGGCAGCAGCAGGATATTTCACTGAACCTGGACAAACTGGCTGAAATCAGCAATACAAAGCAATGACCAGACTGTTAAACCGTTTGCAAATGAAACCTTCCGGCACCATTTCGAGAAACTGGACCCCGTTGCTAGTCTTGATCGGGCTACTTTGCGGACTGCATGCTTGGGCACAGGACGCAACAATTACACCCAACTATAAAGATGCCGACATTCGCCAGGTCATCGAAGCGGTGGGCGAAGTCACCGAAAAGAATTTCATTATCGACCCGCGGGTCAAGGCCCAGGTTACCATGCTGTCATCGGTGCCAATGAGCGCCGATGCTTTCTACGAGACTTTCCTGTCGATTCTGCAAGTCTATGGGTTCGTGGCTATCCCAGCCGGTGATGTCATCAAAATTCTCCCTGATTCCAATGCGCGGCAGATGGCGGGCAACGGGCTGACTGACCTGGGTGACGATATCGTCACCCAGGTCATTAACATTCACAATGTATCCGCAGCACAACTGGTCCCCATCCTGCGGCCCCTGATTCCGCAATATGGCCACCTTGCTGCCCACCCGGCCTCAAACATGCTGATCATTTCCGATCGGGCGGCTAACGTAACGCGAATGCTGAATATTATTCACCGTATCGACCAGGCCGGAGATGAAGATTTTGATGTCATTCGACTCGATAATGCCTCAGCCACCCAAATTGTCCGTATCGTTAGCTCACTGAATCAGGGTGCGCGCAGTCAGGCCGGCGCTGCTGCGGGTAACTTGCCGACCGTTGTTGCCGACGATCGCACCAACAGTGTGCTGATCAGCGGAGAAAAAACCAAACGTCTGCGGATTCGTGCATTAATCACCCATTTGGACACCCCGCTCGAAGAAGGGGGTGATACCCGGGTCCGCTACCTGCGCTATGCCGACGCTGAAGAATTGGCCACCAAACTACAGACCCAGTATCAGAAGGCTGCCAATCAACAGGGCGGCCCGGCCGCGACCGGCGATATTACGATCTGGGCCGATACTCCTACCAATGCACTGATCATCACCGCCCCACCTAAAGTTATGCGCTCCATGGAACTGGTTATCGACAAGCTCGATATCCGCCGGCTCCAGGTTCTGCTGGAAACTATCATCGTTGAAGTCTCTGCCGAAAAAGCTGCTGACCTTGGCGTCACGTGGGCCATCGGGGATCCCGACCTGGAGAACGCGATGGGCATTACACAGTTTGACGGTCTGACCGGTGTAACCGGCCTGGCTCAGAGCGTCCTTGGCGATACCACCGACGTTGCGGGGCTGAACAACGGCGTGAGCTTTGGCCTGGGCCGGTTGTCCGATTCAGGCCTTAGTTTCGTCGCCATCGTCGAAGCACTCGAAGCTGATACCAACACCAACATTATGGGCACGCCAATCCTGACGACGCTCGACAATGAAGAAGCTGAAATTACGGTTGGCCAGGAAGTACCGTTTGTAACCGGTAGCTTTACAAACTCCGGCACGGCCAGCGGTTCGGTCAATCCTTTCCAGACTGTTGAGCGTCAGCAAGTCGGCCTGACGCTGAAACTGACACCACAAATCAACGAAGGTAATGCCGTTCGACTCAAGATTGAACAGGAAGTTTCATCTGTCTCGGAAAGCACGCAAGCCGTCGACCTGATCACCAACAACCGTAAGATCAATACCTCTGTAATTGTCGAAGATGGCGGCACACTCGTCCTGGGCGGCCTGATTCAGGAAGACATTCGCGAGAAGGAACAGCGGGTTCCCCTGCTCGGCAGCATTCCACTGCTCGGTGCATTGTTCAGATCATCCCAAACACAAACAATTAAAACCAACCTGATGTTCTTCATTCGCCCAACCATCCTGCGCGATGAACAGCAGACGGCATTGGAAACAAATCAGAAATACAACTACATTCGCGACCTGCAACTTAACCAGGAAACCATGCCCAAGCTCCTGCCCGACCTGTCGCCGTCTCTGCCGGCGACACCCCCCGTTATTGACCTTCGCGACCTCAAACCGCAGGAAACGGCAGAACCCCCCGAGGACTGAACGATGGCGACGGCATTGCCTCCCGAAGATCTGTCGCTCGACACGACATCTTCGACCGAACCGAAAGAAATCGAGACCGCTGATGGTCGCCGACTGTTACCATTCTCTTTCGCCAAACGTCATGGTCTGCTCGTTTATGGCTATGAATCAGGACTGGCACTAACCCTGATGCGCAATGATGCGAGCCTGACAAGCCTGTCTGAAGCCCGCCGTTTTATAGACTGTCCGCTACACACCGAAGTCGTCACACCGGAACAGTTTAATGCACGGATTACTAAATTCTATGAGCAGGAATCACACGCTAAAATTGCCATGGTCGATGGCCTTTCGCCTGACGATGACCTGTTCCGCGCCGCACAGGAATTACCGGAACCATCTGACCTTCTCGAGAGCGATGACGATGCACCGATCATTCGCCTTATCAATGCAGTCCTGACATCGGCCGTCAAGGACAACGTATCTGATATCCATATCGAGCCATTTGAAAATCGCCTCGTAGTGCGCTTTCGAGTTGACGGGATTTTACGCGAGGTCCTGCAGTCACGCCGTGCCGTCGCACCACTGGTTGTCTCCCGGATCAAGGTCATGTCGAAACTGGATATAGCCGAGAAGCGCCTGCCGCAGGACGGTCGCATCTCATTGCGCATTGCGGGACGTGCTGTGGATGTACGCGTATCAACCATGCCGTCCGGTCATGGTGAACGTGTCGTGCTCAGGCTTTTGGACAAGCACGCAGGCCGCCTTGATCTGGCCCAGCTCGGCATGTCGCATGAAACGCAACAAGCCGTCGATAAGATGATACACAGGCCGCACGGCATTATTCTCGTAACCGGACCAACCGGTTCGGGTAAAACCACATCGCTGTATGCGGCACTTGAGCGTATCAACAATGATTCACGCAACATCATGACTGTCGAGGATCCGATCGAGTATTACATTGATGGGGTCGGCCAGTCACAAGTTAACACCAAGGTCGACATGACATTTGCCCGCGGACTGCGCGCCATTTTGCGTCAGGATCCGGACATCGTTATGGTCGGCGAGATCCGTGACCTGGAAACCGCTGAAATCGCCGTGCAAGCCAGTTTGACGGGCCACTTGGTGCTGTCGACCCTGCATACGAATACCGCAGTAGGTGCCATCACCCGGCTCCGTGATATGGGTGTCGAACCTTTCCTGCTGTCCTCGAGCCTGATCGGGGTTATTGCCCAGCGACTCGTGCGGGTGCTGGATCCGGATACCAAGCAGGGCCACCCGGCTCTGGAGCATGAGTGCAAGGAGTTAGGTGCCGACCATACGAATCCGCCGATACTGTATCGGCCTCCGGAAGGCTCAGCACTCGGTGAGGGTTTCAGGGGGCGCTGCGGCATTTATGAAGTCATTTCCATCGATGATAAATTTCGCACCATGATCCATGACGGTGCAGGCGAGCATCAGCTTGAACAATATGCCCGCACCCAAAGCCCGAGCATTCGTGAAGCAGGCATTTGCCAGGTACTGGATGGAGCCACCACTCTTGAAGAAGTATTACGTGTGACGCAGGCGGACTGACCGACTCTAATCGATGGGCGCTTACGAATACACAGCAGTAGACACGCACGGCAAAGAACACAAAGGTGTTATCGAAGGTGACACCCCGCGCCGGGTCCGGCAAATGTTGCGTAACAAGGACCTGCTGCCGTTGTCAGTAACTGAAATCGCTGAGAAAGAGTCAACCCGCCAACAATCATTCACACTCAGGCGCAGCATGACAGCCGCCGATCTGGCGATGATTACACGCCAGATTGCGACACTCGTCCACTCATCCATGCCGCTTGAGGAAGCCTTGACCGCAGTCGGCGAACAATCCGATTTATCCCGCATTAAAAGCATCATCATGGGTGTGCGCGCCAAAGTCATGGAAGGCCACACGCTGGCGGAAGGCCTGGCAGATTTCCCGCGCGCATTTCCGGATTTATACCGGGCAACTGTCGCCGCCGGCGAACAATCGGGACATCTGGACAAAGTTCTCGAACGACTTGCTGATTACACAGAGAGTCGACAGGCACTGCGCCAGAAAATCATGAATGCGATGATCTACCCGATTGTCCTGACCGTGCTCGCGATCAGCATCGTCACACTCATGCTGGTCTATGTAGTGCCCAAGGTCGTGCGGGTCTTCACTAATACGGATCAGGAACTTCCCGGACTGACGACTGCTCTCATCACACTTAGCGATTTCCTGCGTAATTATGGACTGGTGATGGTTGTCTTACTCGCTATCTGCAGCTGGATTGCTTACCGGTTACTCAAAAATCCGGGACCACGACGTAGCCGCGACCGGTTCCTGTTACGCTTGCCGGTCATTGGACGCCTGGTCCGCGGCATCAATACAGCGCGTTTCACGCAAACGCTGAGCATCCTGACCGGCAGTGGGGTACCCGTACTCGATGCTTTACAGATTTCCGAGGCGGTCATCACCAACCTGCCAATGCGCGAAGCCGTTCAGGAAGCTTCCGCACGGATCAGTGAAGGTATGGCGATCGGCAAATCACTGGCAGAAAGCGGTCACTTCCCGCCGATCTGCATCCATTTGATATCCAGCGGCGAGGCCAGCGGGCAACTTGACACAATGCTTGGCCGCGCCGCTCAAAACCAGGAACGCGACGTCGACGGCCTGATCGCCGCCCTGCTGGCAATACTCGAGCCCGCTCTGATCGTTGGTATGGGCATCGTGGTACTGGTTATCGTACTGGCGATCCTGTTGCCTATTTTTGAGCTGAACCAACTCGTCAAATAACTTTAATAGAAGAAAAAATGAGTACCCTGTCACGATTTCAGGACTCATTGATTGCCATCAATAAACATTCCCCCTATAAGCTTTTCATGAGGTTTCGTTATACATAAGTTGGCGCCGGCCGCAGAGGAGCTGTGAGATGAATGGGAATCATGACGATCTTGTTGATGTTGAAGAACTGGACGAAAATGAAGCGGCTAAAGATGAAATGGCCGATGATGAATTAATGGATGAAATGAAAATTCCAACCGCTGATGTCGGTGAAATTTCGGTCGAGATCAATGTCGAAGAACTTATCGCTGAACTTGAAGCAAACTGTGGCACATCATCGAAAAATAAAGAGGAAGTCCCGCGCAGACGACTTGAAGACATTCTTGAAAAGCGGCGAGCTGCACGTGAACTCAAAGAAATTGATGAGTTTTCATTCGACCAATCAGCTAAGGCCTTAACTTCTTGATCAACGCCTGGCTGGTTACCCGTGCTGTCCCGCTGCTAATAGAACCAGTAACGACAGGTTCCGGTCTGACAAAACAGGACCACTAACAACCGTTAGGTTTGCACTCATCGAAACACCGGCTTGCTGCCACGGCAAAGCATGACGGGCAACGATCGGGAACACCTTCCCGACCTTTCGACGAGTGGTTTAATGCACAGGCATACCGTTGCGCACCAAGCCGACGACCACACCTTCGATAACCATCTCCTCACGCTTGAGATCTACCCTGATCGGCTCGAAGCGTTCGTTCTCCGGCAACAACCAAACCACCGCACCTTCCTGACGATAGCGTTTAACCGTTACCTCATCTTCAAGTCGGGCAACAATTATCTGGCCGCTGCGCACCTCTGGCGTCCGATGCACGGCAACCAGGTCACCATCCAGAATGCCGGCATCGCGCATGCTCATACCCTGAACTCGCAGCAAAAAATGCGGCTGCATATCAAAAATTGACGTATCAATCCGGTAATGACCTTCAACGTGTTGCTCGGCCAGGATCGGTTGCCCTGCCGCTACTCGCCCGATCAGGGGCAGACCCAGCTGTTCACGAAGAAAGTCCTTAAGTTGTATCCCCCGCGAGGTGCCCGGAATCAGTTCAACAACCCCCTTGCGTTGCAGAGCGCGCAAATGCTCTTCAGCCGCATTAACCGACCGAAACCCAAGTGCCCGCGCTATCTCGGCGCGGGTTGGCGGCATGCCCGCCTCATCCATGAAATCCTGCACAAAAGAAAGGATCTCCGATTGGCGCGCGGTTAACTTTTCCATGGTATATACCTGTATATTATAACAGGCTGTGACTATATACAGTTTAACTGCCAAACTCAACCCGAACCCGGAATCATGGTTTGCCTGGTCTTGCCAGCTTTGGTGCGGGGGCAAATCGGCCGATAAAACACTTTGCGATTTGACAATGTTTGCGTCATTATCCGTAGCCAAGGGCAACCGAAACCTGATTGGGAGCGGTAGCTTAACGTTGTTGTTTTCCAGTAGAGGATGTTATGAACATGAAAATTCAGACTGCGATTAAAGTAAGCGCTGTCGTTCTCGCCGTTGTATTAACCACTGGCTGTGCAACCGGGTTGCAAAGTCAGGTCGATGCACTGAATGCCCGAGTCGATGCGCTGTCATCTGACGTTGCGCGCGCGCAGTCTGCAGCAGATGCTGCCGGCGCTACTGCCTCTGAAGCCCGCCAGATGTCTTCAGGTGCTCAAAGTACGGCTAATCAGGCGCTGAATGCAGCCAACCAGAGTCAGGCCTGCTGTGACGCTACCAATGAAAAAATAGACCGGATGTTCCAGAAAGGAATGGCCAAGTAATCGGCTGATTACTACAACCCAAAAAGCCGCAGGTAATTTATTACCGGCGGCTTTTTTTACCTGTTTGTTGCAAAATCCAGCCAAACCATCCCCGCAGGCGATGGTTAATCGGTAAGTACAGACTGCATATCCAGCGGCTGATACCCGGCAAAGGTGCCCACCCTGACCGGGATACCCAGCCGACTCTCAAATACTGTATCGACGAGTTCCCAGTCAACGATTGCAGAGCGATCGCGGGTTATCTGGATATAGAGTTCAGTGATATCAGTCAGCGACCAGCCGTCAGCAGCATCCGTTGCCTGATCTCGACTCTGCGGGACAATTTCTCCGTCAGCAGCCTCTTCGCTGGCACCACCCTCTGCAAGCGGTGGATGAACCTCGAGATACAGGTCATCCCCGGACCAGCCCATTTTGAACGGCTGGTTGACGATCTGTACCGGTGTGTTCACGGACACTTGTGCAAACAGCCATTTGATATCTTCAGGAAACATCCTGATACAACCATGAGTAACACGCATGCCGACACCGGCCGGACGGTTCGTACCATGAATCAGGTAACCGGGAATACTCAGGCGCAGCGCATGGTTACCGAGCGGATTATTTGCTCCCGGCGGTACGTACGCCTCCAGTTTGCGGCCGTCGGCAGCCCACTCATCGCGTATCGACTGTGGTGGATACCAACTCGGATTTTTCAGCTTCTTGACGATCGAAGCATGACCTAGTGGCGTTTCCCAATCCATACGACCGATGCTGATTGGAAAAGTCCTGACCTGCTTGTCGCCATTGATTTCGAAATAGTAGTACATTCGATACTCGGCAATATTCAGCACAATGCCGGTTCGCCCGGCATTCGGCAATATGAACTGTGTCGGCAGTCGTATGTCGGTTCCTTCACCAGGCAACCAGGCATCTACACCCGGGTTCGCAAGGCGAATTTCCTCATATCCGAGTTTATGGACGCGCGCAATATCGATCAGTGTGTCGGCATAGACAGCGGTGACGTGTCCGGGCGAACCAATCAAATCATCGCCTTTATTCGGGCTAAGCCCGGTCGCTGCCACCAGGTTTGCAGTAATTAATGACAAGAAGATGGTGCCAGACACCAAGCGCCAGATTGTGGCGGCAACAATCAAAAAGATACTCCGAGTACGGGCATGATTACCATCCAGGCCATGAACGGAATCAATAGTATAGCGACAAGATTAAGCCAAAACCCTGCTCTGCTCATTTGCGGGATAGATATCTGACCCGAACCGAACACAATGGCGTTGGGCGGCGTTGCAACCGGCAACATGAATGCGCAACTGGCCGCAATACCGGCCGGGATGATCAACAGGATCGGGTTGATGCCGAGCCCGATCGCGACCGCATACAACACCGGGATCAGGGTCGCCGTGGTGGCCGTATTGCTCGTCAACTCGGTCAGAAATATCGTCATGGCCGTCACCAAAGCTACCATCAGCACTATCGGCAACGCCGACAGGATTGTTGCCTGACTGCCCAGGAAAGCACTAAAACCGGATTGATCCAGCATTGCCGCCAGGCTCAACCCACCGCCAAACAGAATCAACAATCCCCATGGCAACTTGACCGCCGTCTGCCAGTCCATCAGAAATTCACGTCGCGCCAGGTGCACAGGCGTAACAAACAGGGTCAGCGCAGACATGATAGCAATGCCCGAGTCGGTCAAACCGGCCAATGGTGTCACGCCGCCAAGCGTAATTTTGCTGAGTAACGGGCGGGTAACCCAGGCCCCGGCAGTCAGCAGAAAAACCAACAGGGTCAGCTTCTCGGCACGACTCATGGGACCTAGCTCGGCATGCAAGCGATCAAGCAATGCCGCTACACCGTCAATCGGCCGATTCGACACACGATAGATAACCCTGCTCAACAACCACCAGACTATCGGTAGAAAAACCACGATTAACGGCACACCAAACTGCATCCATAGCGCAAAACTGATTTCATAATCCAACTGGGCACGAATATAGGAAACCAGAAATACATTTGGCGCAGTACCTATAATCGTACCAATCCCACCCACCGTTGCCGCATACGCGATCGCAAGCAACAGACAAATCGGAAAATTCCGCGCAGCCGGATCGCCACCATGGTCCGCAGCAGCAGTTCCGCTACCCTCCAGCAGTTTGGTAATGCTCAGTGCCACCGGCAGTAACATGATGGTTGTTGCCGTGTTCGTGACCCACATGCTGATGAATGCAGCAATGAACATGAACGCTGCAATAATACGGGTCGGCCGGGCGCCGACAGCCCGCAGAACTATCAGGGCAAAACGTTGATGTAACCCACACCGCTCGAGTGCAAGCGCAAGGATAAAACCGCCAAGGAACAGGTAGATCAACTCATGGCCGTATGCCGCCGTCGCTGCTTTGATCGTTGTTGTACCGGTCAGTGGAAATATGACCAGCGGTAACAATGCTGTCGCATAGATGGAAATAGCCTCAGTAATCCACCAAATTGCCATCCAGATAGCGACCGCAGCAGCAATCCGCGCCGCAGTCGACAGGACAACCTGCTGACCGGCATCATTTATGTATTGTTCCGGCAACCACCAGAACATCAGGAGCGCGACCAGCGGTCCAGACAACAATCCGATGTTGCGCGCCCGTCCGACTGAGGTTGCCTTACTGTCGATTAATAAAGTGATGCTCGCACCTGGTATCTGCTGCCATCATAAACCAAACCCAGACAACCCCGGCAGTTATTCGATCCTCAGTAACGGATGAGTGCGGAACCCCAGGTAAACCCACCACCGAATGCCTCGAGCAATAGCAAATCACCCCGGTTAACCCGGCCATCCCGCACGGCAACGTCCAGCGCCATCGGCACCGAAGCCGCCGAGGTATTACCATGATCCTGCAAGGTCATGATGACCTTCTCCATCGACATGCCGAGGCGCTTGGCCGTCAACTGAATAATGCGCAGATTAGCCTGGTGCGGAATCAGCCAGTCAATTGAGCCGTGTTCAAGATTATTGGCCGCCATCGTCTCATCGACAATACTCTCAAGCCGCCTGACCGCGACCTTGAAAACCTCGTTACCTTTCATATGCAGAAACGGTTTCTCATCGTCATCTGCTCGCTGTTTCTTGGATGTGCCATACGGGTGATACAGCAGATCTTTATATTGACCATCAGCACGAAGATGTGTCGAAATTATGCCCTGCTCGTCGGACGGTTCGAGCACGACGGCGCCTGCACCATCACCAAAAATTACGCACGTCGAACGATCATTCCAGTCAACCATACGTGACAGTGTTTCAGCACCAATAACCAACGCCCGGCGAGCCTTGCCGCTGGAAACAAACTGGTCGGCAACGCTCAGGGCATAAATAAAACCGCTGCAGGCCGCCTCAAGACTAAATGCGGCAAACCCGCCGATACCCAGTCTTTCCTGCACCAGGCAGCCGACATTTGGAAACACCACATCCGGAGTCGTCGTGCCGACAACCAGGAAGTCAATATCACCTGGCGCAACACCGGCAGCCTCGAGGGCCTGACGGGCCGCACCTTCTGCCAGATCAGTAGTCGTCTGGTCATCTGCGGCAATATGTCGACGCTCAACACCGGTGCGGGCACGAATCCATTCATCGCTTGTATCGACCATTTGCGCAAGATCATCATTGGTCAGGATGCGCTCGGGTAAACAGCGACCGGTCCCACTGATACGAGAAAACATTTTCGTCATATGTGTGCGGATCGAGTCAGTGACCCTGCTCCTCCATTAAAGAACGTATCTGCTCCGGAACATCTTTATTAACTTCAAGCATGGCTACCCGGATTGCCTGTTGAAATGCGAGCGCATCGGCACCGCCGTGACTTTTAATCACGATACCGTTTAAACCGACCAAACTGGCGCCATTGTATCGACGCGGATCCACACGTTTTGCCAATGAACGCAACACCGGTCGCGCAACCAGGCCGGCCAACCGGCCATACAGACTGGATTTGAATTCCTCAATCAGAAAATGACGCACCAGATGTGCCGTGCCTTCCATTGCCTTCAGTGCAACATTGCCGTTAAAACCATCGCAGACGACGACATCGGCTTTAAGTTCGCTGATTGCATCTCCCTCAATAAAACCAACGTAATTCAAATCACTGTCGGCAAGCATTGTCGCTGCCTCGCGAACTGTATCATTGCCCTTGATCGCTTCCGCACCGATATTCAGCAAGCCTACACCGGGTCGGTCAATTCCTTCGATATCCTGCACGACGACCGAACCCATGATGCCAAACTGGAACAACTGTTCGGCCGTACAACCGGAATTGGCGCCAAGATCAAGCATGTGAATGCGGCCAAACCGGGTTGGGAGGCCGGCCATGATTGCGGGCCGATCGATACCGGGAACTGTCTTTAGCACAAATCGGCCGGTTGCCATCAGTGCGCCTGTATTACCAGCGCTAACACAGGCGCTAGCGGCACCTTCAGCGACAAGGTTAATCGCAATACGCATCGATGAATCTTTCTTTTTGCGCATCGCGTCCGCCGGACGATCATCCATCTCGACCACTTCACGTGCATCATGAACCACAACGCGCTCACTCAAAACACCGGACTTGTCCAGGTAAGGCTCGATCAATTCCTGCTTGCCGACCAATACCAGGCGCAGTGCATTGTTTGCCCGCAACATCGTCAAACCTGCTGGCACTGTCACATCAACACCGACATCCCCGCTCATCGCATCAATGGCAATAGTTACAGGATCAACCACCTTTCCTCCTACCATGATTCCTCAACGTGCTGTGAGCACCCTGTCGATATTATCCCCGCAAATCAACCCTGTGCACCAGAGTTTGCATGCACATGAACAATCCGGCCGGCATACGCCGAACCGGGACATGGATCGTGTGAATGAGTCAAACCGCCCCCAAAGATGAACGGAGTCAGCCTGATTGCAGGCTATCCGGACCAACTAGTCAATATCTTCTTCCGGGGTTTCAATGACCTTGCGCCCACGATAAAAACCGTCAGGACTTACGTGGTGGCGCAAATGTGACTCTCCGGTCGTTGGGTCAACCGATAAAGTCGGTTTTTTCAGGCTATCGTGTGAACGCCGGTTGCCACGCCGTCGGGGTGTCACCCTGCTTTTTTGTACTGCCATAATAAATTTCCTCTCAAAACCTTAATCATCGACGTCACTTTTCCGGCCACCTACCAAATTGGCCAGGTTTGCAAACGGCTTTTGCATCAGCTCTGTCTGTTTTGCCGAATCACTTTCTTCTCCGCCTGCCTGCCTGCATCCCGAGCCATTCCGATGCGCCAGCGCCATTGGCAATGCGGCCAAAATCTCATCCTCTATAACAGTTTCGATATCCAGTCCGTCTGCATTTACCAAAATGCTGTCAAACGGACTGGCGATTAACTGCGTCTGCTCATCATTGTCCAGTATGGATAAACGGGTCTCGATTTGCACCGGCCACGCTACGAGTTCAAGACACCGTTGGCATGGCAGGCTCAAACATCCCGTTATCGCCATCGTCAGCCGTGGAAAACCTTCGGGGCCGACATCAAATTTCATCTCTACAGCCAGCTCTGAACTGTCCTGCCGGGCACCGGATTCATCTTCATCGACCTGGTAAAGACAGGCTGACAATCTGGCCAAATTCTTTACCGACAGGCTAAACCCCTGACCGGTTCCGTTTCTCGCCAGCTCGGCTAATCGGGCAGAATCGACACATTCACTGAGCATAAGCGATCAATTCTAAGTTTGGTGGCTGAGCGTGTCAAAATCCTGTAGGTTGCAAATCATGGCAATATCGTCCACATCGGTTGTACTGGCTTCAAGTTCCGTATATCGGCGCCAGCTTCTGGGACGACTATTAGCAGATTTCGAGAGCCTGTCACCGCAAGTTGACGAGGCCCGGCTGACTGGCGAATCTCCTGCCGAGATGGCCGTACGCCTCGCGGAGACCAAGGCACAGGCCTGCCGGGCTGACCGCCCCGGTAACGCTATTATCGGCAGCGACCAGGTCCCGGCATGTGGCACTGAGATCCTCCACAAGCCGGGTTCTCATGAACGGGCGATCCATCAGTTGCAACGCTGTTCGGGTCAGGAGGTCATTTTTTATACTGCCGTGGCACTGATCTGGCCTGATTATGACCACTATGAGTCTCATCTCGATAAAACCATTGTCCGCTTTCGTGACCTCAGCACCGCCGAGATCGAAAGTTATCTGCAATTCGACCAGCCATACGACTGCGCCGGCAGCTTCAAAGTTGAATCCCGCGGTGTCATTCTGTTCGACAGCATCGAATCACAAGACCCGACCGGTCTGCAGGGCCTGCCACTGATCTGGCTCGCCGGCCAATTGCGCAAACACGGCGTCATTTAACCGGTCGAGTGCGCTGCCACTATTTAATCCTGATCCATTTTTTCCAGCACCGCCGCCAGATGCTCGTCTAGCGGGCTTTCAGCGCGAATAACCCGATCACCCCTGGGACTCTCAAATACCAGCGTTGCGGCATGCAGGAACAGCCGCTGCAGACCCGACTCATCAACCACCCGGTCTTTATCCGCACCGTAACGTCGATCTCCTGCTACGGGATGACCAAGATGGGCTGCATGTACCCGGATCTGGTGGGTCCGCCCTGTCTCAAGTTCGATGCTGGTCAATTGCGCACCGGCATATGACTGTTGCGGAACAAACCGGGTACGTGCCCGCTTGCCTTGTGCGGATACTTTGACATGGCGCTCACCATTACGCCGCTGAGTGGTTAACAGCGGCTCGTCAACGATCAGGTTACCGCCTTTCCAGTTGCCGAGCAGCAACGCGGTATAGCACTTTTGCACCTCACCATTACGAAACAGTTCATGCAGATGCCGGAGCGCGGGCCGCCGTTTGGCTACCAGCAGGCAGCCACTCGTATCACGATCAAGCCGGTGAACGAGTTCCAGCCGGTCATGCTCGCCGCGCAGCATGCGCAACAACTCGATGGCACCGAAAGCAACCCCGCTGCCTCCATGTACCGCCAGCCCGGAAGGTTTATCGAGTACCAGCAGATCCCGGTCTTCGTAGAGAATCCGATCTTCCAGCCAGCGTGCAGAATCCCGCCCTCCCCGGCGCACTGGTTCAACAATACCGATCCTGACCGGCGGTATCCGTACCCGGTCGCCGCAGCACAGTCGCCGGTCCGGTTTAGCCCGACCCTTATTAACCCGCACCTCACCGGAACGGATCATTTTGTAAATTCGTGATCTGGGTACGCCCTTGAGCCGGGACAGCAGGAAATTATCAAGACGACGCTCGGCCTCATCCTGTTCAACCGTAACCATCTGCGCGGCTTGTTTGGGGGTGTTTTTTTCCATAATTTCAGCTGGCAACAGCGGTTTTACCCTTTGAATCTCTGATTGATGCGCTGCCCGTGCACTGTTATATTAACGCTGATGCACTATATTGTGTGTTTGCGACCAAAAATGTGGTCAAGACAAATTCATTGTGAACGCAATATATATTGCGTTCGCCTAAGTTAAGGTCTGCCGGGCAGACCAGAAACCGGGTATCTGTTCAACGGATTGAGAGTTTATCTTTCTCCGTTATGCAAGGAAATTCGAGAGTTACATTAACTGTATAGAGTTGTTCTCTTGGAAAGAAACAATCAGGAAATGACCTCAGGACCGACCGCCACAGTGGCAGGTTTGTAAGGTTTGCGTATTTCGCCATCTGGCGTAATCCCTGAATCATGCCTTGCCGGGTGCCCCGCAACATATTGAGTACCGGGGCTTATGAAAAGAATGCTAATCAATGCAACTCAGGAAGAAGAGTTGCGCGTGGCCATGGTCGATGGTCAGAAACTCATCGATCTGGATATCGAACTCTCATCCAGGGCACAGAAAAAAGCCAATATTTACAAAGGCAAAATCACCCGGGTCGAGCCCAGTCTCGATGCCGCCTTTGTCAACTACGGCGCAGAACGACACGGATTCCTGCCACTTAAGGAAATCTCCAAGATCTATTTTTCCAGCGAACCGGATTCCGGCTCTCGCATCAATATCCGCGAGGTTCTGAAGGAAGGTCAGGACGTGCTCGTGCAGATTGAAAAAGAAGAGCGCGGCAATAAGGGCGCTGCACTGACGACATTTATCAGCCTCGCCGGCCGATTTATCGTCCTGATGCCGAACAACCCGCGTGCAGGTGGCGTATCCCGGCGTATCACCGGCGATGATCGTGATGAGATCCGTGACGCCCTGCAGGAACTGAATATCCCGAACGGCATGGGCGTCATCATCCGTACCGCCGGAGTCGGCCGATCCAATGAAGAATTAACCTGGGATCTCGACTACCTGAAGGGAATCTGGGAATCTATTATTACTGCCGTCGATTCGACGCCAGGTCCGGCCCTGATCTTTCAGGACAGCAACGCCATCATCCGTGCCATTCGTGACCACCTGAATGCGGACATTGGTGAAATCCTGATCGACAGCGATAAAACTTTCGCTGAAGCTCGCGACTTCATGGCGCATGCAATGCCTCATAACCAGCACAAACTCAAGCTGTACGCAGATCCATCGCCACTGTTCACCCGCTACCAGATCGAGAGCCAGATCGAATCGGCATTTACGCATTCCGTAAACCTGCCGTCGGGCGGCAGCATCGTCATCGACCATACCGAAGCGCTGGTAGCGATCGACATCAATTCGGCACGCGCCACAAAAGGCAGTGACATTGAAGCCACGGCACTGGCAACAAATCTTGAAGCCGCCGACGAAATTGCCCGTCAATTCAAGCTACGTGATCTAGGCGGCCTGATCGTCATCGACTTTATCGATATGGGCCCGACCCGCAACCAGCGCGATGTCGAAAACCGGCTGCGTAACGCTGTCCGGTCTGACCGGGCGCGCGTACAGCTCGGACGTATTTCCCGCTTTGGCCTGCTGGAAATGTCGCGCCAGCGCTTACGCCCGTCATTGGGCGAATCGGCGCACCAGGTTTGTCCGCGTTGCAACGGCATCGGCAATATTCGCAGCATCGAATCACTGTCGCTGTCGATTCTGCGCCTGGTTGGTGAGGAAGCACGCAAAGACCAGACCGCAAATGTCATCGCCCAGTTACCGGTTAGTGTTGCAACCTACCTGTTGAACGAGAAACGCGACTGGATTCGCAAGATTGAAGATCGTGAAAATATTCAGGTCATTCTTATAGCGAATTCCGAATTTGAAACACCTAATTATTCGCTTCGGCGGGTCCGCAAAGACCAGACCGAACTGCGGGAGAACACCGGCGCCAGCTACCAGCTCACCAGCCATGAGGAAGTTGTCCCTGAATCGCTACCCGGTGAGTTAACCGAAGCCAAGGTCGAAATACCCGCCATCAAGACCACCGGCCCGGATTCGCCACCGCCAAAACCGGCAGCACGGCAAAAAACATCTGCGCAACGCCCGGGTCTGTTCGTACGGCTCTGGGCTGCCCTGTTCGGCTCCGGACAGAAACCAGCTCAGAAAAAGACATCAGGCTCGTCGTCACGAACCAGGTCCCAGGACAACCGCAGAGGCAATCGCGGTAACACAGGCCGACACCGTGACAACCGCTCACGTAGCCGCAACAAACAAGGCGGGGGCCGCAGCCAGCAAGGACGTGATTCAAAATCCCGCAACAATAATAAAAACCGCAATCGTGATGAAGAAAACACCAACAATAATACTCAGCAAAGTGCTGCTGAGAAACCCAAACCCAACGATAAAAAACAGGAACATCAGGCCAAGAGCGGCAAATCGAGAAACCGACGGCGACGGCGGCGTTCGGGCGCTAATACCGGGCGTGAGCAGAAGGATGCCATGGCGCAAAATTCAGCTACACAGCAGGGCGCAGCGAAATCAAACCCGCCCAAAGACGATCAGCACAAGGTTCAGCCAGTACCTGAAACCAGCAAGCAAGCAGCGGATGCGGCCCCACCTGCTGCTAATCAGCAACCGCCTGCGGTACAGCCATCCTCGCCACCGACACCTGCTGCAGCGTCACCCAAAGCAGATCAGCAATCCACCCAATCCAGACCGTCAAAGGCTGAACAAAAGGTGGCAACAGAGACGCAGACTTATCCGTCAGCAAAGCAATCAGCTGACCAACCCGCTGCCGCAAAATCACCAGCAGAAGCTGCACAATCAAACCCAGGCAGCGAGCGCAAACTGCCATGGGAAAATGCCCCCAAACCCACCTCATCAGCCACCTACACCGTGTGGTCATCCGGCAGTGGCAAGGGAAACGGGAGGCGTGACCGCTAACGCGGGTCAGGCTTCCCCGTCATGGCCTGCTCAAGTTCGGCAAGCAGACCAGCGGCCGCGATTTCGATCAGATCCAGCACCCGTTCGAAACCGGTCTTGCCACCGTAATACGGATCCGGCACATCCGTCCCGGCATGGTCCGGCGAATAATCCAGAAACAGGCGAATCCTGTCATGGTAAACCGGATCAGCTTGTTCCAGCAGATCAGTCAAATTATCCTGATCCATGGCAAGAATGTAGTCAAAGTGGGCGAAATCAGACTCAATGACGCTACGGGCCGCCAGCATTGAAATGTCGATACCGCGGCGCCTTGCTGCCTCCTGAGCCCGCACATCGGGAGGTGAACCAACGTGATAGCCATAGGTACCAGCCGAATCGACACTGATGCCCAGGTGACCTGCCCGCTCGGTCAACAATTGCCGAAAATGTCCTTCCGCCAGCGGTGAACGACAGATATTGCCCATGCAAACAAATAAAATTTTCATGCAGGCCGCCCTTTCGCAATGAACCGCTCGGCTGCTTCAAGATCTTCCGGTGTATTGATATCGGGACCCGGCAACGCTGTTGCAACACTGATTCGAATTTCCATACCAGTATGCAGCGCCCGCAATTGTTCCAGCTTTTCCGCGCGCTCCAGTTCACAACTCGGCGTTTGCGCCAACTCCAGTAAGGCAGAAACGCGATAAGCATAAATTCCGATATGCCACCAGAAACAGTTCGGCGGCTTGCCGGTATGGGCAACAGCCGGTATTGGTGAACGGCTGAAATACAGAGCCCGGCCAGCCCGGTCAAACACTACCTTGACGATATTCGGATCATGGATATCATCCGGATCATCCAGCGCTGCACACAGGGTTGCCAATGATGCGGAATCATGAGCGCTGAGTAACGCTGCAACGAGATCGATACTTGCAGCGGAAATCAGTGGCGCATCGCCCTGCACATTGACGACAATATCGTCATGATCCCATCCCCGGTCACGTGCAACCTCGGCAATCCTGTCGCTACCCGATTCGTGATCGACGCTGGTCATGGCAATCTCAGCACCGAATCCATCCGCCACACTGGCAATGCGCGAATCATCTGTCGCAATCACGACCTGTAACGCACCACTGGCACATGCCTGATCGTAAACGTGACGAATCATCGGCTTACCGCCCAGGATTGCCAGCGCTTTTCCGGGAAATCGCGTCGACGCATAGCGCGCCGGAATAACAACTCTGAATCCACCGGCCGTCATTCAGATTCTGCACAGCTTGGTTTCAATACCGCCGCCTCCATTGTCCTGATTCGCTCACCCACGGCTGCCTCCGCTGCAGACGACAGGTTCGCCTCGACCGGCACCCACCACGCATCCGTAACTGATACTGCAGAATATTTTACTGCATCTTTCTCGGTCATCAGAATCGGCCGGTCATGCCGGGCAATCAACCGCTCAAGATCAATGATACCGTGATCGCCAACTGCAACCGGCTCGATATCAATACCATATGACCTGAGTAACTCATAGAATCGTTCCGGGTTGCCGATACCGGCAACCGCCCATACACATTCACCACTGAATTGCCCGAGATCACGCTCTCTTGCGCCTGTTAATGCATGTGCCCGGCCGGGTAACAGTTCAAAAACAAAACTCTGCACACCCTCCGCCTGACCATTGCTGAACACGAGGTCTGCTTCAGCCAGCCTGGCCGTCGACTCTCGTAATGGACCCGCCGGCAACATCCAGCCATTGCCGAAAACCCGTTGCCCATCGATAACGATGAACTCAAGATCACGTTGCAGGCGATAATGCTGCAATCCATCGTCGGCAACGACTACATTAACATCGCTCTCATTCAACAGGTGCTGAACGGCTGCAACCCGATCAGCACTGACACATACGGGTGCGCCGGTGCGCCGCGCAAGCAACAATGGTTCATCGCCAACCATGCCGACATTACTGTCGGTAGTGACGATCACCGGGTTGCGACCGGCGCTACCCCGATAACCACGACTCACAATACCGGGGCGCATGCCTGCTTCGGCCAGGTAACGAACCAGCCAGGCTACGAGTGGCGTCTTGCCGGAGCCGCCAACCGTTATATTGCCGACCACAATAACCGGCACGGAACATCGGGTGCTGCGCAAACCACCCACCCGGTATGCGGCGCGCCGGGCAAAAACGATCAGCCGATAGACCCAGGCGAACGGCAACAGCAACACGGTGAACCGGGAAGTGCCGTACCAAAGCCTTTCGACACCCCGTTCGATACGACTGTTAATACTAACTGGTGACCTCATCTTTGAACTGCATGCGGGCCAACTGTGCGTACTCGCCACCCTGACTTAACAACTCGGCATGATTGCCAACTTCCACAATACGTCCTGCTGACATGACGATAATCCGATCTGCCCCCTCAACTGTCGACAGTCTATGTGCGATTACAAATGTCGTACGGTCCAGAACCAGTTGCTCCACCGCTTGCTGAATATGTCTCTCGGATGCGGTATCCAGCGCTGATGTCGCCTCATCAAGAATCAAGATTGGTGCATTCTTGAGTAACGCCCTGGCGATCGCAATACGTTGGCGCTGCCCTCCTGACAGCAAGACACCACGATCGCCTACCTGGGTAGCAAGCCCGTCCGGCATTTTATCGGCAAACTCGTCCACATGAGCGGCCTGTGCTGCCTGCATGATCTGTTCATGAGACGAACCTCTCAGGCTGCCATAAGCAATGTTATTGGCAATCGTATCATTGAACAGTACGACCTCCTGGCTAACCAGGCTTATCTGATCACGCAAATTTGTCAACCGGTATTCCTGTAACGGCCGGCCATCAAGCAAGATCTGCCCGGATGCCGGATCATAGAAACGCGGCACCAGGCTAACCAGCGTTGACTTGCCACTACCGGAGCGACCGACAATTGCCAACATTTCACCGCTCTCAACCTTGAGTGAAATATCCCTGAGAACAGACCCCTTTTGTTCGTTATAGGTAAACCCAACCGCTTTAAACTCAATGTGCCCGGATGAACGCTCGACCGTGCATGTGCCGACATCCGGTTCTCCGGGCTCATCCAGCAGTTCGAAGATACTGGCCCCGGCTGCAATGCCCTTTTGTATCGACACATTGATGTTGGTAATCTGGCGTATCGGTCGCAGCAGGAAGACCATCGCAGTGATGAAACCGGCCAGTTCCGCGGCTTGCGGACGAAAACTCTCAAACATGACGAAGTAGATTACGCTGGCAACACCGATTGCAATAACAAGATTTGTCACCCCATCGCCAGCGGCGCGTGAGGCGATCAGACGCATATTCAGGCGCATATTCTTTTTATTGACTACAGCGAAACGCTCACTTTCATATTTTTGCCCGGCAAACATCTTCACGATGCGGTGGCTTTGCAAGGCTTCCTCGGTAATCCTCGCGACATCTCCGACGGAACTCTGAATCCGCGCGCTGTAGCGCCGAAAAATCTTACTCAGAATGGAAATAACTAACGCCATCAACGGTCCGGTTACCAACAGAATTCCGGTAAGAGACGGACTCAGGTATGTCATGTAAGCCAACAGGCATATGATCGTCAACGTATCGCGAATCAGTACCGTAACAACATTCGATGTGGCCTCAGCGACCTGCTCTACGTTATAAGTCAGGCGCGACAACATCTCTCCGGCCGAAACAGAATCGAAAAAGCTGGTCGGCAAACCCAGAAATTTTTCGAAAGCCTGGCCGCGTAAAACCTTGATGACATTGCGTCCGATCCAACCGAGACAATAAGCCGAAAGAAATGCCACCAGGCCACGAACAACAAATAAACCAAGGATTGCGAGCGGAAGAAACCGCCGGATTAATAACTCCTGATCGCTAAGGCCTTCCGGATCGAGATACTGCATCAGGTTTTTTATTAAAAACGCAAAACCTGTATCCGTAATGGCATAGAACACCATTGCGATTGCCGCAACGACGAATATCTTCCAATATGGCTTACAAATATTCAGCAACCGTCGGTATACGACGGCAGGAGTCAGGCCTGTCGATAAAGTCGGCATATTGCAGGCTATTGAATTTTATCCGTCGTGGAAACGGTTGCGATATTTACATTTACCAGGCCGAGCTTGCCCGCCACATCCATTGCGGTCACAACGGATTGATGACTTGCCTGTGCATCCGCCGTAATCGTGACACTCTCAACATCAAGGTCAGGAAACAATTTAATAATGGCCGCCCTCAGCGTTTCGGCACGACTGTCAATCAAGGCACGTTTATTGACAAGGTAACGCCCGCTCGCTGATACCGTGATCTCAAGGACCGGAGCCTGGTTGACCGGCCCGCCCGAATCATTGACTTCAGGCAAGCGTATCGTTAATTTCGATTCACGCACAAAACTTGTCGTAACCATAAAGAAAACCAGCAATAACAATACAACGTCAATCAGCGACGTCAGGTTGATTTCCGGCTCAAGCCGTGTTCCTGACCGGAGTTTCATCGCCGTCTCCCAACGTGTCCATATACTGTTTGCGCAGCAATGCCTCAATCATCGTGATAGCTTCCTTTTCCATCTGCACGGCCAGGGCATCGACTTTACCATTCAGATAGCGATAGCCGATCAACGACGGAATCGCCACCGTCAGGCCCGCTGCCGTGGTGATCAACGCCTCGGAAATCCCTCCGGCCAGTACGGCCGGATCACCGACCCCATGAGTCGTAATGGCGGCAAACACCTTAACCATGCCGATAACGGTACCCAACAAACCCAATAACGGTGAAATTGCTGCAATGGTACCAAGTGAATTCAGAAATCGCTCCAGGTCGTGAACAACCTGACGGCCGGCATCTTCGATGCTTTCTTTCAGGATTTCGCGCTGCCGATGCCGATTAACAAGCCCTGCGGCAAGAATTTCACCAAGCGGTGAGCCCTGGTGCAACGACTCGATATGCGAGTGATTAAGCTGGTTCTTGCTAACCCACTCCCAGACCTGACGAGACAGGTTCTTTGGCAACACCCGTCGCGGTTGCAGCGCCCAGAGCCTCTCAATGATGATTGCCGCTGCAATGACCGAACAGATGATGATGGGTAACATCAGCCAGCCGCCGGACTTTACGATCTCAAACATCTACAACACACTCACAATCCAATGGGCGCACTATAACCGGGCAACACACTAATTTGTAGCGCCCGGCACCCGACAACGGCGCTCCGGCGGCAGTGCAGATCCTGCCTCGGTCCAGATTCGAGCCTGATCAACGCGGTAACGCTCCACCAATTGTAGTGGACCGTCACCATGCGCCGCGAAAACAAGAGCCCCTGAATCACCGGTACTCAGCATACAGGCACCCCCTGCAGACCAGCGTTTGCGCACTTCCAATGCCGGAAAATGCCACCGATTCCGATGCCCGGCCGAAAAAACGACAAACTCGGGCCGGGTTGTCGCCACCAAGGCCGGTGTCGAAGAGGTACGACTGCCGTGATGAGGTGCGATAACCAGGTCGACTGCCGGCAATGCACCGCCGGCGACCAGCCGGGATTCGGCACGCCGTTCGATATCTCCCGGAAACAACAAACCGAACTGCTCAGACTGCACGAGTAGCACACATGACGCGTCATTCTCCGACCACAGGCCGGAAGCTGCTTCCGGTCCCGGATGCAAAATCCTAAAATTAACTCCATCGCGCTGCCAATGCTGTCCCGTACGGCACCGCTGAAACCGCTCCGCCGGCACCTCGAGTAATTCAGGCGCCAGCAATTCAGTGCCCGGATAACTGCCAAGTACACTGCGGGCGCCGCCGGCATGATCGGCATCAGCATGCGAAACAATCAGATGGTCAAGTTGCATGACACCGTAGTGGCGCAGTAAAGGAATCACAATGCTGCGCCCCGCATCACCGTGGCGATAGCGCGGACCGGTATCAAACAACAGGTTGTAACCGGGGGTTTGTACCAGGATAGCCATTCCCTGGCCTACATCCATGACGATGACACGTAACGCCGGTAGTTCGCTGCGTGTGACAGCTACAGACAGCAACACGAATAACAGTATGACCACACGCGTTCTGACCGGGAGCGGCCGCGGCCAGATCAGTACCGCCGCAATGAGGATGCAAATTCCGCCCACCAACCCGGATACGCCCGGCAGATCTACCGCTACCGGTATCAGGGCACAGCGATTCAGACCGGCCAGCACTGAAAGCAGGTTGCCCAGGATAAAGTCGGCCATCCCGAGCACCGCACTGGCCAGGGCCGGCAACGGGTTCAAAGCAATGACACCGATAATTAGTAACGGCACGATCGATACGGCAAACAACGGCACTATGATCAGGTTAACCAGCGGGGCAACCAGGGAAACCTGGCCAAAAAATACTGCGCTGGCGGGCAGCAGACCCACACTGATACACAATTGAGCCCGCAATAGTTGCCGGAACCGGCTCCACGCCCGCTCTGTGCGCGTGCCCGACTCAGCCACAAAATACAACCCGCCGAACCCGGACATCAGCAGCACGAAAACCGCACCAAATGACAACCAGAAGCCCGGTGCCAGCATGGCGAAGGGTTCGATCCACAGGATGACATACAACGCGGTAGCCAGGATGGCCGAGGGCGGAAGCGAACGCCGCAGACCGGTTAACAGGATCACGGCTGCAGTCATCACCAAAGCCCTGACCGTCGGTACGGCAAACCCGGCCAGTGCGCTATAGAGTAACGCACCCGTCAATGCACCAGCGCGGGCAATCACCAGTGGCCGGCAGTCAATATGGGCGAGCAGTAAGCAGCGACCCAGCTGACGGCATAAAAAGAAGGCAAAACCGGCCGCGAGACCAATATGCAAACCGGAAATTGCCATCAGATGTGCGCTACCGGTGCGGCGTAAAACCAGCCAATCGTTATCATCAAGCAGGTTGCGAACGCCGACAGCGAGCGCCAGCAGATGCCCAAGCGCCGCAGCCTTCGGCAGTGCCGCCGCCAGGTCAACTGCAACCTGCTGGCGAAAGGCAGCCAGGACGCAGCCCCCACCCGCCGACGACAAACGCCGGTTGGCCACTGATTGACGTACATATCCGCTGGCGCCTATGGCGCGCATAAATGCCCAGCGCTCGAAATCAAAACCAGCCGGATTGCTGGTGCCTCGCGGGCGCTTGAGCCTGAGCGTCAGTTGCCAGCGCTCACCGGCACTTACGAGTGTTTTGGACTGATACCAACTGATTAAAACCCGCTCGGGGATACCCGGGCCGCGCTGTGCGCTGTCGATGACCAGCAGAAAGCGCTGCACTCCACCCTCAAGTACCGGAATATCACAGACTTCACCGCTTAACCTGAGATCACGACCCTGCAGTTGCGGAGCCAGGCGCGCCTCTAAAATCCAGGCCGCGGTCAATATTGCCAAGCAAACCGGCAGCAACACGGCTACGCCACGAAGCCCCGCATAAAACCCTGCCAGCAGTACGCCCAGCGACAATATTTCGGGAAAAACCGCAAACAGGCTCGTTGGAACACAAAAACAGAGTAAAAAAATAGCTGCCGATGTCAGAAAAGTTAGCGCAACCATATTTCGCTTTGCCGTAGAAACTGGATAATCAAGCCCATGCGATTTTGTTTTAAATGGCATTCGCCACACCGGCCATGCCACTCCATAGCGACTAAACTTGACGAATATTAGGTAATGCCCAGACGATTTTTCAGACGTGTTTCCAGCGGTTATCTAGGGAAAGAAAGACCGTGGTACCTGCGCCGTTTTGAAATGTTATTCACTCACCCGACATTTCTGTCCGTGAGTCGCAGAAGTGTCGCTGGCGCAATATGGGTCGGCTTGTTCATCGGCCTGTTACCGCTGCCCGGTCAGACCATTATTGCGATACTTGCCGGCTTGTTGCTCAGGGTTAATATGCCGATCGTCGCCGTCACCCCGTTAATCACCAATCCCCTGACGATGGGGCCCATATTCTATTGGGAATACAATCTCGGCCGACTGATCCTGGATATTCCACCCGCCAACTTTACGATCGATTTGTCATGGGAATGGGTCACGACCGGTTTTATCGCGATCTGGAAACCCCTGCTGCTCGGCTGTTTTATTTCTGCGACGATTGTCGCTTCGATAGGATACTTGTCCGTCAGCGTTACCTGGCGGCTAATTGTTGCGGCGCGCTATCGCCGCCGGCACATCAACAACCGTTAACCGGCACCCCGGACACCATCCGGGGTAATCACCTCACGCAATATCCCCCCCTCGAGTTCCAGTACCCGTGACATGCGTTCGGCTATCTCGCCCGAATGGGTAACGATAACGAGGCTCGTGCCGGTTTCTTCCTTCAATTCCAGCATCAGTTCCAGGGTTTGCAACCCCGACCGATGATCGAGATTTCCGGTCGGTTCATCGGCCAATACGACCGCCGGTTCAGTCACGAGCGCTCGTGCGACGGCAACTCGCTGACGCTCTCCACCCGATAATTCTCCCGGCCTGTGGCGCAACCGATCGGCGAGACCAACCCGTTCAAGCAATGTTTCCGCCCGCCCCTGAACATCAGAAATTGAATCCCGACGAAGCAGTAATGGCATCGCAACGTTTTCGACTGCGGTAAATTCAGGTAGCAAATGATGAAACTGATAAACAAAACCCAGTGATTGATTCCTGATCTGGCCGCACTCGGCATTGCTCAGGCTGCCAAGATCCTGCCCCAGGATCTGCACCCGGCCGGCTGACGGCTTATCAAGCCCGCCCAGTAACTGCAACAGGGTCGTCTTGCCGGAGCCGGAAGCACCAATAATCGCCAGCGTCTCACCAGGACTAACCGATAATTCGACGCCCCTGAGCACCTCCAGTCGCCGGCCACCCTCAGTAAAGAACCTGGTCAGTCCTTGACAATATAGCGGCAGTTTCGCCGGGTCTTCGAGCTTGGGAATGTCTGAATTCATCTGTACCTGACCCTGTCCGTCCGCTGATGGTTGTTCTGCTCATTCATGTCGCAATGCCTCTGCCGGCGCTGCGACTGAAGCGCGCCACGCCGGGTACAAAGTCGAGGCAAATGCGAGTAAAACGGCAATACCGGCAACTTGCCAGACATCATCGGGGCGCAACCGACTTGGAAAGTCACTGATGAAATAAATATCCGGCGCGAGGAAGCGAAAACCGATCCAGCGCTCGATACCAGCCACAATCCAATCAAGGTTCAGCGCAACGCCCACACCAAGCACAACGCCGAACAGGGTGCCGATAATACCGATCAAGCCTCCCTGGATTACAAATATTCCCAGCACACCGGCCGGAGACGAGCCGAGTGTACGAAGAATAGCGATCTCTGCACGCTTTTCCCGCACCACCATAACAAGCGTTGAAATGATATTGAATGCAGCTACCGCAACTACCAGTAGCAGGATGACGAAGATGATCGACTTGGTGAGCTGAATCGAGCGGAAAAAGTTTGCGTGCTGACGGGTCCAGTCGGTGATAAACACATCACGCCCCAATGTCTCAGCTATCGCTCGTACGGTGACCTGCGCACGTAACGGATCTGCAACAGCCAGACGTATCCCGGTTACCGCATCGCCGAGGCGAAACAAACGCGCCGCGTCAGCAACATTGACATAAACGAGACCACGATCATATTCATACATGCCAGCGGTAAAAATCCCACTGACCTCGAAACGACGCATGCGCGGCGCAAGTCCTGCCGGCGTAACAACGCCCTGAGAAATCACCAGTATCAGTTTGTCGCCGACCCCGACCCCCAGCAGGTCGGCCAATTCCCCGCCGATAACAATTCTGAACAGCCCCGCTTCAAGCGATTCGAGTTGCCCCTGCTGCAAGAGATCACCAATGCCCGAAGTCCGCAGTTCCGCAGCAGGATCGATACCACGCACCTCGACACCCTTGATATCGGCATCACCCACCAGCATACCCTGACCACTGACAAACCGGGCAACCGACACCGTTTCCGGATGTGCCGCGACAAGATCTTCGACCAACTGCCATTCCTCAAGCCTGCCGTCTGCGTCGGTAATCGCGGCATGGGAAACCACCTGCAGAATCCTGGCACGAACTTCATACTCGAAGCCATTCATAACCGATAGCACGACAATTAATACCGCAACCGCAATGCCAATCCCGGCAATTGAAGTTAACGAAATAAATGATATGAAGCGGTTCTTATTCCTGGATCGCAAATAACGTAATGCGATAGCAAACTCAATGGGCTTTATCATCCGCCTGACACCCTTACTCATACCGCAGCACTTCAGCCGGCGCGATACCGGCAGCCCGAAAAGCCGGGTAAATAGTTGCCAGGGCAGTGGTCAACAAGGCTATAAGCGAAATCCACACAACATCACCAGGATGCAAATCCGCAGGCAACGAGGTCAGGTAGTAAACATCGGCCGGCATGAACTGGAAGCCAAACAGTTGCTCAAGACGCGGTGCGAGTTGAGCCACATTCATCGCCATTCCAATACCGAGCCCGACGCCGATAATGACACCAATCCAGCCGACAATAATGCCCTGCAAGACAAATATCTGCACGATCGTACGACGCGAATAACCCAGAGTTTGCAGAATTGCAATGCCTGACCGCTTATCTATAACCACCATGACGAGGGTTGCAACAATATTAAACAACGCCACGCCGACGATTAAAGACAACAACAGAGCCATCATGATTTTTTCGATACGCACGGCACGAAAATAGGTTGCATTATCCTGAGTCCAGTCGCGTACCACCACATCGATTCCGGAACCTGCTGCCCAGTCACGCGTCCATGACCTGACGATCTGCGGTGCGGAAAAAATATCGCCGGCTTTAACCCGCAAACCAACAGTAGGTTTGTCAAGCCCGGCCATAACACGCGCATCATCAAGATGCACGAGCGCCCGGACGCTATCGTGGTCACGCAGCCCGAGTTCAAAAATGCCGGCGATCCTGAAACGCCGCAGTGACGTATCCAGACCGATACCGGCCCGCTTGCGCGGCACCATAACCGTCAATGAGTCACCGAGGTAAACGCCCAGCTTCAAGGCCAACGAGCGGCCAAGGATAATTGCGTTCTGCCCGGGCCGCAAATCGGCCAGCGCACCACTACGCATATGTCGGTCCACCGCCGAGATATCCTGCTCAAAACGCGGCTCAACCCCGGTCAGCAGAGCCCCTGACAGGTTGCGTCCATTTGCCAGCATTGCCTCAAGCTCAACGAACGGGGCGGCTGCCTCTATCCCGGGATTGGTGATAATCGCCTTGCGCATTTCACGCCACGGCAAAGAGGTCTGCTGCGGACTAATGGATGCATGACCGGCCAGGCTCAGCAACCGCGCACGGAGTTCATTCTCGAACCCGTTCATAACCGACAACACGACAATCAATGCCGCGACCCCGAGCGCTACGCCAATGACTGACGCAATGCTGACGAAAGAGGCAAAACCGTTGCTCCGCTGAGTCTGCAGGTAGCGCAGACCGACAAATAGCGCGACCGGTCGGATCATATTTGCTGCCCTCCAACATCACCGCTGGCAACTGCGCAGAACGGATACACCATTTGCAAGGGTATGTCCATAGACCGTGACATTTCTCTGTATACTCGGGCAGGTTAAAATTAGCTGAGTATACATTGGGAGATGGTCATGGTTCGGCAGAAATGTCTGGCGTTTCTTACGGTCATAGCGCTGAGTGCGTTATCGACCGCTTTTGCAGAATCACTCGTCATTGAGAACATCGACCAATCCAGCGCGGCGCTGATGGTAAGACCTAATCGCGGCATGAGCATGGATACGGTCGAATCAAAATGGGGGAAACCGGTTATCAAACAGGCATCTGTCGGCGACCCACCAATTTCTCGCTGGGAATACTCATCATTCATCGTCTATTTCGAATACCGCAGCGTGATTCACACCGTCGTTAAAAACTGATCAGGCTGTTACTAATCAGTTGATCTTCGGGTTCGACTTTGTTTCGGCTGCGAGTATCGAGTAATCTCGCGCCCATCTGTCTGCCGGTTACCAATTAAACTTCGAATGCCCTCACCCTTGCTTGTTAACGACAGTCTGCCAATACCTGATGAGGCCGGCGACCGTGTGCGCTGGGGCAAGGTCTACGGCTGTGCAAAGGCACTGGCCATTGCTGAACTGGCAACCCGTAGCAACCGCAGCATCCTGATCCTGACCGGGAGTGTAGCCGCAGCCGAATCGCTGGCGCACGAAATAGATTTTTTTCGCCATGAGCAACCTGCCATCAACCTGTTTCCTGACCTCGAGGTACTGCCGTACGATGCTTTCAGCCCACACCAGGACCTGATCGCACAACGCATGAGCGCCCTGCGCCGCCTGTCCGCCGAGACCGGAACATTAATGATCACGGCTGTTTCAGCTTTGCTGCCGCATTTGCCGCCGATTCAACATCTGCAAAGCCGTGGCATTACGCTGCAACCCGGCCAGTCTTTGACCCAGGAACAATTTCGCGGGCAACTCGAAGACTCGGGATATCAACGCGTTTCACAAGTTTCCCAGCACGGCGATTATGCCGTACGTGGTTCGCTTATCGATTTCTTTCCAAGCGGATACGACACGCCGATCAGGGTCGATTTTTTTGCCGATGAGGTCGAATCGCTGCGTCAGTTTGATCCGGATTCACAGATATCAACTACCCGTATCAAGGCACTCGACACACTTCCAGCCAGGGAAATTCCACTCGACGAAGATTCGGTACGTGCTTTTCGACGCCGCTATCGACAAAGATTTGAAGGCAACCCGGCCCGCTCGGTTATTTATCGTGAAATCACCGAACACCGGCTACCCGCCGGGATCGAAAACTACCTGCCGCTGTTCTTTGCTGAGACTGCAACTTTCTGGGATTACCTGCCGGCTGATGCGCTGATAATCACCTGCACTGACATCGAGACCGCCCTAAGCCATGCCTGGGAACAGGTCTGCGAACGCCATAGCCAATCCTGCCATGATGCCGAACACCCCGTTCTCGAACCCGGAGAACTGTACGTTACGCCCGAACGTCACGCGGCAGGCCTGCAAGCGCATCCGTTGCTGCAACTTGAGGACCACGAAATCCCCCACGAGGACGACGCTTTGCCGTTTGCCAACCTTGCCGTATCCGCACCCTCCGGCATGCTGATCAACCAGCGAGACAAGGAATCCACCCGTGGCCTGCTGGAGTTTCTCGACCGGCACGACGGGCGGATTCTGTTTGCTGCCGAATCGGCCGGACGACGGGAACTGTTGGCCGACATACTGCGCCAGCAAAATACCACCCAATCGATCGAATCATGGCCGGACTTTCTTGTCTCACAGCTACCGTCCAATATCATCGTTGCGCCGCTTGAAAAAGGCGTGACCCTGAATGCTGCCGATCAAACCGGCTCGCTGACAATCCTGACCGAACAGGAATTATTCGGGCAAAAACCAAAACGCCGCAGCCGCCGGCGACGTATCAAGGATCCCGAAGCGCTAATCAGGGATCTGACCAACCTGCATCCCGGCGCACCTGTTGTGCATAGCGAGCATGGCGTTGGCCGATATGTCGGTCTTACTCACCTTGCAATCGACGCGACGCCGACCGAATTCGTCACCCTGGAATATGCCGGCGGGGACCGTCTGCACGTTCCGGTTGCATCTTTACACCTTATTTCACGCTATACCGGTGCCGCGCCCGATCATGCGCCGCTACACCGGCTCGGCTCCGATCAATGGGTCAGGGCGAAGCGCAAAGCCGCCGAAAAAATTCGTGATGTCGCCGCTGAACTGCTCGATTTATATTCTCAGCGTGCGGCTCGTGAAGGCTACAGCTATAGCATCGACCCGGTCGATTACGAACGTTTTGCCGCCGGCTTCCCATTCACGCCAACCGACGATCAGTCCCGCACAATTGATGAGGTTACGGTCGATATGACGACCAGCGAGCCAATGGATCGGCTGGTGTGTGGCGACGTTGGTTTTGGTAAAACCGAGGTTGCACTGCGGGCCACGTTTATTGCCGTATCGAGTTGCCGCCAGGTTGCAGTCCTGGTACCAACAACCCTTTTGGCTCAGCAACATTACCGTACATTTGCCGATCGCTTTGCCGACTGGCCGGTTAATATTGAGATTCTGTCACGATTCCAGAACCAGGCCGCCAGTCATGAGATTATCGAAGGATTAGCTGCCGGCCGCGTTGATATCGTGATCGGCACGCACCGCCTGCTTTCCAGAACCGTAAGTTTCAAGAATCTGGGCCTGGTCATCATCGATGAAGAACACCGCTTCGGTGTTCGCCACAAAGAACGCCTGAAGTCACTGCGAACGGAAGTCGACATTCTGACATTGACGGCAACCCCGATTCCACGCACGCTGAATATGGCCCTTGGTAGTCTGCGGGAACTGTCTTTGATAACCACTCCCCCCGAATCCCGGCTGTCGATCAAGACGTTCGTCACACAATGGAATAAACGCATCATCCGTGAAGCCTGCCTGCGGGAAATAAAACGTGGCGGTCAGATCTATTTTGTACACAATCGCATCGAAGACATCGAAAAAATAACGGCAACAATTGCCGAACTTGTTCCTGAAGGTGCAATCGAGTTTGCTCATGGCCGGATTCGCGAACGTGAACTCGAACGCATCATGAGTGATTTTTACCATCGGCGATTTCATATCCTCGTTTGCACGGCAATTATCGAGAGCGGACTGGATGTCCCTTCGGCCAATACGATCATCATCAATCGCGCTGACCGTTTCGGCCTCGCCCAGTTACACCAGCTACGCGGCCGGGTCGGACGCTCACATCACCAGGCATTTGCTTACCTGTTGACTCCGCCGCCAGAAGGCCTGACGGCAGACGCCCAGAAACGCCTTGATGCAATCGAGTCACTCGAAGACCTTGGCGCCGGCTTCGTACTGGCCACGCATGACCTGGAGATCCGTGGCGCCGGTGAATTGCTCGGCGAAGGCCAGAGCGGTCAGATCCATGAGATTGGCTTCTCACTCTACAACGAGATGTTGTCAAAAACAGTACAGGCCCTGCGCGACGGGCTTGAGCCCGATCTCGATAACGATATGAATGCAGGCACTGAAGTTAACCTGCATGTCCCGGCCCTGCTACCGGACGACTACCTGCCAGACGTACACCTTCGCCTGGTGCACTACAAGCGAATTGCCAGCGCTTGCAATCCAGATGAACTCCGGCAGCTACAGGTCGAACTAATCGACCGGTTTGGTTTGCTGCCGGAAGCCACCAAAAACCTGTTTCGTACCACCGAAATCAAATTGCGCGCCAACCCACTGGGCCTTCGGCGACTCGAACTCGGCGCGTCCGGTGGGCTCATCGAATTCACTCAGGCAACCACGGTGGATCCGGCCGCACTGGTACGGATGCTGGAATCAGCACCGAGCAAATACACACTGGACAGGCAACAAAGACTGAAAATCAGTGCTGAACTTGCCGAACCGGAGCAAAGATTCCGATTTGCAGACCAACTCATTGATATGCTTTCATCCCCACCTGACTGATTAACACCGGGAAACAATCACATGCTCAGCCTGCTAACCCGCATCACCTGCCTGTCCGGACTGATACTGGGCGCCGGATTGACAAGCGCTGAGGACGATCACAAGCCACCCGATCGCTACCAGGTCGAATTAATTGTATTTCGACATACCGATCAAAGTCTTAATACACCCGAAATACCTGCCGCAACTTCCATTTTTCAGGTATCGCCACTTAACCTGATGCTTGCGGAAATACCGCTGCAACCACCGCAAATGCCATCGGCACCACTTGGCATGCTCGACAATACACGGAACAAACGATTCCGCCGAGCACCGATAAGCTTCCATCTCCTCGAACTGGATCCCGTTTACCCCTACTTTGTGCCGCTGCGTGATGACACACGCACCCTGAGCCAGGTCTATGAACGTCTAGAACGGGTCGATGCCTATCAACCGATCACGTATAAAGGCTGGGTGCAGCACGCACCGGACTCGGAAAATGCAAAACCCTGGCGCTTTGCACCGGCAATTGTTGATGATCCCGGCATTACCGGAACCGTAACGCTCTATAAGGGGCGTTATCTGCACCTTGATGTCAACCTGACGCTTAAAACTGAAAACCCGTCAACAGGGCAACAGTTTTTATTCAGACCCAGTGGAAATAAGACCCAGGTCACTTACAAGCTCAGCGAGACACGACGTATCCGGGTATCGGAAACGCACTATTTCGACAGCCCGCAATTCGGCATCATTACCCGTATCAATGCATTACAAACCGCTGTAGCCGAGCGCCAGGAAACCAGTTGAACCAGTTATGGTCTTGCGATTAATGGCGTTCCCGCCTGCAGGGACTGCCGCAGGCAATAACTCTTTAATCGTCTGCTTGTGACACCTTTTCAGTTTGCAGAACTCTGGTCGGCTTAAATCCTGCTTCAAGGTTACTCACTGCCTTAGCAAGTAATGTTGCAGATTTTTTCTTGCGCACCGGCACTTCTGATGCCAGACCATAGGAAATACTGATGAAACGTGAAACCGTAGAACGCGGATGATGAATCGCCAAATTGCGTATCTTCGCTTCAATAGACTTCACGCAGGTTTCAATATGGCCTTGATCCGGATTGCAGATCAGTACCGCAAACCGATCCTCAGCAATTCGTGCCCCGAAGTCACTGGCCCGACGCAGGCTGCCGTTGATAGCATGTACTACCTTGCGCAACAGCGCATCGGTCGCATGACGACCATAAATATCACTGTACTCCGCCAGGTAATCAACCGAAAACACCACAATACCGATCTGCCGTTTCTCCCTGCAGGCGATTGCCCAATCACGCTCCAGCAGTTCCTCGAAAGCGCCCCGGTTCGCCAACCCGGTCAGTGAATCAATCCGTTGCAGGCTTTCGATCTGCCGCCGGGCATCGACAAGTTCGCTGCGCAACGCGGCTGACTCCCAAGCCCGGGTAACGTCAGGTGATTGCGCGTTATCGACAACACTCAGCATCCAGTAACCGGTTTGTCCGGGTCGATCATGCAATGGCGCTATTCTGACCTTGAGGTTCAGGCTTGACCCGTCACCGCTACGCCATGTCTGCGAATCTTCGCAATCGGTGTATGGCGTCGCCTCCGCATCGCGCCCGTCGGCATTTGCGGGCAGGTTACCTGCAGACATAATGTCCGTAAAAGGCATACCCATAACTTCAGCGCTATCCCTGGCGAGCAAATGCTCCAGCGCAGAATTCAGATAAACAACCGGCAAACCCGGTTCACGTGCAGCGACGATAATGATCGGCAGGGGGTTATTATCAAGCACCTGATCAATAATGGATTTCGTGAATTTAATCATTAACTTATTAATTACTCCTAACAAAGATTATAAGTTTAGATTCAATTGAAAAAAGGGTCTGACCGAGTGAATATAAAACGATTTGACTGACACGTCTGTGATGCGAATCACTCGTTACCGGATCGATGCTGTTATGCATTGTGACGGCTGGATCGCTGCTGCCACACGCAGCAGCCTCTTTCTTCACAGTAAGCGCAGGAGTTACTCGACCTGAGCCATACCGCGTTTGGTACTTTGCTCGATCAAATACCGGCGTACTCGCTGATCGAACGGCGTTTCCTCCGGCAAGCCCCTCCATTGGAGGCTCGCGAATAAATGCCCGCAACCCGTACCGGCGATAACAGCAATCTTTGTCATGATTCGTCTGCCAATGCCCAGATATCCGGCAGGTGCCGCCAGCGATGACGAAAATCCATGCCGCAGCCAAAAACGTAGCGATCGGCAACTTCAAGTCCGATATGATCGGGCGGCATCCCGGTCACTCCACGCACACGTTTTTTACGCACCAGCACCGAGCTAACAACATGACGGGCACCAAGCTGAAAACATTTTCGGGTGACAAAATCCAGCGTTATCCCTTCATCAAAAATGTCATCGACGAGCAATACGGTGCGATCACGTAACTCGGTGCGCGGCGGCTGCAGCCATTCCAGTGCCCCGCCCTGCTCAGCACCCCGATAGCGACTGACCTGGCAGCAATCGAGCCGGTAATCGCCATGCAACATCGCCGCCAGCCGCGCTGTCGGCAGCATGCCACCAAGCATGATGCCAAGCAGGACGCAGTCATCGCTATCGACGGTCACTTGCAGCGCTGCGGCAAGTTTATCGTAGGCACACTGAACCTCCGCTGCGGTCGCAACGACAGTTGCCTGCGGAAAACCTGCCATCTGACTAACCATCCAGCGTGAAGGGCGGTGGTTCATGTGCCTCGGCAATCTGTGCAACCGCACGTAGCCACTTACTTGTCTGGCGCAAATCCTCACCCTGCCATGACCCGGGATGAGGACGTAATGAGACCAGCCGCGCCTGGCTGGCCGGGTTGTCGAGCGGGCCAATATTGGCCAGGGTTTGCTCGACCGCATCCGGATCATTACAGATCAGCGCCATATCGGCACCAGCCGCAAGCGCCTCCCGCACTCGATCGGTGATATCCCCGACCAGTTCCAGGGCCGACATGCTCAGGTCATCGGAAAAAATCACGCCGGCAAAACCGAGTTTGCGACGCAATTCGGTTTCTTGCCAATACGCCGACAGGCTTGCGATCCGCCGGTCTATGGCCGGGTAACGAACGTGCGCCATCATAATTCCATGCAAACCGTTGGCAATCAGACGACTATAAGGTAGCAAATCGTCTGTTAGTTGATTGTAGTCACGGTGATCCTCGGGCAACTCAAGATGCGAATCTGCTACAACGCCACCATGGCCGGGAAAATGCTTGGCCACAGCCATCATGCCAGCGTCGCGCATACCTTGCATGAATGCCATCGCCAGTGACGCAACCACCTTGGGATCACGGTGAAATGCACGGTCACCAATAACTTCACTCAGCCCCAGGTCAAGATCCACAACCGGTGCAAAACTGATGTCAACGCCGATATCAAGCAATTCCGCAGCCATGATCCAACCGCAGGCAGTGGCCAGTTGCCTGGCCAACTGAGCATCGAGGTCATATTGATGTCCGAGCAAATGTGCCGGCGGTAATTCGACAAACCCATCTCGAAAACGTTGCACTCGCCCACCTTCCTGATCGGCAGCAATCAGCAGGCCCGGCGAACGCACACAGTGGATCGAACGGGTCAACTCCTTAACTTGTTCGATAGAGGAAAAATTGCGGCTGAACAGAATCACACCGCCTATTCGCGGATCCCGCAATTTATCCGTCTCGGCAGCAGTCAGTTGCAGCCCTTCAACGTCGATCATCAATGGTCCGAGAGTCATGGCGAATGCTCCCCCATACTCATTGGGTCACTGTCCGGGCAGCATCAATGCACAGGTCCCGGTTGAATGTTTCTGCCATATGCGGATGATTATGCCCGTGTTTACTGTCGCTTAACCAGTTCACTCACCAGGTATCCGCT
>PBZD01000071.1 GCA_002729875.1 Chromatiales bacterium | reverse complement strand
GATCTGGCCGGACGTTTTGGCAAACAGTTCAAACCATCTTCGGCCTGGGCAAATTTAGACGACTAAATGCGACAGAGTTGGTTCCGCCAACCATTGCTTGCGGTTAGACTTCGCCGTTCGGAGAGTTACCAATCTGCATTACTACCAGTTTATGAGCGAGACAATTTCAATAATCGAGATACTCAAAGGCTTCACAACACTTGACGGGCTGAAGCATGAAAATCTGACCGCGCTTGCCAGGAAGACACGGATCAATGATCTTGCGGTCGGGCAAGTATTGTTTAATGAAGGCGACCGGGAAAAACGCACCTTTTACCTGCTGGCCGGCCAGCTTGAGCTTACTGACAGGAACGGTTCCAGCACAATACTGGAGGCCGGATCGAATGAGGCCCGCAACCCGCTCGTGCCCGTCTTGCCGCGCCGCTATAAGGCCACAGCCAGGTCTGCGGTTAAATTCATTTCAATCGATACCGATTTGCTGGATGTCATGCTGACCTGGGATCAGAGCGGCAACTACGAAGTAAACGAATTAGAGGAAACTGATAATCCCGGTTCTGGTGACTGGATGACCAATCTGCTGCAAACGAAAGTATTTCACCGTATTCCCCCCAGTAATATTCAGGCAATTTTCATGCGCATGCAGCAGGTTAGTTTCAGCGCCGGTGACACGATCATCAAGCAAGGTGATGAAGGTAATTTCTTTTATGTAATCATAAAAGGGAATTGCACGGTAACTCGTGAAACGCCGTTAAGCAAAGACGGTATTAAGCTCGCTGAACTGCAGACGGGCGATACCTTCGGTGAAGAAGCATTAATCTCGGAATCTACCCGCAATGCAACTGTGACCATGCACACTGATGGCTCGCTCATGCGCTTGAGCAAAGGTGATTTTAAAGAGTTGCTCAACGAACCGATGAGCGATTGGGTCGACTACGATGAAGCCAGGAAAATTGTTGCCAATGGTGGTCACTGGCTCGATGTGCGATTACCAAGTGAGTTTGAAGCATTTCATGAAGAAGGTGCTATCAATATCCCACTTTATTTTATTCGCTTGAAACTGAAGAAACTGGATCCGAAAAAAACATATGTATTGTGTTGTGATACCGGAAGACGCAGTTCTGCCGCAACATTCATCCTGAATGAGCGAGGGTTTAATACCTGGGTATTGCGCGGCGGGCTGAATAACTATCGGGCTGATATCCAGTAAAGAATTTAAACAGCAGCCGAACTGACTCTGATTGCAGTTTAATCGTTCCTGCTGGTTACATCGTATGGGTTGGTTTGTCGCCGCCTAGTGTTCCAGCCAGGTAATTCTCTATTTTTTTCTGTGTTGTGCCGCCATCCTGATCGCTGAATTGCACGCCAATCCCCGCTGTTCTATTCCCCTGCGCACCCTTGGGAGTCAACCAGATTACCTTACCGGCGACCGGAATTTTTTCCTCCTCATCCATCAGGTTCAGCAGCATGAAAACCTCATCACCGAGGCTGTAGCTGCTAGCGGTCGGAATAAAGAGCCCGCCATTCGCCACAAAAGGCATATATGCAAGATATAACGCGCTCTTATCCTTGATTGTAAGGGTTAGTAAACCTGGTTTTGCCATACCGTTAGCCGTTAAAAACTGTAATAGCCATGTTCATGAGTCCGCAACTATTCCCCTGCATACCACCGGGTCAGGACATCGGTCAGATGCAATTCAAGATTCAACCCTGAACCCTGACTGCGGCGCAATTCGCCAATCTGGCGCAAAACCGCGAAGGACGACTCAATGTTTAGCGTTTCCCCGGATTTTTGCAAGCGGCTAACTTCAGGTTTTGTTATTAATTCTTGCTTATGGCGACTGATGTGCGTGCGGATTTCCGCACTCAGTTGATTAAACAGCCAGCGCAGGCAGGGTTCCTGGTCATATTTAGCCCAGCGCCGGGCTACATTCGCCGGGGTTTTAGTGCGCCGCTGTAATGCAGAGAGATCGCTGGCCATCTTCGCGACGAGTTGAGGAAACTCGTTTTGCTGGTATTGCAGCGCCGCCAACGGAGCACCGGAGCTAAGTTCCAGCGCGGCTTGCCAGTCTACGTCAGGGTTCAGGTCCTGTAGCCAGTTTCCTGCTGCCAGGCGATCCGGCAAGGCTACCCGGATCCGCTGACAGCGGCTGACGATAGTGGCAGGCAGACGTGACAGCGTATCGGCGACCAGGATGAGATAACTGTTGCTGGTCGGTTCTTCCAGGGTCTTGAGCAGGCAATTTGCTGCAGGTATCGTCATCGCCTGAGCCGGTGCAACGATAACCACTTTGGCACCGCTTTGGTGGCTCGTCAGGGTCAGGAACCTGAGCAATTCACGTACCTGATCAACCGAGATCGTCTGCTTGTCTTCCAGCGGCTGTAACAGCTTGAAGTCCGGATGTACGGGCAGCAACTCTTCGGCAATCCGATCCGAATCCAGCTGGGCCGGATCCGGGCTCCCGGTGGTCAGATCGAGCAATCGCAGCATCAGCCAAAATGCCAGCAACCGGCGACCTACCCCGATGGGTCCGTGAATCAGCAGTGCGTGCGGCAACTGACCGCGCTCAAGCAGCGTTGCCAGCCGATCAGATTCCTCTAAAAGCCATGAAGGAAGATTCATAAGTGTATGTTTAAAATAGTTTTATAATAAGTTTTTAAAGTCTTTCAGACAGTACGGTGGCGATCTTTGCCTGCACCTCTGCAAGTGATCCGGATGCATCGATGAGTGCAATGCGTGCCGGCTCATCGGTGGCGCGTTGCCGGTATTTTTCACGAACCCGGGCAAAAAATTCTGCTTCTTCAACCTCAAACCGATCCGAGACGCCACGCGCGCCACAGCGTGCCGTGGATATTTCCGCTGGTGCGTCCAGCAGGATCGTCAGGTCGGGCTTAAGACCCTGTAAGACGAATTGCTCAAGAGCGGCTATATCACGGTCCGCCATGCCCCTGCCCGCCCCCTGATAGGCATAGCTGGCATCGATGAAGCGATCACAGACTACCCAGTCACCCCGTTGCAGTGCAGGGAGAATAACCTGTCCCAGGTGATCGGCACGGGCGGCGAACATCAGCAGTAATTCACACTGAGTGGCCATGCTGCCGTATGCAGATGCCAGTAATACATCGCGGATTTGCTCGGCGATGGGCGTACCCCCCGGCTCACGGGTCATGACAACAGTCTTGCCGGCGGCCTGCAAACAATCGGCAATAAACTGCAAGTTGGTGGATTTCCCAACTCCTTCGGAACCCTCTACAGTAATGAACTTGCCGGTTGTTGCCGTCATCAGTGTCACCTGCCTCGTCCCTTTTGCCGCTTCAAAATCGCCAGATAGCGGGCTACAGCAGCGTTATGCTCCTCCAGGGTGGCAGTGAAATGGTGACTGCCATCGCCATTGCCGGTTGCTACAAAATAGAGCGCCCCACCCGGCGCAGGATGTGCCATAGCCTGCAGGGCACTTTTGCCGGGTAGCGCGATCGGCGTTGGCGGCAAACCTTTGCGAACATAGGTGTTGTAAGGAGTATCGGTTTTCAGGTGGCGGCGCACCAGGTTGCCATCGAAAGACTGGCCCAGACCGTAAATAACTGTCGGGTCGGTCTGTAGCAGCATGCCTTGCTCGAGTCTGCGGAGGAATACACCAGCGATCTGCGCTCGTTCCTCACTGAGCGCCGTTTCCCGTTCGACAATTGAGGCCAGGATCAGGCCCTGATAAGGGCTCTCCAGCACGGCGTGTGGTTCGCGACCGGACCAGGCCTGGTTCAGTTGGGTAATCAGTAATTCATGTGCCTGACGCAGGAGTTCGAGATCCGACGTACCACGTGGAAAGTGATAGGTGTCAGGAAAAAATAATCCCTCGGGATGCGGATAGTCCAGGCCTAGCAGATGAGTCAGATCCTCAACCGAATCTGGTTCCACGCTATGGGCTATGGCGGGATGGCGGGCCAGGGCCTGCAGCAGCTCGGCGACCGTCCAGCCTTCAATAATAGTCATCGAGTACAACTTGACCCGGCCGGTAACCAGCATGTCGAACAACGTGTCAGGTGTGGTGCCGGTCTCAAGCGCATACTCGCCGGCCTGAATGCGCCCTGCGAGTCCGGAAACCCGCCCATAACCGGAAAAAACCGCCGGTGCCTGGAGTATCCCCTGGCTGGCCAGCAATTTGGCAACGCCCTGCAAAGATGTGCCGCGCTCAACGACCAGGGTATATTCATCTGCGGCGATATTTAATGGAGTTGCCAGGTAATCCTGCAACCACAGGTGAGTACTGCCTAAAGCAAGCGCAATCAATAAAATTGCCAGCAGACAGTGCTTCATGGGCCGGCACACTCACTGATACCCGCACCGGCGAGTTCCGCCATCAGGCTGCGCGTGACCGCCCCCACCGGATAGGTTCGGTCAGCTATGCGCCGCACCGGCCAGAGTCCGATCAGGCTATTGGTTACAAACAGCTCATCGGCAGCGCCCAGGTGGTCGCGCGGCACGGCTTCGGCACGCCACTGCAAACCGATCCGTGCGGCTCTTTCTAATACAATTCTTCGCATAACTCCGTTTATGCCACATGTTGTCAGGTCTGGTGTGACAAGAACGCCATGGCGCACCAGAAACAGGTTGGACATCGTACCGCAAATAACATATCCATCTGTGGTGCTCATCAGACCTTCGGTGATAGCCGTATCTTCCCATTCTGCGCGCGCGAGTACCTGCTCCAGCCGTCCAAGGGTTTTCAGCCCGGCAGTAGCCGGACTGTGTCCAATGGAGGTTGAACAATGCCGCACAACAATGCCATCAATATACTTTGTTCGAGCCGGAGGCACACCCGGTAACAGGCCGAGCAATCGCGATGAAGTCGCTGTAACGGGCGGTGCATAGCCCCTGTGCCCGGTGCCGCGGGTTAAAATAATCTTCAGCGTTGCATACTCAGACTCTTTCACGAGATCACCGGCTTCATCAGCAAATAATTCCCGCTCAGGCGCTGGAATGTTGAGTTGCCTGGCACCGTTCAACAAGCGATCCAGATGATAGTCAAAAAACCGCAATTGCCCGTCGCGTACCGCGATTGTTTCAAACAAGCCGTCAGCATAGGTAAATCCACGGTCATCAACCGCGATCCGATCGCCGGCTACACCATCAATCAACCAGTTATGCATCTTTACAGGCATGCGAGGTCAGGTCAGCTTGTGTCAGGGCAAAAAGCAGGCCTTTTGCCTTGGCTCGCGCCTCTGTCAGTTCTTGTTCCGGCACGGAATCAGTGACAATACCGCAACCCGTCAATAAGGAAAGTTCATCACCAATCATCGTGATACAACGAATCAGGATACTCAGATCACCGCTGCCGTCACGGTTTATATACCCCATGGCACCGGTATAAAGTCCCCGAGGCCGTCCTTCCAGTTCATTGATGATTTCCATACAGCGTACTTTCGGGCAACCGGTGATGCTGCCGCCAGGGAAAACAGCTGAGATTGCTGTGCCCGGTGTCGTTCCCTCGACCAGTTGTCCGCGGATGTTCGACACAATATGGTGAACGTGTGCATAGGACTCTACAACCATGTATTCGTCCACCCGGACACTTCCCGGACGACAGATACGTCCGAGGTCATTACGTTCAAGATCAATGACCATGACATGTTCCGCGCGTTCTTTCGGATTATCCAGCAACTCGGCCCGGTTAGGCACATCGTCACCACCCGCTGAAGGTCGAGGGCGGGTTCCGGCTATCGGTCTTGTTTCAACGCAATCCTTATCAATATGCAACAAACGTTCAGGTGAAGAACTGATCACGGCAAGATCATCAAAAACTGCAAGTCCTGCAAACGGCGCCGGGTTAGTGTTTCGCAACCGCTCATAAATATCAATCGGCTGCGTACCGGGTTGCAGGTTACCGCGCCATTGGCGAGACAGGTTGGCCTGAAAAATATCACCGGCAACGATATACCGCTGGGCATCCCTGATGGCATTAAGAAAATTCTCCGGATTCTCTTCCGTTAGCTCACCGTTCAAAGCGCTTGCAAGTTGGCCGTTACCGGGGGCGCTGGTTGCGGACAACGTGTCAAGGTCATGCCGGATGTGTTGAACTTCAGCATCAAATCCTGCCTCGGCAGTAATCCAGGCCTGCCGTTCTTGGTGATCACGAATAATTGCAATCGGCACACGTGACGCAATTGCAACAGGACAATCCTGCCGGGTTTCCAGTTCGAGTATCGGTTCTATTTGCTGTGCCAATTCATAACCGAGCAACATGAACCAGCCACCGCTAAACGGTAGATCGCAGTTTTGCGTAGCAGGTATCGATTCCTCACACCACCAGCTGTCAAAAGCGTCAAGGAAATCGGCAGCAGCAGCAGAAGTATGCCCGCACAAAGAAAAATCCGGGTTAAGGCGCAGGGATTCCTGTGGGTAAGCAAATAACAGGTCGTAACGGCCAAGCGCAGAACCGTTTGCAACACTTTCCAGCAGATATGGATAGCGGGACGGATTCAGGCGATGCAGTGCTGCGAGATTTGGCGGCCATGCAATGGCAGTTTTAATCACGCATTGAGCTGCGGGTTTCATCCTGGGCTCACCCTGTTCAGGTCTGAACCATGCGCCGATTTACCTGTGAGAGTACTTAAATCCACTCGCACAAGATAGCCGGTTCCTGTCCCTTTATCGATCAGATCCGGGTAAAAATCAGGCTGCCGTTGGTGCCACCGAAGCCGAACGAATTAGTCAAAACCGACTTGATTTCCATCTTGCGCGCCTCTCCGGGCACGTAATCAAGATCGCACTGCGGATCCGGATTAGTTAAATTGATGGTGGGCGGCGCGACCTGATCAACAATCGACATGACGCTGAAAACAGCTTCTATTGCGCCGGCGGCACCGAGCAGATGACCGGTTGTAGATTTTGTTGAACTGATGGCAACCTGCTGGGCATGCCTCCCGAATACAGATTTAATGGCACATGTTTCAGCTATGTCGCCGAGCGGTGTCGAGGTTCCGTGGGCATTGATGTAGCTGATGTCGTCAAGATCCAGACCTGAATCCTGTACCGCCGAGCGCATGCACAGAACTGCACCAGCACCATCTTCAGCAGGTGCGGTAATATGGTGTGCATCACCGCTCATGCCAAACCCGGAAACTTCGGCAAGAATTTCGGCACCACGTTTCTGCGCCGATTCATACTCTTCAAGAACCAGGCAGGCGCCGCCGGCAGCAAGGACAAAGCCATCACGATCGATATCCCATGGGCGACTTGCCGCCTGCGGGTCATCATTACGTTTGGATAAGGCGCGCGCTGAACAAAAACCACCAAGCCCCAGGATTGTAATGGGTGCTTCACCCCCTCCGGCCAGCATTGCGTCAGCGTCACCATAGGCAATTGTACGAGCAGCAATACCGATGCTATGTGTTGCGCTGGTGCAGGCGGTTACCAGGGCGATATTAGGACCCTGAAAACCATGGCGTATCGAAATATGCCCGGAAATCATATTGATGATACTGCCGGGCACAAAAAAAGGTGAAATCTTGCGCGGAGATCCGGAATCAGCGTACTTTTGATAATTCTGCTCGATGGTGTGCAGCCCGCCAATGCCAGAACCCATAGCGACGCCGACCCGCGAACCCGGGTAAAAATCTGTTGATATAGCGGACTGTTCGACAGCCTGTTCGGCAGCGGCAATTCCGTAATGAATGAACGGATCTACCTTACGAACCTCCTTGGCAGCCAGGTATTTTGTGGCATCAAAATCCTTGATGCAGCCTGCGAAGTTTGTGCTGAAGCCCGTTGCATCGAAATCCTCAATTGGCCCGATGCCGCTGCGGCCTTCAACCACATTATTCCAGGCAGTTCCCACATCGTTCCCGACCGGGGAAATGAGACCTAAACCTGTTACGACAACACGTCGTTTGGTCATAGCATATCTTCAAATGAATGTCAGACAGTCGCACCAGGCGAACTGAACCCGCATCCAGCGCAGGTTCGAAAATCAGGCTGCGTCTGAACGGGATTTTATGAAATCGATGGCCTGTTGAACGGTTGTTATTTTTTCCGCATCCTCATCAGGAATTTCGGTTTCAAATTCCTCTTCCAATGCCATGACCAGTTCAACCGTATCGAGCGAATCAGCGCCAAGATCATCGACGAAAGAT
>PBZD01000070.1 GCA_002729875.1 Chromatiales bacterium | reverse complement strand
TTTCCAGCGCACTGAGGTTGCCATAGAGCATGACCTGCTCAGGGATATAAGCGAGTAGTTTTTTGGTCTCAAGTGGTTGTTCGGTGACATCGATGCCGCAGACTTCAGCTTTGCCTGCTGTCGGGTGGATAAAGTTGAGGAACAGGTTGATGGTGGTCGTTTTGCCGGCTCCGTTTGCGCCCAGCAGGCAGTAAATATCGCCGGGGTTGACCTTCAGGTCCAGACCTTTCAGGGCATCATGATCGCCAAAGGTTTTTTTCAGGTTGGTGGCTTCTAGCACAGTTATTACTCCTGATTGACAAGCTCAGGCCTGAGCCTGACATTTATATTTGGTAGCATAGTCAGCTGATACTATTATTATGCAAAGATAAAATTGACCGACTGGTCACAAAATATATACTAGGGGTTTGACACAGGTCAACAACTTTCGATTTGGGTTACTCCGATGCGGCAAGAGGCCACAACAAAAAACAATGCCAAAGGTAAGGGCCGGCTTAAACGGGAGGCTACCGAGGCTTTGTTGATTGATGCATTCGGCAGCGTGGTGCAGCGCAGCGGGTTACGCAATGTCGGGGTGAACGAGGTTATCAATCAGGCGGGTATCGGTAAGGCGCTGCTCTACCGGTACTTTGGCGGCTTGCCCGGACTCGTTGCAGCCTGGGGCGAGAAAAACAATATCTGGCCCGATCTGTCTGAATTTCACAATGTACCCGCCAACCTGGCACCGCAGGAAATACCCACATTACTCAAGCGGATGATCCTGCACCATGCAAACGCCTTGCGTGAAGATCCGCTGCGGGTGGAGATTCTTGCCGAGCAGTTCATGAATCCAACGCCGATTTCTGCGGCGCTGAACGAAATACGACAACAACTGGGTCAGGAACATCGGGAAATTTTTGAGCATCACCCGGTGATCCGTAAACACAGTGACCTGATGCGGGTGTTGATGGGGGCAGCCAGTTTTCTGGCCATCCGTGCCGTGAAGGCGCCATGGTACATGGGCACAAACCTGGAAAAGAAACAGGGCTGGGATGCAATGATGGCGGAGATCGAAGCGATAGTAGATGTTGCTGTCGGTAGTTAGAGCACCGGTCAGGTCATTCTTTGCTGTAACCATGCGTAAAAAAATTTATGGTTATGACCGTAAGTCAACCCGGATTCGTGCAAATCCGGGTTACAGCCGTTCCTGCAGCGGGGGGCTGCTGGCTGGTTGAGCCGCTTGCCGGCCCTGATCGAGAAATATTCTTACGTCGCGACCGGTTTCCTCGCCGGCTTCCTGCACGGCCATGTGACCGACCCCGGGGTACGAGATAAATTTCAGCGACTCGACATTTTGCAGCAGTGCCTGGAATTGGCCGGCCTGTTCGAAGTCGGCCCTGGTGTTTGCTTCGCCCCAGAGCAACAGAGTGCGAGGCTTCAGCGCACGAATGATCGCCTCGATGTCACCCGCTTTATACTGTTTCAGGCGATCGAGCTGAGCCTCGCGCTGTCCTTCGCGCATCCACATATCGTACCAGCGATCAATAAGTTCATCCGTCAATTTTTCCTGGTCCCCGAAGCCGGATTCGAGCATGAACTTCGGCAGCGCGCGCGGCATGATGTACTTGAGCAGGTAAGCTGCATCGGGCATCTGGCCGCGACCGCCTTCGGTTTGTTCTTTACCTTCGAGCGAACCCGGGCTCAACAGGATCAGGTTGTCGATTCGCTGCGGATATTTGTTTGCAAAATGGATTGCCATCGTACCTCCCATCGAAGTGCCGGCGATTGAGAATTTCCCGAGGTTCATTGCGTCGATGAACTTCTCGGTCAGTTCGAGGGTACGTTGCTGGCTGTAGTTGCCGGTTGGATCAGGACCGGTCAGACCGTGGCTGGTGAAGTCCATGCGCACCACGCGGTAACTGTCCTGCAATGCATCGACCCACGGATCCCAGCCGATCAGATTACTGAAGTTGGCGTGCAGTAGTAGTACAGCCGGACCTGTGCCTTCATCCCGATAATGAATCCTGGTCCCGTCAATATTGATGAAGCGCGAAGCCCGGTTTGCGTATTGCGCTTCGAGTTGTTCTGCCGGAATATCACGGTACGTCCACAGGGCAATGCCAGTGCAGATTATGGCTATAACCACAAGACTTGCGAATGAGTAGCCGAGGATGCGCAGTAACTTCATGTCATCTCCTCAATTGGGGAGCGGCTATTTTGCCCGTGTGAAAGCGGGACAATCAATGTCGGTGTGGCCGGGGTGCATCCGACTAGTGGTTGTATTCCGGTAAATTTATGAGTGATGTTGACGGCATATCCATTCAGGTTGCAGCATATCGACAGCTAGTCGGCAAGAGATAAAGTATGTTTATAGCGTCCCGTGACCTTAAATTCGCCAAAGGCCGTTTTCTTTTAATGGGTAGCGTCGTAGCGCTTGTGGCCTTCCTGGTCATAACGCTCAGCGGCTTGTCTGCCGGTCTCGTCAAGGCCAATATTTCCGCCTTGATGGCATTGCCTGCCACACACATTGCCTTTGAGGGCACAGACCATCCGGGATACCGCAACACGATGATTGAGCGGTATATGTGGGAAGGCTGGGCTGAACAAGATGGCGTCAAGGCGATGGAGCCACTTGGCCATACAGTATTTAATGCACGCACCGAGGATGACAAGCCGCTCGAGCTCGCATTGTGGGGTCTTGTTGATGATTCATTTATTGCCCCGCCGCTTAATCGTGGTGACAACTATGGTGGTGAGGTTGAGAATGGCGTCATTATCTCTCGGGGGATGCTCGAAGAGGGTGTCGATATCGGTGATCTGATCTTGCTCGATCGCGTGCTAACTGAATTGCGTGTTGTCGGTGTAACGGATGAACACCGTGCTATAGGTCATTTACCGATTGTTTATGCACCGCTACGAAAGTGGCAGGAAGCTACTTATGGGCCGCCGGGTGGAGCGCCGCCGGGCGAAAAATTGCCGGATATCATTTTTGATTTCGTTAGTATCATCGTGTTGCAGCTCGAAGAAGGTGTCGATACGGCAGCGTTGGACGATGAGCTTGAAACAACCACCCTCGACCGTCTTAATTTTTATTCGGCATCGATTGGTTACGAGTCAGAAGTTCAATCTGTGCAAATGATTCAGTCTCTGCTGTTCGTGATTTCAGCTGTTGTTATAGGCGCCTTCTTTTCAATCTGGACCATCCAGCGCACCAAAGAAATTGGATTGATCAAAGCACTCGGCGCATCAAACACCTACGTTCTGAAAGACGCCCTCGGGCAAGCTTTGACGGTAATAGTAGTTGGCACTTTGATTGGTTTGCTCGGCACCTTGTGGTTCAACGAGCAGGTTAAGGATACAGAGTTGCCGTTTATGCTTGAGAGCAAGACCATCATAACTTCTATCGTCATGTTGCTGGTGGCGGGGTTTTTCGGTGCAGCGATGTCAATACGGCGAGTATCGAAAGTTGATCCAATCATTGCGCTCGGTCGTGATCAATAACTGCGGATATTTATTGCAGGATGAATAGATGAGTTTAAAGGTTGAAAATGTGTCGCTGGTTTTTGGTGACGGTAATGAGCAGGTCAAGGCGCTGGATAATGTCAGCATGGATCTGCAGCCGGGGCAGTTGATGGCTGTGCTCGGGCCGTCCGGCGCCGGTAAGTCGAGCTTGCTGGCGGTTTGTGGCGGGCTACTGACACCTTCAAACGGTAAGATCTCGGTTGGCGAGATGGAGATCACCAGCGTATCGCAATCTGCATTGACACGTATCCGTCAGCAGCAGATTGGTTTTGTTTTTCAGCAGTCAAACCTGTTGTCGTCGGTGACGGCCATCGATCAGTTGTTGTTGCTCGTGCATATGCGAGGCAAGCGGCCTGACCAGGCCGACCGGGAGCGGGCGGCGAAATTACTCGGTGAGGTGGGTATGGAGCATCGGTTGAATCGTCGGCCGAATGAGTTATCGGGTGGCGAGCGGCAGCGTGTCGGCATCGCGCGCGCATTCATGATGAATCCAAAATTGTTGCTCGTCGATGAGCCAACGTCAATGCTCGACCACCACAGAGGAAAACAAATTGTTGAGTTGCTGGTTCGGGAGTGCCACGAACATAACGTGGCGACACTGATGGTGACGCATGACCATGGAATTCTCGATGCAGCTGACAGGGTCGTCGACATCAGAGATGGCAAGTTCAGCGAACGTACACAATAGACATTACAGAAGTTGATTAATGCCCAAAATAGCAGCTGCCAATATTGAAGAACATATTCGCAACCAGGGCAAACGCATTCTGGATGCCGCACAGGATCTGTTTACAACTCGCGGCTATCAGGGTACCGACATGGCGGACATTGCGGAGTCGATGGGACTCGCCCGCAATTCACTGTATCGCTATTACTCGAACAAGGACCATATCCTTGTAGCGATAGTCCGGCGTGATATGGTGCCTTTTTTTGATCAATTCAATGCAATCGAGCATCTTATTGCAGATCCGAAAGAACGCATCGATGCGTGGATTGGGTTGCAGGTGGAATTAGCCGCCGGACCCTGCAATGCAATGATCAGAATGCTCGGCGAGATTCCACAAAATACCGGCGAGTTAGACAAGGAGATTTCCATGCTGCACGAGTCACCCATGCGTGTGTTGCGGGATGCGGTTGATCAAGTTCTTGCAGGAACGGGACGGGATTTACATTTGGTCACGGTCATGATCGCGGGTATGGTGCGTGCGGCAGTTGGCGTTGCGATGGAAAAGGAACTCAGCGACGTTTGCATCGAAGAACTGCAGCATTCAATTGGTCGAATATTAACAGCCGGTTAATAAACTGGTGGCAGGAGGAGGGAACATGCGTCTTCAGGAATTAAAGCCCACGTTTGTGGTTTCGGCCTTGCTCGCGATTGTGCTGGCCGTCAGCCCGGCTGGCATGGCTCAGGATCATCAACATCATCAACATCATCACAGTGCGGTTCCAGAGATGGGGCCGGATGGCAAACGTCTCGTCAGTTATGAGGTCAAGCACGATATGAATGCCGAGACGATGGCCCTCCTGCGGACAAAGATTGCTGTCTATCGGGGTTTGACGGATCGCGAACTGAATATGAATATGTCGGCGATGGGCCCGAACTATGAGTGGTACGCGAGCGATTCGGCCACGCAGGGTGATATCGGGATTCTGGTTCTGTCGCATGGAGTTGGGGAAAATAGCGATCGCATGCTGATCGAGGCATTGAAGCCAATTTCATCAGATATGCCGACGGCTGTTGGTTTCGGTATGGCGATGATGAAATCTTCGCAGTTGCAATCGGCAGTCGATGACCTGACAAAACGAGGTGCAAAAAAAATTATTGTCGTGCCGAACGGCACGACAACACCATATAACTCGCTATCGCGGCAATGGAAATTTATCTTCGATCTTGGCGAGGAGGCGACTTATCTCGAGGTACCGAAGGTCAGGTCGGGGGCCACGTTCCATATGACTGAGGATTTTTCCGATAGTCCCCTGATTACGGATATCCTTTATGATCACGTTAAGGAGGTCAGTAAGAACCCGGTCAATGAATTTGTCATGATTATCGGCCACGGTCCCGAAGACAATGAGGATAACGTCTTCGATCTCGACATTCTGAATGCGCACGTCGAGCGTATCAAGGCGAAGAATGAGTTTGCGGACGTAAAGATCTGGAATTTGCAGGATGACGCGCTCGTGCCAATTCGCAAGTCAAACGTCAAGCGTATCCGACGCTGGATTAAGAAGGCCAAAGATTCAGGTCAGGATGTTATCGTCGTTGCAATAGCGGCAGCGAGCCATGGTGTACAGACACATATTCGTCAGGATCTGCGTGGTCTGGACTACACGTTTGCTGATAAGGGCATGGCCGAACATCCGAAGTATATTCAGTGGATGAGGTCGGTTATTGACGAAAAAATAGCTTCGCTGTGATCGGCTTTTCTGCAGTTATGGTTGACGGTCTCAAAGCCCGGGCTGTTACGCTAAAAGGAGGATAATAGTGTCTAAGAAATCGACCATGAAACCATTCGCCCCCGGCGATGTCCTTCTGGGTCTGACAGATCTGAATGATACGGATGATGACCATGCGGGTGATGGTCGGATCGTCCAATACGATAGTGACCTGAATTTCAAGGGAGAGCTATGGACAGACGGCGGCAAACATCTTGTCGGCGGACTCGAATTTGACGGTAATGGTTTGTTGTGGGCTTTTAACGATTTAAGCGTTATTCACGTCGATCCAAAAACCGGGACCCAGTTGCCGCTATCGGCTAAGTTTTTGCCGCGTTGCTACCGGAGTGCAAGTTTTGATGCATCCGGGAATGCATTTCTCGGTGAACATATGAAGGCTAGATCAAAACCTACGGAAGGCATGGCAGCCCGTACATCGATAAAGTTTCCGGTTATACCCGGCGAGGGGGTGCTCGGTTTTGGTTTCATCTATAAGTACGATACCGACTGGAATCTCAAGAATATCTTTGAGTGTGAAACGGCGCCGGAGTTTACTCATTTTAAAGGCGTTACACATTCATCGTTGCACCCAAGTGGACAGTTTGTGACCTATGCGACAGAAACCGGTAAACGACTGATGCGCTACGACGTTATCAATGATCGACAGATGCCGGATCTCGTAAAGTATCCGGGCGATGACCCGTACGACCGTGTCTGGGTTATCGCGGTTAAGTATTTGCCGGATGGTCGCTTGCTTGTGACGCGTGGCGATTTCATGGAATTACTCGATGAACAGGGTCAGGTGCTTAAAACCTATCCGTTGGATACCTATGGCTGGACGGACATCGAGATTTGTGCTGATGGGGTGCACTGTTTCGTCAGCAGTATCTGGGAGGGTACTGTCGTTAAGGTTAATGTCGAAAGCGGCGAGATTATCGGTAACATCGATACAGGAATGGCGGCACCAAAACGATGCCTGGCTGGTATTGCTGAGTTTCCTGGCTAAGATTCTGCAAGGAACAAGGGGCGGTCTTTGTTGTCGATCGGAGCTATTTGACCAGGCCTGTTTTGACCCCGAGCCACTTGACCAGTGCGAGCGCTAGCGACAGAAAGACCACTGCCTGGAGAAAGACCATGCTGGCCAGCTTCACTTGTTTGCACAATACGAGGCCGGTCGCTGCCCAGCCGAGTTCAGCGGGCCAGGCGTTGACAACCGACAGTGCGAATATATTTTCTCCCCAATCAAATAATGTTGGAATCAGAAAGACAATAAACAAATTCCGTGAGTAGATTGCCTCATAATGCTTTGATGATAAGTGACGCCATGCATAAGCACCGGCAGCGGCCATGACCAACCCGGCAAAGAACGGAAAATAGAAGTCGATGAACAGAAAAGCGTGATACAAAGCCCTGGCCGACTCGTCATAGTTCGTGAGCTGAACAAATATCTGCTCGACTGTCAGGTCGTTTTGAAAGTCGAACATCTGTGTGCCGACTGTCGCCTCGAATGGTGTGTTGATATTCATGAACACGAATGCCAGCGAGCCGAAGGCGAAGACAAATGAATTGATAAACAGCCATGCTGACTGAGAGGTTCGAACGACAAGGTTATTGTACCAGCGCATAAATGAATCACCATTTAGTGTTGCCGGTAGATGATAGCCGTTATAGAGTTGAAGGTGCTATATTTTGGGGCAATGGAAAAATAATAAGCGAGAGTAAAGCCATTTGACCGCCTATCGGCTCATGCGGCGTGGCAATTACTTGTCAGTAAAGCTTTGGGCTGCCGAAAAATGGGGATAATTCCTCTGACCCGAGTAATAATTACGTTGAGTCAGGAACCGTGGACCGAACAGAACGATTCTACAAGATCCAGCGACTGTTGACGCAGCGCCGGAGTGTGCCGCGCGATGCATTCATCGAGGCGCTCGAGGTATCCCGGGCAACTTTCAAGAGGGACCTTGAATACCTGCGCGATCGGATGCAGATGCCGATTGTCTGGAACCGGGATCTCGGTGGTTATCAACTTGACAGCAATGCGGCAACTGCACACCTTTTTCAGCTTCCGGGTCTGTGGTTTAGTTCTGAGGAAATTCATGCCCTGCTGACGATGGAGCACCTGCTTGAAAAGCTGCAACCCGGATTACTCGGTCCTCAGCTTCGACCGCTCAGGCAACTGATTAGAAAGACGCTTGAAAGTGGTGATTTTTCGGCCGATGAAGTCAATCGGCGCATCAGAATTTTGCAGATTGGTGTCAGGCCCGTAGAAGGCGCTACCTTTCAGGCTATTTCATCGGCCTTGTTATCGCGGAGTCGCCTTGCTATTCGTCATTATCGGCGTTCGCGCGATGAGGACCTGGAGCGACAGATATCTCCGCAGCGCCTGGTTTATTATCGCGATAACTGGTACCTCGATGCGTGGTGCCATGTGCGCAAGGGGCTACGCACATTTTCTGTTGATGTCATCAACGATGCAACGGTGTTGCCCAGGCGTGCTCGAGAGATTAGTGATAAAACACTTGACGAAACCCTTGGGGCCGGATTCGGTATTTTCTCCGGAAAGAAAACTCAGTCGGCTGTGTTGCGTTTTTCTCCGCTCAGGGCTCGCTGGGTGTCACGAGAAACCTGGCATTCTGCACAGGAAGGGCATTTTGAGCTCGACGGCGCATATTTGTTGACAGTGCCATACAGCGACCCACGTGAGCTGGTTATGGATATATTAAAGTACGGTGCCGATGTTGAAGTACTGGCACCGGCCAGCCTGCGCAAGATGGTTGGTGAGCAACTCGTTGATGCTGCAGCCTTGTACGGGTGACTTTGTTACTCCTGCGTTTTACAGTCGTTGATAATTTTGTCGCGAATCAGGCCAATCTCGGTTGCTCGGGTTGCCGAGGGCAGATCGGCGCATTGCTTCGGCCGTGGACATGCGGCACTGCGTGGGCAGATGATGCTGGCCGGTTTCTCGATGGCATCTGTTACCCAGTCAATATTCAGTACCCGGCCGGTGCTGCGGATAGCGCGCTTTGTCGCCACAGTGGGCAGCGCCTGCCCGCCGCTTTGCCGGCAGCGCTCGGCAATATCTCCAATCAGATCGATGGTATCAAAGCCCTGTGATTCGAGGGCTGGAGCCAGATCGATGCCAACCGACAGAACATGAGTATTGCCAGCCGAATCCTTGGTACGAAATGAGTGGCAACAGTAAAGTAGTGAACGATCTTCATTTTGTAATATGGAAATCTGGGAACTTGGTTTGCGTGCCTGTGGTTGATTGAGCATGAAAAAGACAGCCCAGCGCGGACACGGGTCGGAGGCCATCGACATGTTACCCCACGGCAGTGGGATACCGTTGCCTCGATAGACGGAACGCAGGTGACCTGGCGGGTAGGCATCAAAGTAGTGCCAGTGACGGTAGTTGGATGTCGCGGTCATCCTGCGCATCATGACGGCGGGGGTTAGTTCGACCTTGTGACGTGCTTCGATGCGATGATGTTCGCGCATCAGAAAGCGTCGGAACGGTTGTTTGGGGCATAACAAAGCCTCGGCAAAGAAACCACATTCAAAATCACGCCACGCACACAGTACATCTGTTGATTGCATCACATCAGTAATATATGCACCGGTTTCAGGTGAGCCACCCAGTTGACCGCCAGTTGCATGTACCGAGCGAAGGCCATCGCCGTCATGCAAAATTTTGTGGCCGAGATGCGTGGCCAGTTCATATTTCAAACGGGCGGGATCATTTTTCAGGCGTTGATTTATGTAGATCTTTGCTGGTGCTTCAAAGAACGAGCGTACCATCGTGGCAAATTTTTGATCATTTGCATTAACACGTATCGAGTCGTGTTCAAACCAGCGGATTTTCAATCCATGTTGCTTGGTCAGGTCAAGCAGGTCGTTTACGGTCAGTGGGAAGCGGCGACCGCCAATATCTTCGGCAGATCGCTCCAGATCAGGAAATTCATTTTGCAGTGATTCCTGCAAAGACCTGATCATCAGGTGAGCGAATTGCCGCCCGCTTGTGCCGGTCTGTGATAAAAGTTCCGGGATAGCTGTCTCCAGCAGGTTGCGTGAAAACAGGAAGCCGGGCTCAAGGGGTATTCGTGATTGAGCGCCGCGTCGCGTCTCAGTGCGCAATGTTTTCAGATCAGCATTTTCATCGAGAAACCAGCGCGGACTCTTCTGAAATACGGTTGCAAGCAGGTCGAGTACGTCTTCAGAAGGGGTTCTTTTGCCTGTCTCAATCATGCTCAGGTATGGCACCGACGGTGCGACATCGGCATTGATCTGGATGCAGCGTGAAGTGACATCCTGCAGTGTCAGTCCATTACGCTTGCGCAAGTTGCGGAACTTCGTTCCCAGGAAATGGCTTTTACGGATCAGGTTGGACATAAATAATTGTGAAATTTACATTGTGAAATTTTCATTGTGAAATTTTTCAGTAATTGATTATATGCTTTTGTGAACATCGTCAACAACCATCCTGTGGTTTCTGGGTAAGCTCCTCTGATGCAAAGAAAAATTAGATTGGCTGAGCAACAGCCATGCATTGAATTCGGTTGTGAAATACCGCCGCCTGCTGACGAGATTCTGAATCCGGATGCCCTGGCGCTAGTGGTGGAACTGCATCAGCGTTTTAACCCTCGCCGGCTTGAATTGCTCGCGGCGCGATCGACCCGTCAGCTTGAACTTGATAAAGGCGTAAGGCCGGCATTCCTGCCGGCAACTGCGTTGGTACGCAGCGGTGACTGGCGCATTGCCGCGATCCCGCACGACCTTGTCGACCGACGTGTCGAAATTACCGGGCCGGTCGAGCGCAAAATGGTTATCAATGCGCTGAACTCACCGGCGAAAGCATTCATGGCTGATTTCGAGGATTCGTGTTCACCAACCTGGGCCAATATCGTGCTCGGGCAGGTCAATCTGCGTGATGCCGTAAATCGCAGCATCAGTTTCGAGAATCCTGAGAATGGCAAGGTTTATCGCCTCAACGATGAAACAGCGACCCTGATGGTTCGTCCGCGGGGCTGGCATCTCGATGAGAAGCACTGCCTGATCGATGGCGAGCGGGTGTCGGCATCCTTGTTCGATTTTGCGCTATACCTGGCAAACAATCATGAGCAACTCAGAGCGAGTGGTAGCGGCCCTTATTTCTACCTGCCGAAACTTGAAAGTCACCTCGAAGCGAGGCTCTGGAACGATGTATTCATCGCCGCCCAGGAGGCTCTCGGTATCCCTGTCGGTACGATCAAGGCCACGGTATTAATCGAGACAATTCTGGCAGCTTTTGAAATGGATGAGATTTTGTATGAACTGCGACAACATTCAGCCGGACTGAACTGCGGTCGTTGGGATTATATTTTCAGCTTCATAAAGAAATTTCGTCAATGTCCCGATTTTGTCCTGCCGGATCGCAGTTCTGTGACGATGGACAGGCATTTCCTCAAGTCATATGTGCAACTGTTAATCAAAACATGTCATCGGCGTGGCGCGCATGCAATGGGCGGCATGGCGGCGCAGATTCCAATCAAGAATGATGATCGGGCCAATGCTATAGCGATGAGCAAGGTACGTGAAGACAAGGAGCGCGAGGCAAATGCTGGTCACGACGGTACGTGGATCGCACATCCGGGATTGGCATCGATTGCAATCACGGCCTTTGACTCCGAGATGGCCGGTCCTAATCAGCTTGATATCAGTCGTGATGATGTTGAGGTCACTGCTGAGGATTTGCTGCAGGTCCCCGGTGGGGCGATCACCGAGGCCGGCTTACGCGAGAATATTCGTGTTGGTGTTCAGTATGTTGAGGCCTGGATGCGTGGGCAGGGTTGCGTGCCGCTATATAACCTGATGGAGGATGCGGCAACCGCTGAAATTTGTCGCAGCCAGATCTGGCAATGGATTCAGCACAACGCACAGACGATCGAGGGATTGGATGTGGCGGCCCACTTTGATCGATTGCTGGATGAAGAATTGAAGAACATTGAGGGCCAGCTTGGTTCGGAAAGGTTCGATGCGCAAAGTTTCCACAATGCCGCAAAGCTTTTTGGCGGCATGATAAAAAAACATGAATTTGATGAATTCTTAACATTACCGGCCTATGAAGCACTAGCGTGAGGTATTGATGATGAGCAGTAAACTTGAAATAGAAAGAATAAAACACGAATGGAAAAACAACTCGCGCTGGAGTGGCATCAAGAGAACCTACGAGGCGGAAGATGTTGCCAACCTGCGTGGTTCGGTGCATATCGAATACAGTCTTGCCCGACTGGGGGCGGAGAAATTATGGCGCCTGTTACATGAGGATGGAATCGTTTCCGCACTAGGTGCAGTTACCGGTAATCAGGCGATACAGGAAGTTCAGGTTGGGCTCAAGGCTATCTATTGTTCGGGTTGGCAAGTAGCCGGTGATGGCAACTCAGCGGGCGAGATGTACCCTGACCAAAGCCTGTATCCGGTTGATTCTGTGCCAAAGATGGTCGAGCGTATCAATAATGCATTATTGAGAACTGATCAGATTCACCATTTGCAGGGTGATGATTCGATTGACTGGATGGCGCCGATTATTGCTGATGCCGAGGCCGGTTTCGGTGGCAATCTCAATGCCTTCGAATTGACCAAGCACATGATTCAGGCGGGTGCAGCAGCTGTGCATTTCGAAGATCAATTGTCGTCAGCTAAAAAATGCGGGCATATGGGCGGTAAGGTTCTGGTCCCGACGCAGGAGGCGATAAATAAATTAATCTCGGCAAGACTGGCTGCAGATGTTATGGGAGTTCCCACAGTTGTTATTGCGCGTACAGATGCAAATGCTGCAACTTTATTACAAGCGGCATATGATGAATGCGATGCAAAGTTTTTGACGGGAGAGCAGTCAGCGGATGGATTTCATTACGTCAATGCCGGGATAGATCAGGCGATTGATCGTGGTTTGTCGTATGCACCTTATGCTGATCTGTTGTGGTGTGAGACGGCGAAGCCGAATCTGGACGAGGCAAAACGATTCGCTGATGCAATTCATAACCAGTTCCCCGGTAAATTGCTCTGTTACAACTGTTCACCGTCATTCAACTGGCAGGCAAATCTGGATGAGAAGACACTGCGCAAGTTTCGTGAAGAACTCGGCGCCATGGGCTACAAGTATCAGTTCATCACGCTGGCCGGCTGGCATGCACTGAATCTCAGTATGTTTGAGTTGGCGCGAGCCTATGAAGCTGATGGAATGTTTGCTTATTCCCAAATGCAGGAACGTGAGTTCGGCAGTGAAGTGCATGGGTTCCGCGCAGCGAAGCATCAGGCATTTGTCGGCACGAGTTATTTTGATGCCGTGCAAACGGTTATTTCACGTGATGCAACCACTACGGCAATGTCCGGCAGCACCGAGGCTGACCAGTTTGGGGGCAAGGCAATCGCTTCTTGACCCTGTGCTGCCTATGGGTGACGGCCTGATGTGACTCGGGAGCTTTTTTACGTCGGTATAAATGATGCATTTCCTGGCCTGTCCGCTAAATTTCCTGGCCTGCCTGGAGATTTACGCAAACTAATCCTTGCATATCAGATTGATCTTCTCACTACTGATATCTGGCATGACCTCAAATCCAGGTATGCGGCTAAGCAGTGGGTGGAGGTTATACCTTACGGTGACAGGCTGTTGAATATCCGCAATGCTGCTTGCATCTGACTGTCGGTGCGTCATCTGCATTGCATTTACCGGTTCCGGCTCATATTATCCCTGCTCCTTGCACGACCGACCAGCAGGTGCTGCGTCTCATCTGATCTCCGGATTGCTGATCTCATTTGTCGGCGTGAATGAGGCGGCGTTTGTATATTGATTGCGGCGATTCTTTCCATGTCTAAAGATAAAGCAATTTTATTATTCGGTTTGGTGACTTATGGAATCGGCCAGTCACTTTTATATGTTGTCTTTGGCCCGCTGGCCCGTGATATAGGATTGACTGAGGCTCAGTTCGGTATCCTGATTTCCTCATCAAATATTGCTGTTGTTATTTTTTCTCCATTGTGGGGACGTGCGAGCGAAACAAAGGGGCGCAAGCGTATTTTTATTCTCGGCCTTATCGGTTATGCGGTCGGTTATTCGTTGCTTGCTTTCAGCATACAGATTGGTTTGTGGGCATTGTTGGCAGCAACGCCATTATTTCTTCTATTGCTTGCCTCGCGACTCGTTTATGGCACGCTGGCTTCGGCGATTACACCGGCGGCAACGGCTTATGTTGCCGATACCACAGAGGCAAGGAATCGTGCCGCTGGTATGGCGCTGGTTGCTTCTGCAGGCGGCATCGGCACGATCATTGGTCCGGCGCTCGGCGGCCTGTTGGCCAAACTCGGTGCAGTTTTACCGATGTATGCGGCATCTGTCCTGGCTCTGATTGCGGCGGTACTCAGCACTATCAAGCTGACTGAACCGGCCAGGCATGTAGATCTGAATAACAAGGTAAAGGTTAGTGTGTTCGACAGACGCATTTTTCCTTATTTGCTCGGTTGGTTTGTAATATTTATGGTCTTTACCGCAGTACAGGTCATCACCGCATTTTATATTGAGGATCGGTTTGGCGTGACGGTGCGCGCCGATGTTATAGAAGTTGCGAGTATTGCGCTGCTCAGCATGGCGATAGTCACGCTTGTCGTGCAGGTTTGTATAATGCAGGTATGGAAACTCACGCCAAGGTTTCTGCTGCGCACAGCATTTTTTATTTTTGCAGTTGTGCTGATGTTGTTCGCAAATTCGAGCAGTCTGGCCGCTTTGTACTTCTGTTTTGCCGGAATGGGTTTTGCCTTTGCGCTTGCGGCGCCAGGTCTGAGTGCTGCGGCCAGCCTGGCTGTAGGGCCTCATGAGCAGGGCGCTGTTGCTGGTTGGCTGGCGTCAGCTCCGGCCTTTGGTATGGTTTTTGGGCCGGCACTCGGTGGTTTTATCTATAAGATCTCACCTAATGTACCGATGATTGGCGGTGCTGCATTGTTAATACTGGTAGGTGTTATCTTTTGGTTTATTAACATACCCGATCCGGTTGAAATCACCGCCGAAGAACAGAGTTGACGCCCATGGTCGGCAAGTTTAATAACAGAAAAATATGCTTGCCAGCTACTCCCACAGATCAAGATTTCTGATGAGCCCATCGGCTGATTCGATGGCACCTTCTTCATGTACGTAGTGCCCCGAATCGGCAACCTCAACAACTCTATGGTTCCGTATTCCGGCGCGCAGTTGGGCGAGTTCCGCAGGTGTTTTATTCCGGTCTCGCGCGCCCCACAGGATCAATGTTGGTACGCGCAGATCCTTTAATAATTTGTATTCGGTCGCTCCCTCATAGTAGCCCATCATCGCTGTTGATCCGCTGAGAAAGCCTTCACTGCGGGTGGCGAGCATCAGGCTGTCCATGACCTCATCAGTGACAACCTCTGGTCGGATGAAAGATAGCTTGAGGAATTGTTCGCGAAATGCACGATCGCCAAATTGCTTGGCGGACAGACGTTGAAACGGAAATGGCAGGTATTGCGTGATAGCCGGTACGCCGGTGGTGATTATGCCCGGGTTGATCAGCACAAGACCGGCGATACCGGGTTCTTTCACTGCAATGTGTACGGCAATGGCGCCGCCCAGGGAGTGGCCGCCAATGATGACTTTCTCAAGTCCAAGCTTGCGAATAAGAGCACCGACAGTACGAGCCTGATTTGCATTTGTATAAGTGTAATCGACTGGTTTGGCCGACAAGCCAAATCCGGGCAGGTCTAACGTGACGACATGGTAGTGATCCTGTAAAAGCGGCGCCAGCTTGCGGAATGATTGCAGTGAGTTTGCAAACCCGTGAATCAGTACCAGGCTTGGTTTTCCCGGCACGGCTTCGCCGAAGATCCGGTAGCGCAATTCGAGTCCATTGACGGCGATGAACTGGTCGTTCGGCCCTGCCAGGCTGCGAGCCGGTACTTCTTCTAATCCGGTTGGCCAGTACGCATATGCGATCAGGCCGAGATAAGCGGCCAGGATGACCATGCTAATGCCGATCAGGATTCGTTTCAGGATGCGCATTTATGGGTTCCGCATGAAAAGAGGCTTTATTCTAGCGGAGAAATCTTGTCGTAATTTTGTGTAAAGGGGTTGGCGATCAAGGTATGGTTATCTTGCATTCAACTGCTCAAAATTAGTGGGCCTTTTTGTTCTTTTTTGCAGGATTAATGGCTTTTAATTCTGCGGGCACTGTCGTTTTGGGGTTGGTCTTCCCCTGGTCGAATAATTTGGGATAATCTCGTGGTTCGCAGGCCACTATCGCGTTCAAGCCCTTTGATGTCCGGGTGGCGGCTATATTGGTGTGGACGGTTGGCCTTATAAATGGAGGTGGCTTTTATTGTGAAGCAACTGTTAATCGGCATTATTATCCTGGTTGTCGTGCTTGCCGGTGGGTTGATCGCTGCGGTCATAACACTGAATTCAATCGATTTGAGTGACTATGAAGCGCCCATTGCGGATGTTGTCAGGGATGCGATCGGCAGGGAGCTTCACCTCAACGGGGCATTGAATATCAATATTGGTCTGACGCCGGGCATCAGTGTTAATGATGTCTCAGTGCAGAATGCAGACTGGGCAAGCCGTGATGACATGTTGCTGGTCGAGCATGTTGAAGTGCATCTGAGGCTTTTGCCGCTTGTCTTTGGCCAGATAGAGCTAAGCCGGCTGGAGATTTTTGGCCTGGATCTCATGCTGGAGACAGATCAGCACGGCAAGGGTAACTGGGAGTTTGAGACGGTGGGTGATGCCGCTATTGATTCCGAGTCGGCCTCCACTGGCGATACTTTTTTGACTGCGGCAGTCCTGAAGGAAACTGTAATTCGGGATGCTGCAATCGTGTACAAAGATGGTGTGAGTGGCACAGTTCAGCGTTTTCGTATTGCTGAGCTGGTCGCGCAAATGGAGTCGGCACAGGCTCCGCTTGTTGTCGATCTGAAGGCATCATTTGGTGAAGAACCGGTCAGGTTGGCGGGTGAAATTACCGGGATTTCTGATCTGCTGGCCGAAGGGCCCCTGAGGCTGGATTTAACTGCGGACTTTGTTGATGCAACGGCCAGGGTCAGCGGTAATATTCAGAATGTAATGTCCATGCGGGGCATCGATGTTGCTGTCAGTATTGAAGGTAACTCGCTTGCAGCCTGGTCGGCGCCGACCGGTACTGAAATTCCTGACCTTGGGGTTTATCGGGCAACTGCCGGGATTACCG
>PBZD01000069.1 GCA_002729875.1 Chromatiales bacterium | reverse complement strand
GATCCACAACCCCCAGAGTGTCGGCCACATCAGTAACCAGATACCAATCGGTTTATCGAAGCGCATCAGTATGGCGTACTGTCGAGCCTGGTTGGCCAGTTCGGTCAGCAACCGGCGGGTCGGGTTTTGCGGATTGGCCGTCATCCGGGAAGGATACCAGCCTGAAGCGGAAAAGACCGCGACACCCTGGCGCTAAGGCAGCTTACCGGGGTCGTGGTTGCAACCACTCCGATGGCGGCCGGATGTCACACAGATCAGACTTTGCCAAAGCGACTGCCGGCGCCGATCCAGCGCCTGATGAGCGCATTTATTGCCGCGGGTTTGGTAGCCAGAAGTTGCCCGGCAATTTTTTGTGCATAAGGCGCGAGGTCGGCGTCACGGATCAGGTCGGCAATACGTAACTGCATCAGGCCGGTCTGGCGGGTGCCGAGCACTTCTCCGGGGCCGCGTAACTCGAGGTCGTGTTGCGCAACTTCAAAGCCGTCATTCGTGTCGCGTAATACGCCAATACGTCGTGTAGCCATTGCTGACAGCGGCGGACGGTACAGCAATACGCAACTACTTGCATTGCCACCGCGCCCTACTCGCCCGCGCAACTGGTGTAATTGTGACAAGCCCAGCCGCTCCGCATTTTCGATGATCATAAGAGTTGCTTCCGGCACATCTACACCGACTTCGATTACTGTTGTTGCGACGAGGATCTGCGTTCTTCCGGTTGTGAATGCCTGCATGGCACGCTCTTTTTCGGCTGCTTTCATGCGCCCGTGTACCAGGCCGACCGACAGGTCCGGTAACGCTTCGACAAGCATGGCGTGAGTCGATTCAGCCGCCTGAGATTCGATGCTGTCTGAGTCCTCTATCAGCGGACAGACCCAGTAGGCGCGATGACCGGCATGGCAGGCATCTCGTACACGCTGGACAATTTCGGGGCGGCGTTTTTCAGGTAATGCGACCGTTTTAATGGGTTGGCGGCCCGGTGGCAGTTCACGAATGACCGAGGTATCAAGGTCAGCATATGCGGTCATGGCCAGTGTGCGTGGGATAGGGGTTGCAGTCATAACGAGTTGATGTGGTAACGACGCGCCGTGCCTGCCCTTCTCCATCAGGCTGAGTCGTTGGTCTACGCCGAAGCGATGTTGCTCATCGACAATAACGAGTGCAAGGCTATGAAAATCGAGACCTTCCTGAAACAACGCATGGGTGCCGACGATGACCGCCGCATCACCGTTACTAATCGCCAGGTAAACCTGTTCGCGGGCTTTCCTGGTCAGGCCACCAGACAGCCAGGCAACGGTGATCCCAAGTGGCGTCAGCCATTCTGCAAAGCTGTCGCGATGTTGTTCACCAAGCAGTTCGGTGGGCGCCATGATGGCGACCTGGTGGCCTTCGGCAACAGCAGTTAGTGCAGCAGCAGCAGCGACAACCGTTTTACCGCAGCCTACATCGCCCTGTACCAGTCGCATCATGGGATGTGTTCTGGCCAGATCAGAGTCAATGTCATCGAGTGTGGCGCGCTGGTCTCCGGTTAGCTCGAAGGGTAGTGCAGCCAGAAAACGCTCGCGTAGCCCAAAGTTGCCGGTTAGTGTAATGGCCGGCCTGGTCCGGTTTTGTTCGCGAATCTTGCGCAGGCTAAGGTGGTGGGCCAGCATTTCTTCGAGTGCGAGGCGTCGCTGACACGCATGTGTGCCGGTGCCCAGTGTCGCCAGATCGGCATCAGGAGGGGGGCGATGCATGTAGAGAATCGACGACTTGAGATCAGGAAGTTCGAGTGCGGATATGTAGTGCTGCGGTATCCAGTCGATTACCCGGGGCAGAAAACGATCAATGGCCTGGTTGACGAGGTTGCGCAGTCGTGACTGTTGCAATCCTTCAGTAGTCGGATAGATAGGTGTAAGGGTTTCTTCGAGGCTGTGTTTGGTGTTTTGGTCGATTATCCGGTATTCCGGGTGAATCATCTCCAGGCCCCCCGGACCCTTACGAACCTCACCGTAACAGCGCACATGTGCGCCATGTTTAAGACCGTTTTGTTGCGCGCGGGAGAAATAAAAAAATCGTAGCGTCAGTTGTCCTGTGCCGTCGGTAATTCTGACCAGTAATGTACGGCGGCCGCGAAACACCACTTCAGTTAAGGCGATATCACCTTCCACAACAGTGCGCATTCCGGCTGCAGTTGCACCCAGTGGGGTCAGGCTGGTTCTGTCTTCATAGCGTTGCGGTAGCAGGAACAACAGGTCGATGGGCCGTTCAATATTAAGCCTCGCAAGGCGCTCCGCCAGCGCCGGTCCAACACCACGCAAACACGTGAGGTCAGCTACGTCATCGTTGCGGTTGGATACCGACATATTCACAAAGAGATTCCAGCCTGACTATTGGGTAGAATCCGATGGCAATTCGGGATGCCCTGTAACGCACCCATTGTTGCCGGGGTGATGCACCAAACCATATTGAAATCATCAGATTGAAACCACTATCGGCTTATCCCGGGCAATACCCTGGCAAATTAATTGCGCCTCAGGCAAGCAGGATTGCGTCCGCTTCGATGGTCGCCCCGCGTGGCAACGCTGCCACGCCGAGTGCGGCACGTGCCGGGTATGGCGGCTTAAAGTACTCGGTCATGATTTCATTGACGCTGGTGAAATGTGTGAGATCGGTAAGGTAGACGGTGATTTTTACCGCCCCGTCCAGTGTTGTTCCTGCCCCGGTGGCAACAGCCTTGAGGTTGTCGAAAACCTGGCGAATTTGTTGTTCGACATTATCAGCGCCTGCAATTTCACCGGTTTGCGGGTCAAGAGGTATCTGTCCGGATATAAAAATCAGTTCGCCGGTTCGAATCGCCTGCGAGTAGGTTCCGATAGCTGCTGGGGCAGCATCGGTGTGGATTGCTGTTTTGTTCAAAATAAGCCCCTTGTTTTATGCGCAACTGCGGGAAATTTTCTTGACGACCTGCATCGATCGGATTCGGCGAATTACTCTGGCGAGATGGATACGGTCACGCACCAGTATCAGGAAAGTCAGATCCGCATATTCCTTTTCCTGTCGGTCATTGATAGATACCTGCTCGATATTTGATCCGGTGTCTCCGATGCGGGCTGCAATTTCAGCCAGTGCCCCGGGTTGGTTTAAAATTTCAGTCGTGATTTCTGCCGAGAACTCGTGCTCAATGGTCTCTTCCCAGTTTACGGCAACCCATTTGTCAGGCTGTTTGCGAAATTCACTGAGGTTTCCGCAAACGGTGCGATGCACAATAATACCGCGTCCGGTACTCAGGTAGCCCATGATTGCATCACCGGGGATCGGGTGGCAGCAACGGGCATAACTAATAATCAGGTTTTCGGTGCCGGCAATGGTCAGGGGTGAACTAATGGTGGTGCCGGAACTGTCGGTTGACGGGTTTTCCAGCAGAATTTTGCTGACCAGTGGCGCATGACGCTCGCCCAGGCCGACTTTTTTGAATAATTCATCGGTGTCACTCATGCCAAGTTCATCAAGTATCGATCTCATTCGGTTGCGGCTGATCTTGCGCAACGAGCTACCTGCATCGCGTAATGCCTGATTCAGTAGGCGTCGGCCGAGATCACGCGCTTCGCCATGCTGCAGGTTTTTCAGATACTGACGTACGCTGTAGCGAGCCTTGGCTGTGACCACGAAACTTACCCAGCGGGGATCCGGGTTCGCACTCTTGGCCGTTATGATTTCAACTGTCGTGCCATTCTTGATATGAGTCTGCAAGGGCACCAGCCGTCGGTCAATTTTGGCTGCAACACAACGGTTGCCAACGTCGGTATGTACGGCATAGGCAAAATCGACACATGTTGAGCCGCGCGGCAAGCGCATAATGGTTCCTTTCGGTGTGAAAACATAGACGTTGTCAGGGAACAAGTCGACTTTGACATGTTCCATAAACTCCTCAGAGTTTGCTGCGGACTGCATCTCAGTAATACTTTTAAGCCATTCGCGTGCGCGTATCTGTGGCGGAATAATTTTTTTGTCCATTGCCTTGTATTGCCAGTGAGCAGCAATACCGCTTTCGGCAACCCGATTCATTTCCTCAGTACGGATCTGTACCTCGATCGGTATGCCGTTCGGGCCCAGTAATGTCGTGTGCAGCGATTCATAACCGTTGAGGCGAGGTATCGCAATAAAATCCTTAAAGCGCCCGGGTACCGGCTTATATAGTGTGTGTGAAACACCCAGAGCCCGGTAGCAATCATCCGACGACTCGACAATGATCCTAAAGCCGAAAACATCGGTGATTTCATTCAGTGAGCGGCGTTTTTCCAACATCTTGCGGTAAATGCTATAGAGATTTTTTTGTCTCCCATGGACTTGATTCGTAATGCCGGTTTCGTCAAGTGTTTTGCTGAGCCGGTCAGAAATTTTTCCGACAATATGGCGCTGATTACCACGGGATTTATTGACAGCTTTATCGAGTACACGATAGCGATATGGAAAGGCGTATTGAAAACCAAGAGTTTCCAGGCTTGTCTTGATGTTATAGACACCGAGTCGGTTTGCTATGGGCGCATAGATGTCCAGTGTTTCCCGTGCAATACGCTGCTGTTTATCCATCGGCAATGCGCCGAGTGTTTGCATGTTGTGTAAGCGGTCGGCCAGTTTCAGCAGGATGACCCGAATGTCCTCGACCATCGCCAGCATCATTTTGCGAAAGCTTTCTGCCTGGGCCTCCGCTCGTGAATCAAATGACAGCTGATCAAGTTTGCTAACCCCGTCAACTATCCCGGCAATTTCCTGCCCGAAACGATCGGCAATCTGCTCCTTGGCGGTCGGCGTATCTTCGATGACATCATGCATTAGTGCTGCGGTGATGCTTTGGTAATCCAGATGCAGGTCAGCCAGAATTTCGGCCACCGCCACGGGATGGGTTATATACAGTTCGCCCGAATAGCGACGTTGGCCCTCATGTGCCTGCGAACCAAATTCATATGCATCGACAATGATGTCGAGTTGGCTTGGTGCCAGGTAGCCGAGTTTGCCCAGCAGGTTCTTGAATCTCGTGCCGCGGCGGGATTTCGGTAGATAGTTCAGCAATGAGGCTGCATAGTCCATCAGCCAATTCTACCGCACCTGTACAAAAAGCCGGCTGGTTGCCGGCATTTGTCATAATTCGTCTGCGCTGGCGGTGAAATCAGAGCAGCGGGTTGCCTTCCTGGTTAAAGTTTGGCAGCGGTGCATCGGCGAGCAGTCGTTCCGCCTCTTCGCTGCTCAGCAGATCTTCTTCAGGTTGATCGATTTCTTCGAGAATCTGATTGTTGATCAGTCCCAAGGCAATTTCCCGTAGCGCAACCACCGTCGGTTTGTCGTTTTCCCATTCGACCAGCGCATCTGCCCCGTTAGCGAGCTTGCGAGCACGTTTGGCGGCGACAATAATCAGTTCAAACAGGTTGTCGATCTGATGGGTGCAATCTTCTACGGTAATTCGGGCCATGCCTTAATAGTCCATTGGTTTTCAGGAACCGCATAGACTAGCGGGGCATAGCGGTAAAGGCAACCTGATTACCAATAAGGCCGGATCCGCAAATGAGCATCATCACCCTGCCCTTGTGCGAGCGTTTCAGGTGTCATTCATCCCACAGGCCCCGGTCTTAAACGTGTGACAGCAACTGCCTGACCCGGTTCCTGACCTCCGGCAGTCGGGTTTGGGTGTTCACTGCGGTGCCGGACAGAATCCTCAGCAGTTCCGTTTCAGCCTGCTCGATTTCAGCGTTAATGACCACATGGTTAAATTCGGTCCAATGTGAAATATCATCAATGGCCTCACTTAGCCGCTGTCGTATGACCTCCTCGTTGTCAGTTGCGCGACCGCGTAACCGGCGCTCGAGTTCTTCGATCGAAGGTGGCAGAATGAAAATACTCGTACAATCCGGGTCGTTGGCCATAACCTGCTGTGCGCCCTGCCAGTCGATCTCCAGCAACACGTCATTACCGGCTGCACATAGTGTTGTGACCTGTTGCTTGCCGGTGCCGTAAAAATTTCCGAATACCTCGGCATGCTCGAGGAAGGCGCCCTCGTCATGCATTTGTTTGAATTCATTACGGTCGAGAAAGAAATAATCAATACGATCCTGTTCACCGGGCCGGGCTGGTCGGGTCGTATATGAGATTGAAAATTTCAGTTCCGGCCGGGCGAGGATCACACGTTTGACGAGAGTTGTCTTGCCTGCGCCGGACGGTGCGGAGATAACAAATAATTTGCCTTGCTGCATGGTCAAGCGTTTAGCATCGATATTTATTCACATCTGTATTCACATAAGGTCTGTGTTTTGTTTCCTTATGCTTAATGAGTGACCCTCAGGCAAGCTCAGGTTTTTATATGGTAACTTAAAAAATATATTCTTGTGACGAAATGACGAGTGGCCCATCGAACCGGGGGTGATGCCGACAACATTGAATAAATGTCCCATTTCACTGCCGGTGCAGCCATAACCGCCCGAATCTATCTCCCACCCGCCAACATATCATCACACGTAAAGTCTGGTATTAGTGTCGTTGGCTGGTTACAGTCAGACCCATACGGTGTATGGGACCTTTGCCGACTGGCGCTTGCCAACGACCCTGCAGCCAGATTCAAGCTGCTTTATTCAATCTGGTCAGGAAGGGGGTTGCGTGTCGTATCGCAACTCAGATTGGAACCTATATTTTGGTCGTATGCCCAATTGATATTTGCAGGAGAATTGACCATGAAGCGCATTCTTACCGGACTGATTTTACTCTTCATTGCTTTAGCAACGCCAAGTTGGGCCGATGATCTTGGCGATATCATTGCCGCAGCAAAAGACAATAACGTGCAAGCTCAAATAGCCCTCGGCGCGATGTATGAGCATGGCATGGGTGTGGCGCTCAATGACCGTTTGTCAGCTTACTGGTGGCAACGGGCGGTGGATAACGGCCATACAGGCATCGCAAAAGCACTTGGTTCAATGTATTTCTCTGGGCGTGGTGTGCCACATGATTATGCTAAGGCGATGGAACTTTATATGATTGCTGCTGAGGACGATCATCCTCATGCCATTAAATATATTGCACTTGGGTATCAGCGTGGACTCGGCCTTCCTCAAGACGACGCGAAAGCCGCTGAGTGGAAAGCACGAGGAGAAAAATTACTGGGGCCAGATGCCGCCGTTGTTTTTATAGACTCTTATCAATCAGAAGAAACAGAACCACAAACAGAGATTGAGATCTTTGAAGAATTTAAGAGGCAAGCGGATAAAGAAAATCCGCGTGCATTTTATTATGTCAGTGTTGCCTACACATCTGGCACCGGAGTAGAACGCAATTACGTTGAAGGCGAAAAATGGGCTCGCAAAGCGGCCGAAACAGGTCTCAGCTCCGGCACGCGGCACTTGGGACTTTATCACCAATTGGGACAGGGCGTGCCTGTGAACCGTGTCGAAGCTCAAAAATGGTATTACGTTGCTGAGGGACTTGAGCCAAAGGAAGAACCACTGCTCAGTGTCATCAATGGTAAGAAGATGACGGAAGCAGAACTTGCAGACGCCCGCGCGCAAGCGGATGCATGGCTCGCTGCTAACCTGACGCAATAAAACGGACGTGAACGAATAAATGGGGTCAGAGTAAAAACTACCCCGAAACATGGCGGGGCCTGCCGGGTTGATCGTCGCTTAGAGGTCGCTCAGGAAATCACTCAACATTTTGTACCTGCTCGTTGATAAGCAGGATAAGTAATTGATTTATAAGGATGATAGTGAGCTGATCACCTCATTTACCCCGCATCCAGACCCACATAGGCACTGATTTGGCGAGATTTGGGGCATTTCTCATCCTGAAATCACCAAGCCTGATTTGACCATCATTTGATACCCCCTGACCAGCATCACCATCTGTTATTTAACATAAGCCGCAATGTGGCATCTACTTGTATCCGAAAGTGGGATAGGAGAGTAAACTGGCTAAAATGTTTTCACCGATGACGCAATCCTCGCTGGGGCAAACAATAAATAAATCGACCCGACTAATGCTGAAACAGTTAGTGAGTCATGAACTAATTATCTTAAGTAAGAGGAACGATTATGGATCGTCGTGAGTTTATCAAGCACACAGCTACGAGTGGCTTGCTAGCCGCGTACCCGACCATTATTTATTCCGGCGATGAGATCACTGTTATGCCTTCCGGTTCTGACGATACCAACTGCATAAACAACGCACTTCAAGCAAGTGCTCGGACGGGAGACCCGGTGAGGTTACTGACCGGTAATTTTTCAGTTACCGACTCTATCG
>PBZD01000068.1 GCA_002729875.1 Chromatiales bacterium | reverse complement strand
TACAGAGATAAAATCTCTCATTTATTGAAGCCAGGAGGCCACTTCATGCTAGCGCACTGGGAGAGCATGAATGACGACGACCGGCTTAATGCGGGGCCGCGACGATCAACACGATCTCAGATAGAAAAGCTTTTCTCCGGAACATTCGATTCGTTGACGGAGTTCGACCGCAAGCAAGTGCAAACATGCAAGCTATGTAAAGGCTACGTATGCGAACGCAATAAAGAGCCAGCATGCAGTGAAGTCGGCCCTCAATTGAGCATTGGATTTTATTGGTATACCAAGTAACGGATTCTTGCACCAGATGACTAACACACAAACGTGCCAGGCATACGTTGTCCAGCCTTCTTGCCAAGAATATGACTAATCGTCTTGTTGCAATGCGTGTTAATAATCAATCGAGCAAAATACTTGCCATGTCAGGAGTGCTCGATGGCATGACGGCCCGGCTGGCGCAAAAAGCAGCATTCAAAACAATCCTTGAACTGGCGGAAATTGCTCAGGGAGGTGCTAGAGTAAATCCATTTGGAGACAGAAACATCGCAAACCTTATCGATTCAGAAGCCTATTTAATTGACTAAGTCTTCTGGAAAATCTGTAAATCTCAACAACTGCGTATCGGTAATTACTGGAGGCGGAAGCGGAATCGGTCGAAGCGTGGCAATCGAACTTGCCAAAGCGACCCCTTTAGAAAATCGGAGCAGCACCCGAATTACAGTTGCAGACATCCGTTTTGAAGCGGCTCAGGAAGTAGTAACCTTGCTTGAAAAGCTTGGGGCAACAGCAGTTGCTTTTGAGTGTGACGTATCTAAAGAAGAAGATGTCGTCAGACTGGCGAAAAAAACCAAATCCACATTTGGCAAACTAAACCTCTTATTCAATGTTGCCGGCGTTACCTTGACCAGTAAATTACATGACACGGATGCGATGGATATCGAGTGGCTTTTTTCGGTAAATGCATTTGGAACATGCCATATGTTGCGCCATTTCGTGCCTTTGCTAAACAACTCAGCTGCTGCCGATCAAACGGCGCATATTGTGAATTTTTCATCCGGTTTTGGTTTGGCTGTACCTGCAATGGGGCCGGTACAACCGTCAGCATATGCGGGGACGAAACATGCATTGGTGGGAATGTCGGATGCGATGCGAAAGGAACTAGAGCCGGATGGGATCGGCGTCAGCGTGGTGTGCCCAGGTCCTGTCGACACAAATGCCTGGAACTCGATGAGTTTCCGACAGGAACGATTTGGAGGGCCGAAGGAGCGGCCCATTGAATCGAAGAAGGATATCGGAGCTTGGGGGCTAACCCCGGAGGAGACAGCAACCTTTGTGCTTTCAGGGCTACGTAGTGGAGATTTTTTCATATTGCCGCTCTCTGATTCGGGTCGTATTATGATGCGTGCCTCGCTGGAAGCGCGCTACGCCGAAGTCCGCAGTGCTCTGGAAAAATCTTACAACCTCTGACTTCTTGATCACCGCCAGCAATGGTCAGCGTTACGCTAAGCCCGGATCAGGATTCCATGCCGGGCTCATCTATGCAACATCATCAGACACTCAATCAAGAATCGTAAAACATAAACAAAATACTATTTTTATCTCGTATGTATTTTGTACATCTGTTTGCTGGCAACGTTCTCAGGAATATATATTCATTATATGATTTTCTGTAAAATCATTTTATATTAGAGAGCGCATTAAATCAGATCTTATATATATAGAGATAAGTGCGTATACATTAATAAATCCATATTTACATATAAATTCAAGGTCTGCCGCTAGTCGCTACGTAGTCAGATGTGGGATGATACCGGGCTATGCCACCAAATTCACACGACCTGAACCGGCCCAAGGGTCGTAACCTCGGCCCGCTCCGAGCGCTGGTTCCGTTTATTCGCCCGTATACGGGTACCCTGTTAATCGCCATGTTCGCGTTGCTAATCTCCTCCGGCGCCGTGCTGCTGGTACCGATTGCCGTGCGCAACGTCATTGATCTCGGATTCTCAAGCGCTGATGCCGAGATGGTTGATCAATATTTCTGGTATCTGCTCGGTATGGTTCTATTACTCGGCGTGTTTGGTGCCGCACGACAATACTATGTAACCTGGCTCGGTGAGCGGGTTGTCGCTGACCTGCGTGATGCGGTTTACAAACATGTCATCCGCATGGATCCGGCTTTCTATGAAACAACAAAAATTGGCGAGGTATTGTCGCGCCTGACTGCCGATACGACCTTAATCCAGTCAATTTCCGGTGTCGGCCTGTCGATTATTCTGCGTTCGTCTATTCAATTCATTGGCGCCCTGGCTTTACTGGGGATGACCAACTTTCGGTTACTGGGTTATCTCGCCGTCATGCTGCCGGCCGTGCTAATCCCGATCATGATCGTCGGGCGTTTGGTACGCCGTCTGTCACGTGATTCGCAAGATCGCATTGCCGATGCCAGCGGGCTGGCGACCGAGACGTTGACAGCGGCGCAGACCGTGCAGTCGTTTACCGGCGAAGTACACGAGAGTCGTCGCTTCGGTGAGTCAATCCAGCTCAGTTTTGTGACCGCGGTTCAGCGGATTCGCGCCCGTGCCGCATTCTCGATGGTAGCGATTACCGGCATGTTCGCCATGCTTATCATTGTCATGTGGATTGGTGCACGTGACGTTTTAGCGGGGCAGATGACGGGTGGAGAGCTGGGACAATTTGTACTCTATACGATGTTTGTAGCCATGTCCGCGGCTATGCTCAGTGAAGTCTGGGGAGAACTGCAGCGAGCGGCCGGGGCGATGGAACGACTTGTCGAACTGCTTGAAGTTGAACCACAGATCAAGGCACCTGAGAATCCGGTTGCATTACCCGCTACCCGCGATGGACGGATGCATTTTGCAGACGTGTCGTTTAGTTATCCGTCGCGACCCAACATATTGGCGCTGAATAAATTTTCTCTTGAGATCAGTCCCGGTGAGAAAATTGCCTTTGTCGGTCCTTCGGGTGCGGGCAAGACGACAACCTTTCAGTTATTGATGCGTTTCTATGATCCGCAGGCCGGACAAGTGCTTGTTGACGGTGTCGATATCACCACTGCGCGGCCAGAGGATGTGCGCCAACGCATTGGTATCGTACCGCAGGAAACGGTTATTTTTGGCACCAGTGCGCGCGAGAACATCCGCTTCGGCCGCCCGGATGCAACTGATGCCGAGGTTGAAGTTGCCGCAAAAGCTGCCGCTGCCGATTCATTCATCCGTGAGTTGCCGGAAGGTTATGACACCTATCTCGGTGAGCGGGGTACCCGACTGTCCGGTGGACAAAAACAACGCATTGCCATCGCCCGCGCAATTCTGAAAAATGCACCCATCCTGTTGCTTGATGAGGCGACAAGTTCACTGGATGCTGAAAGCGAGAGGCTTGTACAGGAGGCTCTTGAGTATCTGGAGCAGGACCGTACGACAATTATCATTGCGCATCGCCTGGCCACGGTGCTCGCAGCCGATCGGATTGTTGTCATGAGCGAAGGTCGAATTACCGCAATCGGTTCGCATGATGAATTAATTCACAACGACCCGTTATATGGTCGACTTGCGGAGTTGCAATTCGGCGAGTCATCAGAATTCATGTCCGTTACCAGTCGATCGACCAAGCTGGACCCGCAGGCGGAAACGTCACGTCAATGAAAAAAGCGCTTTGGTCTGGCGCCCTGATCTGCTGCACTGCTCGAACGCGGCCCACAACCGGACTGACCGGATCGTGTTGCGCTTTCATAAACCCTGATTTTTTGATTTAGCCTATCCTGAAGGACTGCCGATGAAACTCTATGGAGCACTCGCCTCGCCCTATGTTGCCCGAGTAGCAATGTTTGCCAGCCTGAAAGGTATCGATTTGCCGATGGAATCACCACCGGGCGGCATGGGTTCTGATGAATACAGGCGTATCAATCCGACCGGGAAAATTCCCAGTCTTATGACGGGCGGCCATTGCATAGCCGAGTCCGAGGTTATTTGTGAGTACCTTGAGAGTGTTTACCCGGAACCGGCCTTGATTCCCGCCGATCCGCTCGGTCAGGCACAGACCCGGATGGTCTCACGCATGACGGATTTATATGTTGCTCCGCATAACTCGCCGCTGAGAAGTATGAAAGATCCAGCGCACCGTAAGCAGGCAGTCATCGACCGGCAGGCCAAGGAATTTGCACATGGGTTTTCAATTATTGCGCACTACATGGGACCCGGTCCGTTCGCCGTTGGCGATCAACCGACAATGGGTGATTGTGCCCTCGCGCCGTTCATCGGCATGCTGCGGCGGGGCGTTTTTCCTTTTTTTACTGAAATCCCCGATCCGACCGTCGGCGATGGGCGTCTTGTTGACTGGTGGAATGCTTTAGAGGGGCATCCGGCCTGTAAATTGTCAATTGATACCTATGATGAGTCACTCGATGATTTTCTCAAGTGGTTGGCAGACAGGTTGGCCAAACGGGAGCAGGGAGATGGTTAAGCTGCGCACAGCCACTGCGGCTGATTGTGAGGAGATTTATCGAATTCAGATGGCGGCGGTACGCAGTCTGCCGGGCGGCTCACAGGGTAAGGCAGGTATCGAGAAATGGCTGGCCGGCCAGCAACCTTCGGTCTATGTGAGCAGCATGGCCGAGGAGTCGTTCGTCATTGCCGAGGATGACGGTATTGTGGGCTGGGGCGCCCTGAGTGTGCCGAAGCAGGAAATCACCAATGTATTTGTAGATCCAGCTTTTCACCGTCAGCACATCGGCAGCGCAATTCTTGCCATGCTTGAGTCACTGGCCGGTAAGACCGGCATGGATGTCGTTCAGTTGCAGGCTACCGGTACCGCAATTGATTTCTATTCTGCCAATGGGTACCGAGCGGACCCACCGGTGGCTCCCGGTGCTGATTGGGCCCTGATGAAAAAACGACTGGCCTGATTGCCGCTATTCAAATTGCTGAAATTTCTGCGCTTAGTCTTTTTCCAGCTCATTTGCGTGAGCATATTTTTCGCGTAATTTTTTCTTGTCGATCTTGCCGACGCTGGTCAGATCGATGTTGGTAACAAATTCAACCCGCTGCGGGATTGCCCAGGTTGACAGGAGGCCCTGATCGACATAGCCGTTGATATGCGCCCGGATTGAATCTGCGTCGGCTTGCGCCGCATCGACCGGAACGACGAGCGCAAGGGGCCTTTCGCTCCATTGTTTATCCGGGATGCCAATGACGGCAACTTGCGCCACATTGTCATGCTCTGAGATCAGACCTTCAAGTTCTATGGATGAGATCCATTCTCCACCTGATTTGATGACGTCCTTGAGGCGGTCGGTAATCTGTACCAGTCCATCCATATCCATGTAGCCGATGTCTCCGGTGTGCATATAGCCACCTGCCCACAATTCTTCCGAACGCACCGGATCATCGAGATAACCCTGTGTCAGCCATGGAGCGCGCACTACAATTTCACCGGTCGACTGACCATCTTGCGGCACATCATTCATATTCTGATCCACGATGCGAAGTTCAACCAGCGGTGCGGTCCGGCCTGTCTTGCAGCGGAGGCGAAGCTGCTCTTCGGGACTTTTCGCCAGCATGGTTTTGGTTAGTGTGGCGGCAGTCAGGATGGGACAGGTTTCCGACATGCCGTAGGCGGCATAAACATCAATACCAAGATCAAGAGCCTGCTGCGCCAGACCCGGGGGCAGCGCGGCCCCGCCGATAATGACTCTCCAGTGTGATAAATCTGTGTGTGCTGCTCGTGGGTGATTCAGGAGCATTTGCAGGATAGTCGGTACGCAGTGTGAAAAAGTAACCTGTTCGGCTTCGATTAATGCCAGTAACGCCCCGGCTTCATAACGCCCCGGATAAACCTGTTTGACGCCCATGAGTGTCGCGGAATACGGGACCCCCCACGCATGGACATGAAACATTGGCGTGATCGGCATATAGACATCATCGCTATGAAACCCGCCATGGCCGCTTGTCCAGTTGACCGTCGAAATAAAGCCCAGGGTATGCAGGACCAGTTGACGGTGGGTGAAATACACACCCTTGGGCAGGCCCGTCGTACCGGTTGTATAAAATGTTGTTGCGCGGGTGTTCTCGTCGAAGTCCGGGAATTTATAGTTGGGGCTTGCGTCGCTAAGTAACGTTTCGTAGTCGCTGAGTGACAAGATGCGGATATCACGCTCAAAGCTATCGCGAATTTCATTTATGATTGGCATGAAGTCAGCGTGGATGAGAATAATGTCATCCTGGGCATGATTAATCGTGTATAAAATCTGGCTGGGTGATAAGCGAATATTAATAGTGTGCAGAATTGCTCCCAGCATCGGTACGGCAAAAAAGGCTTCTAAATAACGGTGGCTGTCCCAGTCCATAACGGCCACTGTGTCACCGGCTCGAATGCCAAGTTTTATCAGGGTGTTGGCCAGCCGGCCGAGTCGCTCATTAAACGTGGAGTAGTTATAGCGCAGTTTGTCGGCGTAGATGATTTCCTGATTACGCGCCTGGGTTAAAGGTGTGCGCAGGAGATGCCTGATTATGAGTGGGTAGTCATAGGCCGATGAGCTGGTCGTCAGTTGATGTTTGCTCATAGATGCACACATTGATTGCCATATTCCACCTTATAGTATACCCGCCCCACTTGTGGATCAGCCGGTTTGGCGGCCGGTGACCAATGTGTCGTCAGTCAGTACGAATTCTGGTATCGCACAACAAAGTGCGTAATAGAATAAGTACCTGAAAAGATTTTGTTAACCATTTGTCGCATCGATGTGCCGGCCGCAGAATCCTGAGTCGACCGAAACCACGGAGTAAAGTTAATCATGGTTGAAATGACACATCAGCAAACCAGCGTCCTTGTGACCGGCGCCAATCGGGGCATTGGTTTTGAGTTTGTCAGGCAATATGTGCAACAGGGCTGGCAGGTGATCGCTGCCGTGCGTACCCCTGATCGTGCTGAAGCATTGCGGGCATTGGCCGATGAGCACGATACCATCACTATTGAGAAACTCGATGTTGCGAGCGACCAGTCCATCGATGCGCTGGCCGCTAAACTCTCCGGGCAACCGATCGACGTATTGATTAACAATGCGGGAATCTTTGGCGAGTTCACCGAGCAGGCGTTCGGCAGTATCAATTTTGCCCGGTTTGATACCTTCATGCGCACCAATGTGCTGGGGCCGCTGAAAATGTGTGAGGCATTTGTCCCACACGTCAGGGCGGGCCAGTTAAAAAAGATTGTCTCAATTACGTCGCAGGCCGGTTCATTCGGGCTCGATAGCGGCGGTCTGCCAGGGATGTATTTCTATAAATCGAGCAAGGCCGCACAGAACATGGTCATGCGTAATGTTGCAAAGGATCTGAAGGCTCACGACATCGTGGTGTGCATATTGTCCCCGGGGATGGTCAACACGGCTGGTGAAATTCCGCCGGAACGCAGGTTTCAGGGCCTGATCGAACCGCCGGAAAGTATTGCCGGTATGATCGCAGTTATCGATCGGCTGACGATGGACGATACCGGTAAATTTGTGCGCTATAGTGGCGAACCGCAGCCGTGGTAATGATTTGCCGCTATACGCGTTTCCAATTGGCCAGTGCTTCGTTAAATAAATCCTGAACCTGTGCAAATGAATCCGGTGCGCCTTCGCGCAGTAGTTTGCGGTTGGTTTTCGGGAATGCTTCCTTGCCGCCTTCACCGGGCAGTTGACGGGTCGCATCGATAACAATTTTGCTGGTCAGTCCAGGTTTGACCTGGCTTGGGTCAGTCTGCAGGCCGAAAGTCTCTTCGATAATTTTCGCGCCCGGGTGCGGTTGCCAGCGTGAGCCGACCGCGAACATGACATCGGTACGATCCAGTATATTGATGTCGTCATCGACAACGATGACGATCTTGGCAATCGGGTTACGTTTCGCAATGGCCATGCCGCCTTTCAGGCCCTGACCGGGGCCGGTTTTGTTGATAGCCAGCACGACGATGCCCATCGTGTCCTGTGGGTTTGTATATTCGACAAATTCAGGCACCATTTTCTTCAGTAACACGCTGTACATCGCGTCCATCGGTGCAGTTACCATGCCGCGTTGCATGCCGGTCATCGCGTTCATAATCCATGGATTCTTGCGATGCGTAACTTTCTTCACATGCATGACGAAGTTGTCTTCCTTGACCGGGCCAAGATAGCCGAACATTTCTCCGAACGGGCCTTCCGGTTCGTAAGTTGATTCATCCAGCGGTACCTCGCCTTCGATCACCATCTCGGCATGCGCCGGGATCAGGATGTCGGTCAGTTCGGATTTGACCACCTCGACCGCCTTGCCGCGCATCCCGCCGGCGATCGCCAGTTCATCAGCGGGTCGGGGTTTGGGTCCGAAGCCACGCGGCGCAACCCGCGTACCACTGAGCATCCAGACGACCGGATCCTGACCGAGAACAATCGAGTAGGTCATGCTTTTTTCGCCGCGTTGCTTGGCGGCCATCAGCATCTTGTAGCCGGTCTGATTGTGTTCGGGGTTGATGCCGAGTTTGCGCGGCCCCTTGATTTGGCAACGATAGGTGCCGAAGTTCGGGCCAAGTTCCGGATCGACCATGAAATGAGAGCCGGTATTGACATAACGCCCGGCATCAGCCGGGTTGGTTTTGACGAAAGCAAATTTAGTCAGGTCGATCTCGTCACCACTTAGTACAATTTCTTTGACCGGCGCTTTGTCGCGCGATACTTCAACAGGTGGGATTTCCGGAAACAGTCCGTTATTTTCGGCCAGGATGCCTTGCAAATATTCGCGTGTCTGGCGGTAAGTCTGGTAGTGATCACCCGCCACGATCGGTTGGTTCCAGATGATTGCATCCGTATTCCAGTGCCCCTGCGCATTGATGATAACCGGCCCCTTAACCCACTCGCCGTTGATCTTGACCTCTTCGAACAACATGCACGGGGTACCGTACATCGTATACATGTCGGTCGCTTTAAAAAATAATGCCGGTATCTGGTACTGGTCCTGATCGATACGGTCAAAGCGCATCAGCAGACCATTTGCATCAAGTGCCGCGACCCAGTCGCGAAATGAATCAAAGGGTGCTTGCGGCGCATTCTTTGCCACCTCACCGGGAGCTTTGCCGGCTAACGGCTTGGCCGCCCCGGCTTCGCTTACAGCCGTACAGCCGGAGGCAGAAAGAGCGGCAATCGCCGTACCGGCTGCTGCGGTATTAAGAAAATCACGGCGGGAAACAGAATCAGTATCATTCCTGTTATTTTTCGACATTA
>PBZD01000067.1 GCA_002729875.1 Chromatiales bacterium | reverse complement strand
GCATAATCACCCTGCACGACCGTAACGCCCTTATCGGCCAGGCGCTGCGCCTTCTTGCCCTGCGGCTTGCGAGTCATGCCGCGCACAGCATAGCCTCGTAACAGCAATTCATCGACGACGGCATTACCCTGACGGCCGCTTGCACCCATGACCAGGATCGTCTCCGGTTCCACGGCCTGAAGTACACCGGTCATGAGCAGGAGCCCGACCGTGAGCACACGCATCTGGATTGAAATCATGGACTCTCACCCTGCAGCTACCAATAAATTCCCGCACATCATAACAGGAGCCCGGAATTGAACCCCACCGCAACCCCGTAACCCCAAAAATGCTAGGCTTTGATTTGAATTCACTGATGAGGGCATACCATGGGTGGTCGGTTTTCCCGTAGCTGGCGCATGATCAAACACAGTGCAGCAATCCTGCAACAAGATCGTGAACTAATGGTTTTTCCACTGCTGTCGTCAATCGCGGCCTTGCTTGTTTTCATCTCATTCGTACCCCTGATCATCCCGGCTCCTGCAATGCAACAAGGTGAGGCAGGCTCGTTCAATGCCCTCGCCCTCGGACTGCTCTACCTAAGCGAATATTTTGTCATGTTTTTCTTTAATACGGCGCTGGTCGGCGCAGCGATGATCCGCATGGATGGCGGTGACCCAACGATCAGCGATGGGCTCCGGATTGCATGGTCGAAAGCCGGACGGATTCTCGGTTATGCCATGATCGCCGCGACTGTCGGCATCCTGCTGCGTGCTGTTGGTGAACGATTCGGTCTGCTCGGACGCATGATCGTCGGGCTGTTCGGTATAGCCTGGACTGCCGCGAGCTTCCTGGCGGTACCGATATTGGCGAGCCGGGATGTCGGCCCACTCGATGCACTCAAGGAAAGTGCAACATTACTTAAACAAACCTGGGGTGAAAACGTCATCTCGAATTCCGGCATTGGGCTGATCTTCATACTGATTTATGTACTCGCCTTCGTTATCGCTGGGTTCATGCTGAGCACCGCATCAACAACCGGCAATATGTCACTGATCATCGGCATCATCGCTGTCAGCATTATTGGACTGATCGTTATTGGTTTACTGCAAACCGCATTGCAGGGGATTTTCTCGGCTGTGTTGTATCGATTTGCCACCAACGGGCAGAACACCGGTGGATTTTCTGCTGATACTCTAAGCCAGGCTTTCACAGCAAAACTTTCGTAGAATTATCCTCCGATCAGGATTCTCACGAATTCACCAGGCTTGGATACCAGGCTCGACCCGGTGCATATGGCATCCTGATGCCACTTACTAATGTACTGCCTTGCAAGCAATTACAAAGCCACCTACCGAATTGGTGTCAACCCTCGATATCGAGGCATGCAGCGAACTGACGACTGCACCAAATTCCCCTGTCACATTGCCAATCGGGAGCCGGGTTCAAGCTCGGGAGGTGGCGCGGGCAGATCGGCGGGCGGCGGGCGGCGGGCGGTAAAATCAACCACGTCACATCCTGCTGCAATGATTTATAACATATTCAACCGCTATTTCTTTGCAGCACGATTTTTCAGCATGGAAACAATATTATTGTAATCAGCCCGTTTCGCCAGATCTTTGGCCGTAAGATGATCATGATTAACCAGGCCTTTATCTGCACCTTCATCAATCAACAATGCGGCAATATCTTCTTTCCCGAGTGCTGCGGAACGCATGAGCGCACTGTTTCCACGTTGATTACGGTGGTCGATATTGGTGCCAGCAGCTATCAGGATGCGCGCCGCCTCGATATGCCCGGCAGAAGCAGAAACTATTAAAGCCGTGTTGCCGGAATTGGTCTGAGCATTAACATTGCTGCCATACTTTACGAGCACCCGGATAATTCCCTCATCCCCATACCGGGCAGCCTCAATCAATGAAGTCTGATTATTTAAATCAGCAATATTTGTATCTGCACCATAATCACATAGCAATCTCAGATTTTTTATTTGTCCTGCCTGAACTGCGTACCACTCGGCTGCCTGGCCATGGAGGTTACGCTCATCATAATCAGCCCCATGATCCAGGAGTCGAATCAAAATCATCAGGGAATCCAGCATGGCCGCACGCATCAACGGGGTTTCACCGCTGATGTTTTTACCGTCTACCGTAGCACCGTATCCAAGAAGTGTTTTCACAGCAATTTCATGTTGATTCTCAACCGCAAGCAACAACGCCGTCACACCGCTTGCCGGAATTTTATAATCCACTTCAGCTCCACCAGAGACCAGTGTTCTGATAGTTTCTACGTGACCTTTTCGTACCGCCCAGTGAAGAGGCGCAAAGCCATTCCGCTGACGAAGGTTCGGATCAGCACCGGCAGCTAGCAACATGCCAACTATCTGGTAGTGGCCACGCCACGCTGCCCGGCTAACGGCAGTATGGCCCTCCAAATCCTGAGCATTGATGTCTTTAGTATTCGCCAGCGCCTGGGTAACAAGATCCTTGTTACCCCGCCAGGCGGCATAAATTAACGGTGTCCAACCTGCCTCACCCTCAGGGATGTCACTCAGGACGACTCTTCGGGTCTTGGAAACAGCGGATGCCTCATACGGGTCCTCGCCGCCGCTGGCCAATAAAATTTTCTCAATATTCTCATGGCCTCTTTGCCTGGCTGCCGTGAGCGCGGTCCACCCCCGCTCATCCTCAAGCTGAACAGCAGCATCTTTTTCCAGTAATGCATTAACAATCACCTCTGCATTCCTGGCCGAAGCAATAATCAAAGCGGTATTCCCCGTGGCATCCTGCTTATTAATATCCGCACCAGCGGCTAGCAGAATATCTAAAACCGCCAGATTTTCTATACGTGCCGCTCTGTGCAGTGGAATCTCCCAGGCCATGCTGATGCCATTTGAATCGGCGCCATGTTCAATCAACAATGAAACAATATCCGTATTTTCATTATCAATTGCCTCGATTAAAGCCGTTCGTCCGTTTTCATCCTGCGAATCTGCCGATACTCCGCTATTCAACAACATCAGCAGCATTTTTTGATCATCTTTCTGGGCCGCACGTCTTAAAGCTCTTGCCCTCTCTTCCGGTTCGAGCAAATCTATTCGACTGTCACCGGACTCAGCCAGTTCAGCCAGTTCAGCCAGATGTGAGATTGCCAGTCGATGACCTTGCTGCGCAGCTTTTGCAAACCAAAGCATCGCCAATTCACTGTTTTTTTCTACACCCGTGCCACTCTCAAGCAGTTGCCCCAAACTGTATTGAGCCCGAGGGTCACCACTCTCGGCCGCGGCTGCAAATAGCTCTACCGCCTTACCAAGATCCTTGGATACCCCGTGACCAGAGCGATAAAATGAAGCCAGTTGATATTGAGCATCTGCATTTCCGGCCTGAGCAAGCGACTGGTAAATTTTTACCGCTGCCGGAAAATCCTTTATGCGTACTGCGGCTCTCGCCTCTGCAAGGGCGTCAGCAAGGGGTTCAGCTACCCCATAGAGCGGCATAACTCCAAGTAATAGCAACAGAATAATGCGGACTCGGACTCTATTCACTACGCAGTTCCATATTTTGTTTCAACCTCAATGCCTAGCGACTGAAGAAAAGGGGTGGGCAAAATGCCACCGGCACTGACGATAACCGCCTCATTTTTCAGTTCAATATGATTACCCTCCTGTTCCAGGGTAACCTGGTCAGCTCCGATCGAAACTACATTTGAATTAAAGATCACATTCAGCCGACCCTCTTTTTCAGCCAGCTCAACCTTCTGCCGGTTTTTTTGTTTGGCGCGGCCAAAAGCATTGGAACGATAGGAAAGGGTTACACTGGTCCCTTCAACGGCTGATATGGTCTCAGCGGCTTCCAATGCACTATCACCGCCTCCAACAACAAGAACATGCTGGTTTTTGTATTGACATGGATCAATCAAGTGATAGATGACTTTTGCCTGTTCCTCGCCGGGCACCCCCAATTTACGTGGTGTACCGCGACGGCCGATCGCCAATAGAATTGCATGCGCACGATAGCTGGCCTTATTGGTTTTAATTTCAAATCCATTTTCTATCGATACCACCGATTCAACACGTTCCTTATAGCTGATAGCCACATTAGTTTTCACTTCAACCTCTTCCCAGAAAGTCAGAAGTTTTTCCTTGGTGGTCTCCCGAAAATTGACTTTGCCGAATATTGGCAAATCTACAGGTGCTGTCATCACTATCTTGCCACGAGGATAATGAGCCACAGTACCCCCGAGGCTCTCCTGTTCTACAGTAACGCAACTCAAACCGCACTCCATTGCGGCCAGAGATGCCGAGAACCCGGCCGGCCCGGCTCCAACAATTAGCAGATCAAGGTCTAAACTATTGGCTTCATTCCTGGCCCCATAAATTGACTCAACTGCCTGGCGTCCCTGTTCAATGGCATTGCGAATCAAGCCCATACCACCGAGTTCACCCGCAATGAAAATTCCAGGTACATTTGATTCAAAATTCACCTGAACATGAGGGATATCAACGCCACGCCGTTCGGTACCGAATACCAGGGTGATAGCACCATGTGGACAGGCCGTTAAACAGGCTCCATGACCGATACAATCAGTTGGATTAATCAACTCAGCCTTGCCGTGGATCAATCCGATTACCTGGTGCCCAGGTATTTCAGGACAAGCCGCAATACATGCGCGACAACCGGTGCATTTAGTCGGATCAATATCCGGATGCAGCGAAGCCGGCTCGGTAAGACCCGCTTCAAGCGCATCCTGACGGGCACGAACACTGGAGCCATGATGTCCACTGTACCGGCGGACATACAGGTAAAGGATTAATCCCATCGGGATGAGATAAAAGAACAATGATACCGGGTCCAACATAAATAACTCATTGGTTTTATTTGAGCCACAATTAAAGGATGCATTTTCAAGTCTTCCGACTCTTCTGTGTGTGAGTTCCATCACAGTCTGCAACAGACCTTCCGTCTATTCTGGCTCTTGAATTATGGTGACCTAATCAGTCATTCAGCATCAATGAAGAAATATTAAATCGAGAAATATTTGTATATTTGCGAAAAATATGCACAATAATATTGATTTATGCAGCTTTTTCTAGGCTCCAGTATCGCTGCCATATTGTAAGGATTAAGGCTGAAGCACATTCAGAACCTCAGGAAGAATTGAACTATATAGCTCATCCCTTTAACAGAATTGAAGATTTTCACCCCCATTTATAGCTAGCCAGCGACAGCACAACCTATGAATATAGTTTCAACCGTTACCGACCACGTACGTCACCCCCCCCCAAAACAGCTAGAAACTCGAGCCCTTCGCGCATTAATTGCCTGGCTCCGCCAGCAATCAACAATGCTCGGCTACCTGCTGGCAATCCTAATTACATATATTGGCTGGATAGGCCGCACTGAGCGAAATATTACAGCAGAAGAAGGGCTGGGTTATATTTTGGGAATTGTGGGCGCCTCACTTATGGCAGCGCTCTTACTATACCCATTACGAAAGCGTGTCCGCTTCCTGCGCTTTCTTGGTACAACCAAGCGCTGGTTTTTCTGGCACATGGTATTGGGCATCATTGGCCCGATACTAATTCTGTTTCACAGTAATTTTGCCCTGGGCTCCCTGAACTCACGTATCTCTCTATATTGCATGTTATTGGTTTCTGGCAGCGGCCTGATTGGACGATATCTTTACTCACATATACATAACGGATTGTATGGTCGCAAGACAACTTTACGTTCGCTAACCAAAAAAATGATGGCATCGGCCGAGCAAGTAGAAAAATCTGGTGAGTTAGCAACTGAGATTAATGAAGCTCTGACCATACTCGATCATCAGGTACTTGAAGCACCACATAACTTATTTGATGGCATGACTCGTCCACTGGTCATATCTATTAAAACCCGTGTAGCATACATCCGATTAAACTGGATCCTTAAGAAAAAATTAATTGCACGTTCGATCGAATCAAAATCAATTACCGAGCATCAAAAACGTCTGGAGCAACTAACCAAGCGCAATTTACGTAACCACCTAATGGAGCAACGTAATATCGCCAATCTGTACCTGTTTGAACGGCTCTTTTCTTTCTGGCACATATTGCATTTACCATTCTTCTTAATGCTTTGTATTTCTACCATCGTTCACATCTTAGCGGTTCATATGTACTGACCCGCCAAGTAACACCATAATGGCATACAGACTCACACTTAGGATTTCAGTCTTAGTTATACTTGCGTGCCTTAGTAGTAATACAGCAGCAATCAGCATTGAAACACTGGTTATGCCAGGCATGGTAATCCAGGATCATGCTGAATTTGAAAAAAACTGCAGTGAATGTCATGCGGCATTCTCCAAGAATCTGCAGCGTGACCTTTGCCTGAATTGCCACGATCACAATCAAATTTCCGAAGATATCGATGCCCGGAAAGGATTCCACGGCCTGTTTCCTCAAGCCAGGAAAGCTGAGTGTTCGTCCTGTCATACCGAACACGAAGGACGTGATGCAGATATTGTCGGCCTTGATGAGGAAACTTTTGACCACAAGTTTACTGATTTTCTCCTTTCGGACTCACATGTAACTACTGGCTGCAACGGGTGCCACGAAGCAGATGAAAAGTACCGCAGCGCGGTTTCTGCATGTTTTGGTTGCCACGAAGATGATGATAACCATGGCGGAGAACTTGGCAAAGAATGTGAAAACTGCCACAAGGAAACCAATTGGCAGGAAGCAGACTTTGATCATGATAAGGATAGCGAGTTCGCACTAACCGGCGCACACATGGAAAATGAGTGCAACCTGTGTCATGTCAACCAAAAATATACGGATCTGGGCAAGGACTGCTACTCCTGCCATCGTATTGATGACACCCATAATGGCGACAATGGCACAACCTGTGAGACTTGCCACAAAACAACAGCTTGGGATGAATCAGCATTTAATCACGCCGACGAATCGGATTTCACCCTGGAAGGCAAGCACGATGAGATCCCCTGCGAAAGCTGCCACACGGGCAGCAAGTTGGATGACCCACTGAAAATGGAGTGCATAGCATGCCACCGCAGTGATGACGAGCATCAGGGGTTGAATGGGGAAGATTGCAACAACTGTCACAAACCGACAAAGTGGGCAAAAAGTATTTTTAATCATAAACAAGATACGGAATTCCCGTTACTGGGTCAGCATAAAGAGCAGATTTGCCAAGCCTGTCATAAAGGATCAATGTACGACGTACAACTAGAGGTTAACTGCTTAAACTGCCACGAGGATGACAACATCCACAAGGAAGACCAGAGTTCCGATTGCGGCCAGTGCCACCAAGAGTCAGGCTGGAATGATAATGTTATATTTGACCATGATTTTACTGACTTCCCACTTATAGGACTGCATGCTGTAGCACCCTGCGAGGCCTGCCATATATTTGCAGGGTTCCACGATACCGGAAACCGCTGCGTTGATTGTCATGCAGATGATGATTTGCACAAGGGCAGATTGGGAGAAGAGTGTAATGCCTGTCACAATCCGAATGACTGGCAACTCTGGGTCTTTGACCATGAAACCGAGGCAGAATTTATGCTGGATGGCAAACACACCGACCTGACCTGCCGTTCCTGTCACCGCAGCAGGAGCGGCTCACGGACAGAAATCCCCAAGCAATGTGCCGGCTGTCACCGTCGTGATGATATTCACTCAGGACAATTCGGGTCCGATTGCGGACGTTGCCATACAACAGGCTCGTTTGTTAACCCGGGAAGACCGGAATAATGAGACAGCTGGCATTACTGATTACTCTCGTTTGCATTGTTCTACCTACGGAACTTTTTGCGCAGTCAGCCTTTCAATCAGATTTCGATCACTTTTCTACCGGCTTTCAACTGGAGGGCGTGCATCGCACCACTGACTGTGCCGCATGTCATGTCGGAGGAATTTTTCAGGGTACGGCACGACAATGCGAAAGCTGTCACTCCCGAGCCGGCCTGGTCAAAGCGACTCCGGTACCGATGGGTCACGTTCTCACCACCAATCAATGCAAAGACTGTCACCGGGAATCATCATGGGCTCCGGTCACACAGGTAGATCATACCCAGGTAATTGGTAGCTGCTCGAATTGCCACAATGGGGTAAAAGCCGAAGGCAAGTCGCCAAATCATATCCTTAGCAACAATCAATGTGATGACTGCCATATATCAATAGCCTGGTCATCTGCCCGCTTCGATCACTTCAATATTACCGGCACCTGTATCAGTTGCCACGATGGCAATACTGCGACCGGCAAGAATACCGGCCATATCAATACCACCAATGTATGCGAAGACTGCCATACACCAACATTTTGGGGGCTGATCGTTCGTGTTGATCATTTTGATGTAATCGGCACCTGCTCAAGCTGTCATAACGGTACAATTGCCAACGGCAAACATCAGAATCATATTGTTAGCGATAACATTTGCGAAAACTGCCATACCACCAATAGCTGGCTGCCGGCCGATTTTGATCACGGCTCTATTGTCTCTGCCTGTTCCGGGTGTCACAACGGCAGCACGGCAACCGGCAAGAATCCCGAGCATATCAATACCACCAATATTTGCGAAGACTGTCACAACAACACAGTCTGGGCACCGGTCACTCGCGTTGATCACTTTGACGTACTCGGCCCCTGTTCCAGCTGTCATAACGGCACAATTGCCAACGGCAAGAACCCGACCCACATTGTCAGCAGTGATATTTGCGAGGACTGCCATACCACCAATGGCTGGACACCGGCCAATTTTGATCACAGCATCATCTCTCAGGATTGTTCAGGCTGTCACAATGGCAGCACGGCAACCGGCAGGAATCCAGGTCATATCAACACCACCAATATTTGTGAAGATTGTCACCACACATCATTCTGGACCCCGGTCATTCGTGTAGATCATTTTGATGTAATCGGCACCTGCTCCAGCTGTCATAACAATACAACTGCAACCGGCAAGAATCCGAGCCATATTGCCAGCAGCAATAATTGTGAAGACTGCCACACGACCAATGGCTGGCTACCGGCCAATTTTGATCACAACACCATCATCGACGACTGCTCGGGCTGCCATAACGGCCAGACAGTAGCCGGCAAGAATACCGGCCACATGAATACGACCAATATTTGTGAGGATTGCCATATTACGACGTCCTGGGCAACAGTACTGCGGGTTGATCATTTCCATGTAATCGGAGCCTGCTCAAGCTGCCATAACGGCATGACAGCGACCGGCAAACACCCGACCCACATAGCCAGCGGCGATGTTTGCGAGGACTGTCATACCACCAATGGCTGGCTGCCGGCCGATTTTGATCACGGCACCATTACCAACAATTGTTCAGGCTGCCACAATGGCAGTACGGCAACCGGCAAGTATCTCACCCATATCAATTCGACCAATGTTTGTGAGAATTGCCACAATTCAACGGCCTGGTCACCGGCCGATCGTGTGGATCATTTTGATGTAATCGGCACCTGTTCCAGCTGTCATAACGGCACAATTGCAACCGGCAAAAATACGGCTCATATTGCCAGCGGCAACAATTGTGAAGACTGCCACACGACCAATGGCTGGGTGCCGGCCGATTTTGATCACAGCACCATTACCAACAATTGTTCAGGCTGCCACAATGGCAGCACGGCAACCGGCAAACATCCCGGGCATATCAATACCGGTAATATCTGCGAAAACTGTCACTCAACAACGGCCTGGATCCCGGCCAGCTTTGATCATGACAACGTTACCGGGTCCTGTTCAGGCTGCCATAATGGCAATACCGCAACCGGTAAAGGCGGCGGTCATTTTATTACTTCACAAGACTGTATCGTCTGTCACGATACTACTGGCTGGGTACCATCTACATTTGGCCATACAACCTTAAGCTATGAACCGCTTGATCATCGTGGAACCCAGGATTGCACCGAATGCCACCAAAGTAATTCTGCAACTGTCAATTGGCCATCACCTACATATCAACCTGACTGCGCGGGCTGCCATGCAAATGACTATAAACATAGCGAGAGCAAGCATAACGGACTAAGTGCAGATCGAGATTGCACAGGCAGTCGCTGTCACAGGATTAGCGACAGGAAGTGGTAAAGAAAACTGAATATGAGAATGAGTCCTACAACAGGCATAAACATCAACAATGACTGGAGAGCTAACAGCAAAGCACTTTATTGTTCAGCTGCGTTTCGCACTAGTCCTGCCCGCGCATCGAGGGAACCAGGGTAAGCTATGAGCGCCTCCAGGCATCAACGTGTAACTCAAAGATTCCATCTTTACAAATGGATAATGCCACTCACTTTATTTTTGTGTTACAGCAGTGCGTTCGGTGCCGGCAATATCTGGTTTAAAAATGTACTGATCTCAAAGACAGGCAATACAACAACAGTAGAATTCCTTTTCGGCTGCCCGACTCGTTATATCGATCACTTCCCGCTGGTAGAAACTGACCACCTGCAAATCAATCTTTCACGTCTGGATCAATGTGATACTGGTGCATTTGAAAACCCAATACGAGAAATAAGAATGCCCCCAGGGCGCGCCCTGGCAGGAATTAGTGAAGTTGAATATGTTGCCAAGACAGGGATAGATGCCCTTTTATTAGTTCGATTTGATTTCCCCGTTCGCTTTTCTGTTGATCAGAGGCGAGGCCTGCAAAGTTTGCAATTATTCATCGAACTGCCAGTGAGTGATGAGACGAAGGAGCCAAAATCGGTTTCCAGCGAACAACCGGATTTGCCGGTGGTTCGAACCGCACCCTTACCTGATACGGATGCGATCAAGCAGAATCCTGAGCGCCTGCAGCAACCCCAGGAGGCAGTGACAGAGCAGATCTCAGAACAGAATACAGCGCCATCTGCACCAGAGTTATTCGCAATTAATTTGATGTCTCTGGCAGACCCAATCATGAATGAATCTATCGCATCGGTTGCAGCCACACCCGATCAACTGGCTTATCTGACCAACACAACGTTGTCAGGCCAGACATGGTATCGATTGCGTTTAGGTTTTTTTCCTACCGAGTCCGCTGCCAGGATCGCCGCAAAGACCCTGAATTCCAGATTTCCTGGCTTATGGGTTGTAAGGGTTTCAGAAAAAGAACGCGATAATGCCCGGAAAAGCCTGGCTCGCGACTCGAGCGCTACGGCACCTGTCATTGCAGAGTTACCCGCGCCAAATATTCCTGTAATCCCTGCGGTTTCTGCGGTTCCTTCCGTACCAACCGAATCTGTTACCACGAATAGTCCGTCAACAGAATCCGCACCCGTTACCAGGAGATTATCAGAGGAAAGAATTTCCGAGTTGATGGCGGATGCGGAAACAGAACAACAGAAGGCCAATTACAGCCGGGCCGTGCAAATCTATACCAAGATTCTGGCTGAACCTGAACATTCCTTTTCTGCCAATGCAAGAGAATACCTGGGTCTTGCCCGTGAACGTAATAAACAGATCGCCCATGCCGTGGCTGAATACCGGATCTATCTTGACCTTTACCCTAACAGTGAAGGCGCTGAACGTGTTAGCCAACGTCTTGCCGGACTTTTAACGGCACGTGAAACACCAAAACCAAGCCAACGCAATAAATCGAAGCCTGACAAACGCAGCCACTGGGAAACCTATGGCGGTATATCACAGTACTACCGGCGAAATGTTTTCGACACGGATAATACCGGTAAGGTTGTCAATCAATCATCATTGATTTCAGATGCCGACCTCATGGTCAAATGGCGTGGAGACAGGTTTGATTTTAGCGGTCGGACTACGATGGGTTACCTCTATGACTTTTTGGGAGAAGAAGGACCTGGAAACAATTCACGTTTTTATAATGCATATGTAGATTTACAGGACACGCAACTTAATCTTTTCACCCGTATCGGCCGTCAATCACTGCATACCAGTGGTGTACTGGGTCGTTTTGATGGGCTACAAGTGGGCTATGACTGGAAACCCGATATCCGGTTCAATGTGACTGCCGGTTACCCGGTTGATTCATCTGCAGACGGCATCCAAACCGAGCGTTCATTTTATGGTGCCGGCATCGATTTTACTCAGCTTAAGGATCTTTTTGATGTCAGCATTTTCTACAATCGCCAGAAAGTGGACAGCCTGACAAACCGACAGGCTATCGGAGCAGAACTTCGTTACTACGATATCTCCCGATCTTTGATTACTGCCATAGATTACGATATTGATTTCAATGTAGTAAACAGCTTTATCACTCTTGGTAACTGGACATTTGATAATAAAATAACCCTAACGGCTTCTATAGATGTACGCAAAAGTCCTTATCTGACAACTCGTACCGCCCTGATAGGCCAACCGGCCACGACAATAGATGAACTGCTGCTGAGCTTTTCTGAGGCGGATATCAGACAACTGGCCGAAGATCGTGCTGCTGATGTAAAGACATATTCGTTTGGCTTTGCCAAACCTTTGTTTGAGCGCTTTCAGATCAATTTTGATGTCACCATGACTCAATTCGGCGGCACCCCGGCCTCCGGTGGCGTACCTGAGTCACCTGATTTCGGCACCCAATTTTATTACTCGACAAATCTCATTGGCTACAGCCTGCTAAAGGAAGGCGACTCAACAATTCTTGGCTTAAGTTATATTGACGGCGATACATCTAAGACATCTACATTTTCTATCAATAATCGATATCCCATATCAAGATTTTTCAGGATTAACCCAAGAATTATTTTTTCCATGCGAGAGTCAAATGCAAATAATTCAGATCGGTGGCTGCTAAGACCCTCTTTGCGATTTCTTTATCAGTTGGGGCGTCATTACCAACTGGATTTTGAGTTTGGCGGAGAACTATCAGAAACAAAGTCAACATTAACCTCCACTGATACTTCATCATATTTTATTAACCTGGGTTATCGAGCGGACTTCTAGCATGCTCTGCCTCTTATCAAAAACCTTGTGTAATTCAGGGGTACCGACCAAGAAACTCCTGCTGAGGATATTACTGACAACGGCCGCCATCAGCATTGTATCCTGCTCTTTCCCTACTTCTTTTTCCTTTCCCAAACATATTGAACCGGCATTAAAACAACAGTTTGACGAGAATACTGAAACCAACATAACCAGCCTGACTCAGCCGTTGATTTTCTACCGGGAGCACCAGTGGCTCTCTTCTAATTCCCGAGACTATGTCTACCTTGGTCCGATCAGAATCAGCAGAGCCGGTCAACATGATTATTTGTTGTGGCTGGGAATCTGGAGCACAATTGATCGACTCTGGCTTCCCTATGAATCTGTGCGGGAAAACTTCCAGACTGTGTATTTGGTCACTGATGGCGAACCCATGGAACTTGAGGTCAAGGCATGGTCCGGAACTGAGTTGGGCATAAAAAATACCGTTTACTCAACACCAGTCAAGAGCGCTCTAAATGCATTTTATATTGTTAGCCAGGAGCAAATCAGAGAATTGGCAAACGCTGAAAATATTTTTGTCTATTTGAGCGCCAATGCACCATCAAGTTACGGATATAAACTATGGAAAGAAGGCAGTCAGTCCTTTGCAGAGTTCGCAGATAGCGAACCTGATGAATGAGCTTATATAGTTTCTAGCCCATTATGAATAAACAAACAAAAAGCTCTGCCCTGCTTGCCTTGAGACTTTTATTGCGACCAGTCATCCGTATTGTACTGCGCAGTGGAATCACCTATCGGGAAGCAATTGAAGTATGCAAACTGACTTTTGTTGAAGTTTCCCGACAAGATTATGGCATTGCCGGTCGACCCACCAATGCCTCCCGTGTTGCAATAATGACCGGGTTATCTCGCCGTGAAGTCGCTCGCATAACACAGCTTTTGCAACACGAGGATACCGACACGGATCTTGGCAAGATAAATGATGCAACTCGTGTTTTAACCGGGTGGCATGTCGACCCGGACTTTCTCAGCAAGACCGGTCGGCCACGATTATTAGCATTTGATGTAAATACTTCCTCTTTTTCTGCACTCTCTAAAAAGTATGCAAGTGATATCCCGCCATCAACAATGCTAAAGGAACTCACCCGCGTCGGAGCGGTGAAAGAAACAAAAACAGGCAAATTTCAGGTTCTAATGCGCCAATATATGCTTTCGAACATGGAACCGGATGAAATTCTTCGATCAGGGAGTGTACTTGCAGATCTGGGTGAAACGATTAACTATAACCTGACCCGAAAAAACAAGGATGCCACCCAATTTGAAGGGCGAGCAACAAATATTTATATGGGCTTCAGGGCAGCCAAAACCTTTCGTACCTTTTTGGAAAAAGAGGGTCAGGATTTTCTCGAAAAAATAGATAACTGGCTTTCAAATCATGAACTTACGACAAAAAAACAAAAAAAGGAGAAAACGGTCAGGATCGGCGTGGGCCTTTATCAAATCAATGACCATTCTCATTAATAAAGCTATCTATTAATAAGCGCAGATTTCCTGACCAATCGCACACTATTACCCCGCTTTAATATGTTAATCTGAGCCAATGTTCGGGCTCAGACGAAATACCCTCTGCAATCAAGCAGGTTTTTTAGTCATTGCATTGCTGATCAGCGGCATCTTAACGGTGCCCTGTGCCGAGGCCTATACACTCTGTGATGACTGCCCGGAACATGAACCCGTACTGTGCCTCGATGCATGCCTTACAGCAGAAGCCACCACCATTGATTCAACACCCGATATCGTATCGGGAACCACCCATACGACTCTCCTCGCATACAACCAATCTTCCAGTAATTTGGAATTCAAAGCAGATCAGCTGCCGGTTCTTGACAAGCAACCGCCCGATCCCCGCGCCTCTCCGCCGCTGCATCTGCAGTTCTGTATCTTTTTAAAATAGCTCCGATTCGGTAATCGATCAATTCTGATCGCTTATCACAAATTCTATCGCCTGCCGATATTCAACCTCAATCGGCACAATCTGAATCGGTAGCTGCTCGCGTAACAGTAGCAACACGCAATATGTCGGCTGCCGAACCAAGGCAAAAAAATGCTGCAGAAAAATTTACTTATCGCTATCGCAAACGTGGTCATGGTTTGGTCGTCATTTGCAATTGGCGCACCGAATACCAGTGAACAGGCACATCTGCTGCCAGATACAGGCTCCGAGCCACTGTCATTAGCCAGAGCCATAGAGCTTTCACTGAAAAATAATCAGGCACTTGCCGGGCTGCAAGCAAAAGCCGAGGCACTCGGCGCAGTTCCGGCACAGGTCGGTGCATTACCGGATCCGACCTTAGGGCTGAATGCACTGAATCTCCCGACCGACAGTTTCAACCTGGATCAGGAACCGATGACCCAGATGCAGGTTTCACTGAATCAATCCTTTCCGTTTCCGGGAAAACGTAACCTGAAACGTGCAGCAGCGGAGTATGAAGCATCCGCTGCAGCTAAGACGGTTCTGGATAAACGGCTGCAAGTTGTAGCCAGGGTGCGGGGTAACTGGTGGCAACTCGCTTATCTCGATCGCGCCATTGAAATAATCAGACAGAACCAGGATCTGATGCGCGATTTTGTCGAGATTGCCCAAACCAAGTACAAAGTCGGCAAAGGACTGCAACAGGATGTACTGCTTGCTCAACTGGAGCTTTCCCGACTTATCAACCGCCGACTTCCCCTCCAGGGGATGAGAGATGCCTCGCAGGCTGAGTTGAATTCACTGATGAATGTCGACCCGATAAAACCTATCCAGCTTCCGTCTCTTCCAGCGGACATAAGCCTGCCGGAACTACCAACCGAATCAGTCCTGTTACAGCGCGCAGTGGATACTCGCCCCTTGCTCGATGTCAAGCGGGAACGGATTGAAGCAGCCCGGACCCGACTGGACCTGGCCAGGAAGGAGTACTACCCGGATTTCAAACTGGGCGCGGCTTACGGATTTCGTGATACCTCCGATTCGACCGGCAGAACTTTACCGAACCTTGCGACATTTCGGCTCAGCGTTAATTTACCGATCTATTCCAAAGCAAAACAAAGCAAGGCTGTAGACCAGCGCAGTAGTGAATATTTTCAGTACAAATATGTATTCAATGAGTCACTGCGTACTATCCAGACCGAAATCATCAGAAATCATGCCCTTTACCAGATTTCGCGCGAACAAGTATCTCTGTATGGCACTGCCATTATTCCCCAGGCACGACAAACTGTTGCCGCCATGCTGTCTGCTTATCAAGTCAACGAAGTTGATTTTCTGAATGTTCTGAATACTCAGATCACGTTATACAACGCACAGATCAATTATTGGGAAGCTCTGAGTAATGCCAAGCAGTCATTGGCCAACCTTGCCGCATCGGTCGGCTCGGAGGATCTTTATGAATAACAAAATTACAGTTGCCCTGGTTATTGCCAGCTTTGGCATGCTCACTGCTGCAGTTGGTGGTTACTGGTTTGGCACCAAATCTTCCGACGTGACAGCAAAAATTGCTCCCTCACCGCAGGAAGCTGACCGCCCACTATTCTATCGCAACCCGATGAATCCTGAAATCACCTCTGCTGTTCCCATGCAGGACTCAATGGGCATGGACTATATACCGGTTTACGCCGATGGGGACTCGGATCCCGGACCCGCCGGGACGGTGAAGATAGATCCGGTCACGATACAGACCATTGGTGTGCGCACGACCAAAGCCGAACGCCG
>PBZD01000066.1 GCA_002729875.1 Chromatiales bacterium | reverse complement strand
TGGTCTCGATCACCAAGCCGGAAGATTTGTTCGACGATCCCCACCTTGCCGAGAATGAAGGCCTGTTGCCGATTACGGTGACCGATGGCGAACGGGCCGGCAAGCAGTCGAAGTTACCGGCGTTGCCGCTTGAGATGAACGGGCAAAGATTCGGCATTCACCGTCCGGTACCGCGCAAAGGTCAGCATACACGCGAGATCATGGCCGAGGCCGGTTACTCCAAAGATGAAATCGAATCGCTGATCGAGCAGGGCGCTGTTGGCGCGGAGTGATCATCCGGGGCGGAAATGACCGTTTCAGTAGTTGCTTGCCGTTATAAATAAATCCACGGTCGTTTCAGTCGGTCACGCGCCTGGAATGCGAGGATCTCATCGTCACGTTTCATCGTGACGGCAATGGCATCCAGCCCTTCCATGAGCATCTCCCGATCGGATGGTGCGATATCGAAACTGTCGGTATGCCCGTCGGGTCCGGTGACAATACATGTGCCGAGATCGATCTCGATCTGATTTTTTTTCGGATCTTCCTGCACCAGCAATGCAAGTGTCTGTATCCGTTGATCCGCCAGGGTTGTCGGCAGGATGCCGTTGCGCACACAGTTGCTGTGGAAAATTGCACCGAAACTCGGCGCGATGATTGCCCGGATGCCCCATTCGGCCAGTGCCCAGGCCGCGTGTTCCCGCGAAGACCCGCAGCCGAAATTCTTTCCGGCCAACAGGATCTGTGCCTGGCGGTATGGTTCCCGGTTCAGGATGAAGTCAGGGTTTTCGTCACGGCTTCCCGGTTTTGTATAGCGCCAGGCGGAAAACAGCCCTTCTCCCAATCCTTGCTTGGATACCCGTTTCATCTCACGGCTCGGAATAATGGCATCGGTATCGATATTGATACGCAGCAGCGGTGCGGCGATTGCCCTCACTGTCGTGAACTTATCCATGGTTCGGCTCCAGTGTTCTTACATCTGTCAGGCAACCCCTGACGGCCGAGGCGGCGACTGTGGTCGGACTTGCAAGGTGGGTTTTTGTGCCGGGCCCCTGGCGATTTTCAAAATTGCGATTGGTGCTGGACACGGTTCGCTTGCCGAGGCCAAGGTTATCGCCACCGGCGTAGAAACACATCGAACACCCCGGTTCACGCCATTCGAAGCCGGCCTCGGTAAAAATTCTGTGCAGACCCTCGGCCTCGGCCGCTTTTTTCACCTGGCCCGAACCAGGCACACAAATCGCCTTGACGCCAGCGGCGACTTTGCGACCCTTCAGGATCCCGGCGGCACTGCGCAGATCACTAAGACGGCTATTCGTGCATGAACCGATAAAAGCTGAATCGATCGGCAGACCTGCAAGCTGAGTGCCCGGTTCCAGTCCCATGTATTCGAGGGCCCGCTCGATTGACTGACGATGGTTTATGTCCGCTTCATTGGCCGGGTTCGGAACCATGCCATCGATGCCGGTTTCATGCTGGGGGCTTGTGCCCCATGTGACTTGCGGCGCGAGTGTGCTGCAATCAATCGTAATTTCCTTGTCAAAGCGGGCATCGTCGTCGCTTGGCAAGCTCTGCCAGTAGGCGAGCGCCTGGTCCCAGGTATGATCTTTTGGCGCATACGGTCGGCCGGCAATGTAATCATAGGTTGTCTGGTCCGGTGCGATGATGCAACTCCACGCGCCGAATTCCACGCCCATGTTGCACAGCGTGAAGCGGGCTTCCATCGGCAGAGCACGGACGGCTTCATCGGCGAATTCGATTGCGTAACCGACACCACCCGATGCCGTATGCCGACCAATCAGGTGCAGAATCATGTCCTTGGCCGTAATGCCGTAGCCGAGCCGCCCGGTAAACCCTACACGCATGAACCTGGGTTTCTTGACGGCCAGGGTCTTGGTCGCCAGCGCATGTTCGCATTCTGTCGATCCAATGCCCCAGGCCAGTGTGCCGAGTGCGCCCTGGGTACAGGTATGACTGTCGGGACAAACAAGTGTCAGACCGGGCAGGGCGATGCCCTGTTCCGGAGATACAACATGCACGATACCCTGGCGGTCATCGCCGAGATCAAACAGGTTGACGCCGGCAGCATGTGCCGCTTCACGCGTAGTCGTGATGAATGCACTGCCACCGGGTACCATCGTGTCATCCGTGCGACCGGGCAGGGTGTCGACGATGTGATCCATGCAGCCAAACACCTGTTCGGGGTTGCGCACATTACGCCCGGCCGCTTCAAGACCCTGCAAGGCGATGCTGCCGGTTCTTTCGTGAAAGAACACCCGGTCGATATATATCAGCTGGTTGCCGTTTCCGAGGTCAGCGATACTATGCGCATCCCACAGTTTCTCGATAATTGTTTGACCCATGTCTGGTTCCCGGGACCGGTGGTTTTACAATCCGGTCTGCCTGCAAGCATCATGTCTGCATAATAGACTTCAAATCATAGCAAAGCCGGTATGTTATTGGTGTGCCGGAAAGCGATTCTGATGCCTTGCAATGGTTGGTATTCGGGTATTTGATCTCACCGGGGCGGCCAGATCGTTATAATGGCGCTTGATTGATTGCGGATCGGAGGTGCTCTGCATGTTGTCGCATATAGATAAAAAGAATCAGCCGACGATGGTGGATGTCGGCGGAAAAAAGGAGACACACCGTACTGCGCATGCGATGGCGGTCGTGCATCTGCCCGAACCGGTGCGGGCGATTATCAGGGATGGGGATATCTCGACCCCGAAAGGGCCTGTTTTTCAGACCGCCATTATTGCCGGAACGCTTGCGGCAAAAAAAACTTATGAGTTGATTCCGTTCTGTCATCCAATTGGTCTTGACGGCTGCAAGATCAATATAGAGCTTGCTGATGACGGGCGTGCGGTGATTGATTGCCGGACCAATGTCGTGCACAAGACCGGGATAGAAATGGAGGCGTTAACCGGCGCCAGTGTTGCCGCGCTGACAATCTATGATATGTGCAAGGCGCTGTCCCACGATATTGTGATTGGCGAGATAAGGCTGATTAGCAAGACCGGGGGCAAAAGTGACTATGCCAGTCCGGCGTGATGTGATCGATGCCTGGCGGTTCCATTAATAAAGGTTCTCCACCTCTGCTCGGTCTCGTGTTAACCGGTGGGAGGAGCCGGCGTTTCGGTCGGGATAAAGCCGCTATCAAGATAGGCGGGCAGGTTCAGTTGGCGCGAATCTTCGCTCTTATCAACAGTTTTTGTGAGCGCACTTATGTTTCGATTTGTGCTGCACAGGTTGATGAGGAACTGCGCAGGCACTATTCGCTGATCATTGATGAGCAGCCGGAGCTTGGGCCGGCCGGCGGAATCCTGGCTGCCCATGTCCACCGTCCTGATGCGGCCTGGCTGGTGTCTGCCTGTGATATGCCGTTGCTCGATACGGCATCAATTCGTCTGCTAATCGATTCACGGCGGGCAGAAAAAGCTGCAACGGGCTATCGCAGCCCGTTGGACGGTCTCCCGGAACCGTTGTGCGCAATCTGGGAACCCGCTACGCTTGAAAAGTTTCGGCAGCGAGCAAAGTCGGGTGGCAGCCTGAGTCCTCGCAATATGCTGGCTGATTTGAATATGGAATTAATTGCTGCGACCGATGCCCAAGTATTGGTGAATATCAATACGCCGGATGATCTTGACCGTCTCAAGCTCGGTGGGCTTGACAGCTGAGTTCTGGTCCGACCGTACCCGAAGAGAGTGATATGAATGACAGTAAAATAAATGGTGTAAGTCGTGCTGATGCTGAGTCTGCAATCAGGACGCTGCTCGATTGGATCGGCGAAGACCCTGATCGTGCGGGTATTAAGCGCACACCCACACGGGTTATTGAGTCATTTGGTGACTGGTTTTCCGGTTACGCTATGGACCCCTGTGCGTTACTCGGCAATTCTTTTCATTCCGTGAATGAATACGATCGAATTGTTACCTTGCTGGATATTAATTTTTCATCTCATTGTGAGCACCACATGGCCCCGTTTATTGGGCGTATTCACCTGGCCTACCTGCCGCATAAGCGGTTGGCAGGGATCAGTAAACTGGTACGGGTTGTTGAGGCATATACCAGGCGGTTACAGGTTCAGGAGCGATTGACGGCAGAGATTGCCAAATGTATCCATGATGCACTCGAGCCGCGTGGCGTAGCTGTAATCGTCGAAGCACAGCATCTGTGCATGACTACGCGTGGTGTGAATAAAACCAATATCAAGATGGTGACGGATGAAATGCTCGGTGCTTTCCGGGATGATGATCGTATTCGGGCCGAGTTCATGCATGCGGTTGGGCAGGTCAGCTAGACAGCGATTTGCCGCCGGATCAACTTTTAATAATAAACAGTATTGATTTTTTATGGCACTCATTATTGACACGATAGAAAACGCCAAGGCCCTTGAAGGCAAGGAAATTGGTGTATCGGAATGGTATCTGATTGATCAGGATCGCATTAATCGGTTTGCTGAGGCGACAGACGACCATCAATGGATTCATGTTGATGTGGAACGAGCAAAACGGGAGTTGCCGGTTGGCTCAACAATCGCGCACGGTTACCTGTTGACGGCATTGTTTCCGGCATTAGCCGAGAAGATAGTCATCTTCAATGGTGAGCGGGCGATCAATTACGGGCTTAACAAGGTCAGGTTCAAGCAGATGGTACCGGCAGGTAGTCGTGTTCGGTTGCGGAGCATTCTGAAATCAGCGCGCAAGAGAGCAGGCGCCTTGCAGATTATTCTGGAGAGCACGATGGAAGTCGAAGGGCAAAGCAAACCGGCCTGTGTTGCCGAAACTATCGCGCTTTATTTCGTCTGATTTGCCGGCGCATCTGGCAAGGCAGCCAGTCAATCGGCGGTCCGGGTCTTTAGCAGGTTGAGAAAAGCACGAATGCGTTCTGCATTCGCACTCATGTCGCCCATGTTGACCCGCGACCTGGAGCGAATGTCGACCCTTGTGCCCGGGTCGTTCGCTGTCAGTCGAATGACGACATCGTCTTTAAATCGGAACCATGCCGACGTATCAGTGGCTTCGATACGCCCCGTGTTTGGATCAATGGCCACGATGTCCCAGCCGAGTTTGCGCACGGTCATCTCGGCTTCAGTGAGCACTGCGTCAAGCGGTTTGTCGATTGTCAGTGTGATGAGATCAGGATAAGTGGCCTGTTGCTGTTTGGCGGTATCGGCACCCGCGTATTCGGATCGGTTAGGCACCTCGGCAAGTAATGGCAGGATTGCTATGAATGCCGGCGGATTACTGATGTCGGTCGTGAGGTCATAAATAGGCGGCACCCCGGATATGCCTGGCCGCTGGCTCATTGCTATGCTGATGATGATGATGCTGATGGTCAGAGCGCCCCATGAGTAGAGTGGAGAGGCTTGGCCCGCTGTGCCCATGCTGATCACAATGCCGAACGTTGTCACCAGTGCGCTAAGTATGAATACCAGGCAGGCAATTCTGAATAAAAGCAAAGCAGTGATTGGTTGCAGTAATTCGAACCCGCCACCGGCAAGGCTTGCGATGAGTAATACGATACCGACCAGTGCAAGCCAGATACCGATTTGGCACCAGCATGTGCCGCGTACCTGCGGGATTTTTTTGAGGCTACTCATGCCCCCACTTTTCCTGTCAAACCTATGCATGATATTAACACAGACTGTTTGGTTGGAATCGAGTTATTGGGCTGGGTTTCTGCCCCGGCGATATTCATGCGCCCATTATCTGCCTGGTCGATTATGCTTACCATATCGGAGGTGCCCGACACCGTAGTGGCATGATGACGGATGCCAGAGAATCCGGCCGGGGAAATCCTAACCCCAAAAGGTCAGTGTCGACAGGATCATGATGGGCAAATGGCGGGCTATCAGCGGTCGATCAGGATTTAATTTTCAGGTCGTCTGATCTGTTACCTGAAGTTCGCGTCGGTAGCGTTCTGAACGTTCGATATAACGTTTCGCATAGTGGGGCAGGGTTGCGATTTCCTCGGCGGTTAATTCACGAATGATTTTGGCTGGTGCTCCCAGTATAAGTACGCCATCGGGAAATTTTTTGTGCTCGGTCACCAGTGCATTGGCGCCGACGATGGAGTTGGCGCCAATGTGGGCATGATTCAGGATTGTGCTGCCGATGCCGATTAGTGAATGGCGATCCACCCGGCAGCCATGCAGCATCGCCTGGTGTCCAACTGTGACGTATTCATCAAGTGTTAGCGGCGCCCCCGGGTCGCAATGCAGAACCGAGTTGTCTTGTACATTTGTGCCGCGGCAAACCGTGATGCGATCTTCATCGCCACGTACTATAGTACCGAACCAGATGCTTGTGTCTTCCTCAAGGAGGACATCGCCGATGACCTCCGCTGACGGCGCAATGTAGCAGCGGTCATGAATCTTCGGGCTGATTTTATCCAGCGTGTAAATCATCGTGGCAACGCCTTTACTTGCCCTCAGCCTGTTGCGCGACGGCTGCTGCGGCCTGCTTTATCGCTTCCGGATCACCGAGAAATTCCCGGCTGATTGGCGCCAGGTTGCTGTCCAGTGTATACAGAATCGGCACACCGGTAGGTATGTTGAATTCCGTGATGTCACCGTCGGAGATGCCGTCCAGCATTTTGACCAGAGCGCGCAGGCTGTTGCCGTGAGCTGCGATCAAGATATTTTTGCCGTCCCTGAGTTGTGGTGCAATGTTTTGTTCCCAGTAAGGTTGTACGCGTTCAAGAGTTGTTTTTAGTGATTCGGTTGCCGGCAGGTTGTCGATGCCGGCATAGCGCGGGTCATGACAGGGGTGGCGCTGATCGGATGCTTCCAGTGCCGGCGGTGGAATGTCGTAGCTGCGGCGCCAGATCTTGACCTGATCCTTGCCATGCAGTTTCACCGTCTCGGCTTTGTTCAGACCCTGCAGTGCGCCGTAATGGCGTTCGTTCAGTTTCCAGGAGCGTTCGACAGGAATCCACATCAGGTTCATCTCATCGAGAACGATCCACAGGGTGCGAATTGCACGCTTGAGGACTGAGGTATAGGCGAGGTCGAAGGTGAATTCGAGTTGCCCAAGCAATTGTCCAGCCGATTTAGCTTCAGCCAGTCCCTGTTCGGTCAGATCGACGTCATGCCAGCCAGTAAACAGGTTTTCCAGGTTCCAGGTACTTTGCCCGTGCCGGCACAGGACTAATTTTCCCGTCATTTAACAGTCTCCGCAGGATGTGCAAGGCGTAGTAGTGTAGCAGGCTGACCGCTGAAACAGGTGATCCGGTTATTACTTAAGGTCGATGCTGAGCTGCCAGGTATTCGTGTGACTGCATCTCCCAAAGCCGGCTCCGGGTACGTTCGAATTCGAGGTTGAGTCGCCGGCCTGAATAGATTGCCGAGATCGGTGCTGCAGCAGCGATAATCAGCTTGACTCTGCGATCATAGAATTCATCGACCAGCGCGATGAAGCGACGGGCTTGATTTTCCTTCAGGGAGTCAAGGATTGGCAGATCCGACAGGATGATCGTCTGGAAGCTGCGAGCAATCTCAATGTAATCATTCTGATTGCGTGGACCATCGCACAGTGCGGCAAAATCAAACCAGGCGATGCCGTCTGCGCGCCGGCGAAACGGAATTTTCCGGCCATGTACCTCGATGGATTGATTCATGGTGCCTGATTCCGGTGCGATACGTTCGAAGTAGCTGACCAGGTTGGACGTGGCGTCGTCGTCCAGTGGGGAGTGATAGATTTCCGCCTGTTCCAGTACTCGTAGCCGATAATCGGTGTTGCCGTTAACTCCGGTTATTTGAGTATGCTGTTTCAGCAGTTCAATGGCAGGCAGGAATTTCTGGCGCTGCAGGCCATCCAGGTATAACTCATCAGGTGGAAAATTTGATGTTGCGATCAGTGTGACACCCTGACGAAAGAGTATGTCCAGTAACCTGCCCAGTATCATCGCATCTGCAATATCCGCGACAAAGAATTCATCAAAGCAGATTACACGAGCGCGTTTGGCCAGATTTTGGGCGACTGTTTCAAGCGGATCGGTTTGTCCGGCAAGTTGCTGCAACTGGTTGTGTATGTAGTACATCATGCGGTGGAAATGCTGTCGCAGCTTGTTTTCAAACGGCAGGCTGTCGAAAAACAGGTCCATGACAAAAGTTTTGCCGCGGCCGACGTCACCCCAGAGATAGGCGCCGGGTACCGGCACCGGTCGGCCTGTCCCGAGCAGGGATTGCAGTACGCCCGGCAGCGGCAGCCTGGTGCGTGGTATAGCCAGCAATTGATTGCGGATTCGCTCCAGTACTGCTATGGACTCCAGTTGAGCGGCATCGGTGGTATAACCCTGCTCGTTGATGGCTTGTGCGTAGATATCATGCAGATTCATCTGTTAACTGTACCGTACAATAGGGTCGGAGTTTGGTGGGACAGTTGGCAGCAATAGGTACGGGAAATGACTGAACGAGAATCAATGGAATTCGATGTCGTGATTGTTGGCGGCGGGCCGTGCGGATTGGCCGCAGCTTGTCGTCTAATGCAACTTGCCGGCGATGCGGGTCAGGAACTGAATGTTTGTCTCGTTGAGAAAGGTTCTGAAATCGGTGCGCATATCCTGTCAGGCGCTATTTTCGAGTCGCGCCCGCTCGATGAATTATTTCCCGACTGGCGTGAACGGCAGGCCCCGGTGAAAGTGCCGGTAAGCGGCGATAAAGTCCATTTTCTGGCGGGCGCCAGCGGAGCGCTGAAGATCCCGGGCTTTTTTGTGCCGAAGCCTGCGCGTAACCACGGTAATTTCATTATCAGCCTCGGTGAGTTGTGCCGCTGGCTTGGTGATCAGGCCGAGGCGCTTGGAGTCAATATTTTTCCCGGGTTTGCCGCCGCTGAAGTGTTGTATGAAGAGGGTCGTGTCGTGGGTGTTGCTACCGGCGACATGGGCCGTGATGCGGCGGGGGATCCGAAGACCACCTTCGAGCCGGGCTACGAGTTGCGGGCGCGGTATACATTATTTGCGGAAGGCTGTCGCGGCAGTCTTGGCAAGTCATTAATGAAGGAATACGGGTTGCGGGATGATTGCGATCCACAGCATTACGGCCTCGGGATCAAGGAGATCTGGACTGTCGATCCGGATAAACATCATGAGGGACTTGTAGAGCACACCTTCGGGTGGCCATTAGCCAATATTGAGGGTGGCGGGTTTGTGTATCACGCCAGGGGTAACCAGGTCTATCTCGGTCTGATTGTCGCTTTGAATTATTCCAATCCACATCTGAGTCCTTTCGATGAGTTTCAGCGCTGGAAGCATCACCCGGTTATTCAGCGTACGCTCGATGGCGGAAAGCGTGTTTCATATGGTGCGCGTGTGGTTAATAAGGGCGGGTTGCAGTCTCTGCCGAGGCTGGTATTCCCGGGCGGATTACTGGCCGGTTGCGAGGCCGGGTTTTTGAATGGGGCCAAGATCAAAGGGTCGCATACTGCGATGAAGACCGGCATGCTTGCCGCAGAGTCAATTTTTTCTGCCCTTTCCTGTGCTGAAACCGCACCGGCGATTTTGCAGGATTACGAGGAGCGAGTACGTTCCTCGTGGGTATACGAAGAGTTGCATCGTGCCCGTAACTTCGGCCCGGCCATGAAGAAATTTGGCATGTTGCTCGGTTCTGCCTTTATCTGGATAGATCAGAATATTTTTAATGGCCGCTTGCCGTTTACATTGCACAGCCAGCAGCCGGATCATGATTGTTTGCAAAAGGCAGCGGATGCTACTCCGATTGATTATCCGAATCCTGACAAGGTGATCAGTTTTGATCGTTTGTCTTCAGTATTCCTGTCGAGTACCAATCATGAAGAAGATCAGGTCTGCCATTTGCAATTGCAGGATCCGCAGATTCCGATTAATTACAACTTGCCCGAATATGACGAACCGGCCCAACGTTACTGCCCGGCTGGTGTATATGAGGTTGTGTGTGATGAGGGTGAACAGCCTCGTTTTCAGATCAATGCGCAGAACTGCCTGCACTGCAAGACCTGCGATATCAAAGATCCGACGCAGAATATCAATTGGGTGGTGCCCGAAGGTGGTGGGGGACCAAATTACGCCGGGATGTAGATCGGGTGTCAATCAATCTCAAGCGCGATAGCAACCGCTTCGCCGCCACCGATGCACAAAGCGGCGATACCACGGCGTCCACCGCGGTTACGTAACGCATGAATCAGTGTTGTGGTAATGCGCGCACCACTGGCGCCGAGCGGATGGCCAAGGGCGCAAGCGCCGCCATGCACATTGACCTTGATATGGTCGATACCGATGTCGGTCATAGCAGCCATTGTGACACAGGCAAATGCTTCGTTAATTTCATAAAGATCGACATTGTCGGGCGACCAGCCCGTTTGTTCATGTAGCTTTTTGATGGCCGATACCGGTGCCGTTGTGAACCATTCCGGTTCGTGCGCGTGCCCGGCGTGCCCGGCAATTCGTGCCAGCGGTTCCAGGCCGCGTTGTTCGGCATTGCTTTGTGACATGAGAAGGAGTGAGGCGGCGCCATCGGCAATCGTCGATGATGTTGCTGCAGTCACCGTGCCGTCTTTTGAGAATGCCGGTCGCAGTGTCGGGATTCGTTCGATATTAGCGCGTAAGGGTTCTTCATCCGTATCAACGGTGGTTTGTTTTCTGCGGTGAGTAAACGTTACCGGTGCCAACTCATTTGTGAATGCGCCATTTTCAGTTGCTGCTATAGCCCGTTTTACCGATTCAATTGCAAAAGCGTCCTGTTCCTCACGGCTGAATGCATAGCGGTTTGCCGTCTGTTCGGCGTACAGGCCCATCATGTTGCCGGAGTATGCGTCCTGTAAGCCATCAAAGAACATATGATCGATAATTTCCTGATGTCCCATGCGGTAGCCGGAGCGGGCCTTGGGCAGTAAATAAGGTGCGTTGCTCATCGATTCCATGCCGCCCGCAAGCACAATTTTGGCCGAACCGGCACGAATCAGATCATGTGCCAGCATGGCCGCTTTCATGCCGGAACCACAGACCTTATTGATTGTCATGCAGCCGACATTATCGGGTAGGCCGGCCGCCAGAGCGGCCTGACGAGCAGGCGCCTGGCCGGTGCCGGCAGATAGCACGCAGCCGATGATGGCTTCATCGATGTTCGCAGCATCGATCCCCGTTGCCTCGATGCAGGCACTGGTTGCTGTGGCTGACAGGTCTGCGGCACTAACCGGACTGAGGACTCCCTGGAAGGCACCGATGGGTGTTCGGCGGGCGGCAACAATGACGATTGGATCGGTGTTTGTGTTCATATGACTCAATTTACTGCTGAAGCAGATTAATGCTCTGCTAACGGGCGAAACAAGCCTCCATTATGCGTTGCGAAATGGATTTGACCAAGGAGTAAGATGCAGTTATGGGGTATCCGGTTCGTTCAGGTCTTCAAGAATGCTGTTGCGGCAGACTTGCAGCAGGTCCCGGATGGAAGTTTGTGCTGATTCCGGACTAATGGCAGGTTTGATGACGACTTCCAGTGTCGCCCGAATTGGCAGCACCTGCTTTGCCGGCAGCATGTCGCGACTGCCGCGTATAGCTACGGGAACCAGTTTCAGGTTGCCGCGTTTCGCTGCAGCGAAAGCGCCCTGATGAAAGTGACGAAGGCCTGTCTCGTGCCTGATTGAGCCCTCAGGGAAAAATACCAGCGATCGGCCGGTTCCGGCGACATACATAATGCGCCGTGCATCGATCATATTGCGCTGGTTACGGGCGCGGTCGACAAATTCAGAGCCAATCCGCCGCAGCAGGAAGCTGGCGAACGGTATGCGAGACATTTCCCGTTTAATGACAAAGGTGAAGCGGGGCGGTAATACTGCAGTCAGGATGATGCCATCCAGGTAACTTGCATGATTAGCGACTACGACAGAGCCTTCATCCGGCAGGTTTTCATAGCCAATAACGCGTGGTGTGACGCCGGTCACAAAAAAAATCAAAGCGGCAGCTTTTTTTGCTATTACACGCCGGTTAAGTTGCCCGGGTATGACGGCCAGTAGACAGATTGTCGGGATTATGACCGAAATAAAAATCAGCCAGGAAAAAAAACCGTAAATTCGCTGGCTTACAGTCGTAATCGTGGCTTGCATCAGCGGTATTTTGTTAACTCAGTCTTTATGTAATTCATTGATATTTTTTGTGAAATCAATCACAGAGAACAATATTCAAGTGGCACATACTTGCCGCCAACGTAACCGGTATTGCAGTTGTTGAGAGGTCAGTAACTGTTACCGGTAATACCGAGTAAGGGCATGCATGCTGACCGGAGGAATTATCAGCTTTGCATGAAAAGAGTTCAATCTGGGTTGATCTTCAGGCAAACGTTCCGGTGCGCAAGGGAATTTCAAACAGATTGCTGAAAGGACTTATCTGAAGTAATGTCACAAAATTATGTCAATATCGTAGCCGGTGACGGCTCCGAACAAAATGCGCCTGAGGCAATTATCGACAAGTTTCTTGATACGATCTGGATGGAGCGAGGCCTGTCGGTCAATACGCTCGGTGCTTATCGTGCCGATCTCATGGTGTTGAAACGTTGGCTTGCAAAGAAAGACATAAGCCTGATTTTTGCAACTCGTGCCGATTTGCTGGCTTTTATCGCCTGGCGTACTGAAGAAGGCGCCAAGCCAAGATCAACCGCCCGGCAGTTGTCGAGTTTTCGACGTTTTTATCGCTTCTTGTTACGTGAAAGCGTTATCGGTGAAGATCCAACGTTAAAAATTGATATGCCGAAGATCGGTCGTTCATTGCCGCGGTCGCTGAGCGAAGATGAGGTTAAAGCCTTACTTGATGCGCCGGATACGCATGATCCGCTTGGTCATCGTGATCGTACAATGCTCGAGGTTCTGTATGCGACCGGGTTGCGCGTTACTGAATTGATCAATCTTAAGCAGGGTGAAATTAATCTGAATCAGGGTGTGTTGCGAGTCTCTGGAAAAGGTGACCGTGACCGTTTGATTCCGATTGGCGACGAAGCACAGGAATGGCTGCGTGAATTTCTGGGTGGTTCGCGCATCGAGATTCTGCTTGAACGGCATACTGATTATCTGTTTCCGACTCGTCGTGGAGATCGAATGACCCGTCAGGCGTTTTGGCACATCATCAAGCGTTACACCAAGAAAGCAGGTATCAAGGGCAAGTTGTCACCGCATACGCTGCGTCACGCTTTTGCAACCCATCTGCTGAATAATGGTGCTGATTTACGTGTTGTGCAGATGTTGCTGGGCCACAGCGATTTATCTACTACACAGATTTATACTCA
>PBZD01000065.1 GCA_002729875.1 Chromatiales bacterium | reverse complement strand
TTTTCGTTGTGTTTTGTATTCCAGGTAGGTGTCGGTTCGCATTGCCCATGGCGTATCGGATTCTATGTACCCTGGCATATCATCTTCCAGATAGCGCATTGTCACCGCGGGGATTTCGTCAAGATCAAAAATTTTCTTTCCCTGACCGCACCATAATGTGCTGCCGGGCTGCTGGCCCATCAGTAACCAGGGCATCCACTCTGCAATTTGAGTGCTGGTCAAATGACAGGGTGCACTGACGATGTCCGGGTTCTCGAGATCGGAAATCCGCCCCTGAAAACCTTCTACATATCGGATACGGATTGTCTTGCCGCTCGATGCCATGGGCCACTCTGCCGGATCAAGCTTGTTAATGAACTTGGCCCCCAGGTGCTGTTCGGTCCATATTTCGTCGCCGCACCGGGTCCAATCGAGAATCGCCGGCGTTTTCGAGTTGTCAAAGGGCCCACCGCGATAATGCAACGGCCGGACGATCTTTCCGGTCAACGGGTTCTCGAACTCATCAATTGGTTCTCCCGTCTCCAAGTCCGAGAAGTAGCCGTTGTCATATATCCGGTAGAGGTAGTTATCTTCTCCCAACTTCAGCCACACGCCTTTTATGAGTCCTGCATATCCGATCAACGGCACGGAATCGTCGGGCGTTACACCGAAGATCTGACCACTGTACCAGTAGTGCACATTGCCTCCGCCGAGCGTACCGAGCAATTTGACGTTCGCCTTCAGGTTATCGACGGGATCGGAGAAATCGATGGGATTGGTTGCCCGTGCCTGGTTACCGGGTACTTGAACGGCGCTGACCCCGGCTAAGACACCCATGCCGCCAAGTAGGCGACGCCGATTCAGGTTTCTACTCATGATCTCATGCCTCTCCGGTTGATTAGCCATCGCATCGGTGCGGGTTACTGGTGTGCACCTGAATGACAAAAGAAAATGTGTTTACACCGCTCAGATCAACACCTTAAATCAACACCTTAAATCTACACAGAAGTTTAAGGACTGCGTGTGATATGAGAATGGAACTTGCACGTTGTCTTGCGCCTGTACGCTGTTGTCTTCTGATTCAAATGACTGTAGAAAGGATGATGTCGGGAGTCAAGTATTTCCGAATATCAACCATAATTGTTCATATATAAGAATTTTGTTAGACTTTTAAAGATATTGAGAAGAGTGATGGTCAAGGCTTCACGCGATGGATAGCAAAGTCGTAAAATCAGTGGGACGCGTGTTGCGCGTACTGGAGCTTTTCGAGAAGCACCAGACGCCGCTTAGCGCAACCCAGATCTGCAATAGTCTGGATTTGCCTAAATCCAGCGCCAATGCGTTGCTGAAAAGCCTGGTCCAGCTTGGCTACCTGTCTATCGATGGGCCGACCAAGAACTATTTTCCGACACTCTCGCTCACAAAGTTGGGGGACTGGTTGCCTGGTGCGATGTTCGGTAGCGGGGAGATCCTGAACGTTCTCGAGGAACTGCACCGCCAGACGCAGGAAACCGTGACACTCTCGATGCCGAACGGACTGAATATGCAGTTCATTACGGTGATTCGCGGAACCTTTCCGATCTCGCTGCATATTCATGAAGGGTTTCTGGCGCCATTGTTTGGCACCGGCGTTGGTATTGCCCAGCTCTCCACACGCACGGACAAGGAAATAGCCGAGTTGGCAAAGCTGGCCAACCGCGGTGTCGGAGCTAAGACGTCGGTCGACCTTGTCAAGATCATGACCTATGTTAACGAAGCGCGCGCTAACGGATTTGCAGAGGCCTACAACCGGACATCGCCGGAAACCGGTGCCGTCGCAATGCCGTTGCCCGCCGGCATCTACAATCGCAGTCTGGTTATAGCGGTGGGCGGACCGTGGGAGCGGATCAAGAAGCGGGAAGCGCAGATCGTGCGCATTATGCGGCGCACCCTGCGCGGTTTTAAATGATGTCTGCTGAACCCGGTGAACTTTCTTATCCCTTTGCTGAAAAGCCGCTTCCGGGAAAGATCGTATTTGTTGCGCCCGGTGTGGCCTGGCTGCGCATGCCACTACCGATTGCGCTGAATCATATCAATCTGTGGCTACTCGAAGACGAGCAAGGATGGACTATCGTCGATACCGGAGTCTCCAATGACGAGACCCGCAATCTGTGGGAACAGATTTTTTCGTGCCATTTGAATGGCAAGCCGGTTAACCGCTTGATTGTCACGCATATGCATGCGGATCACGTTGGTCTAGCGGGCTGGCTCGCCGAACGCTGGAAGGTGGAATTGTGTATGTCCGGCCTTGAGTACTTCACCTGCCGGGTTCTGGTTGCGGATACCGGAAAAGAGGCGCTGGAGGAAGGCCTGCGTTTTTATTACGAGGCCGGTTTCGATGAAGAATCGCTGGATGTCTACCGGAGCCGGTTCGGTATGTTTGGCTCGTTCATCGGTAAGCTTCCGCAGAAATACCGCCGACTGGCCGACGGCGACAGTTTGCGGATGGCGGGGCAGGATTGGAAAGTCATAGTCGGGCGCGGCCATTCCCCGGAACATGTGTGTCTGTTCTGTCCGGCGCTCAATCTGTTCATCGCCGGAGATCAGATTCTGCCCAGGATCTCCCCCAACGTCAGCGTTCGGCCGACGGAACCGGCCGCCAACCCGCTGCAGGAATGGCTCGATAGCTGCGAAGCGTTGCCACGGGCTCTACCGAAGAATGTCCTGGTACTACCATCCCACGGCTATCCGTTTCACGGTGCCCACCAGCGGTGGCAACAACTGATCGTTGATCACGAAAGTGCCCTGACGCGACTTTACGATCTGTGCCGCGAGCCACAACGTGCTGTCGATACGTTCCCCGCTTTATTTAACAGTGCCGTAGATAGTCACAGCTTGATTATCGCGACCGGTGAGGGTTTGGCCCACCTGAATTATTTACTCGAAAAAGGACGACTTCGCATGACTCGCGACAAGGACGGCGTCAAGCATTATGAAGGTGTCAAATCAGATCGCCACTAATCGTCGTTAGTTTCGCCCTTAGCTGGTCTGCCTAATCTTTAATTGGCTGCCGATCCATCTTATATTGCAGATAACTGTCGGTTCGCGTGGGCCACGGCATCTCGGATTCGATAAAGCCTGGTTGTGCTTCTTCAATATACTTCAATACAGCCGGTGAGACGTCCGTCAGGCTACTGATCTTTTTTCCGTGGCCATGCCAGTAATTCACGCCCGGTTGCTTGCCCATCAGAAAGAACGGGTACCAGGGGTTCACATGATGGACATTGAGATAAGAGGGCGCACTGACTATATCTGGGTTTTCCAGGTCGGAGACTTTTCCCTGAAATCCGTCTACGTAGAGCAGATTCAAATTTTCCCCGGTTGATGCCAGCGGCCATTCGTCAGGATCAAGTTTGTTCGCAAATTTGAAATGCCTTGGTTCAGCAACCCAAACATCATCTCCGGACCGTGTCCAATCGAGCTTTGTGGGCGTCATAATAATGTCAAACGGCCCCCCTCTGACATCGATCGGACGGTTTATTTTACCGGTAAACGGATTTTCGAATTCCTCAACCCGCTCGTCGCTGCCCGGTAGAGTGAAGTACGACAAGTCGAAATTTCGGAAATGAAATGAATTGTTCCCCAGGTTGCGCCAAACCATTTTCAGCAGACCGGTCCACCCCAGCATTGCTTTTGAACCGTCAGGCGTCATCCCGAAAATAGTACCCTGGTACCAGTAATGCACCGCTCCATCTTCGATCGTGCCGGCCAGTTTGACATACGCGTGCAGGCTGGCCGCGTTGTCTGAGAAATCGATTGTGGTTCTCGGGCCGGGATCGGCATTAGCGGGCGCAGAGGGTAATGCGCCGGCGGTGCCAAGGGCACCGATTCCACCCAAGAGTGTGCGTCTGTTCAGTTTTCCAGTCATTACGTTGTCTCTCCTAGTGGTCGTTTCTGTAAATCGGCTAATTCCGCCTGTCCCTGGGTTGCGATTCGTCCTCATCCCGGTCGTAGGTGCCCTGGCTTGAAATGTCCAATTTTTATGGCTCTCAACCCGACTCACGGTCGACCATATCTCGTATCACCGAGCAGACAGCAGCAGTGTCTTGTTGTCCACGGCCGTCGGCGAGTGCGCTTTCGTACAGTGCGCTGCTGGCCGAAAACAGTGGTGTTGTAACGCCGTATTTTGTCGCAAACTCACTAATCAAATCCAAATCCTTCTGCCAGACGTCAAGTTTCATCGTGGCCGGTTCGTACTCGTCGCGTATCATCAGCGGGCTGCGTAACTCGAATACCCGGGAAGTACCTCCGCCGCTCGCGATGACCTCGCAAAGTGTGGTGAGATCAAGACCAGACCGCTCACCCAGCACAATAGCTTCGGCTGTTGCCACGTTGTGGATGGCAACCAGCAGGTTGGCGATGAGTTTCGCCGTCGTGCCGTTTCCAAACTCTCCCAGATAGTGGTCGGCACGGGCGAAGTCGGCAAACACGGGTCGGCATTTCTCCCAGTCTGTGCTTGCGCCGCTGGCGAAAATGGCAATGTCACCGGTGGCGGCCTGAGCGCCAGTGCCACTAATCGGACAATCGAGTAACGGAACACCGACAGCTGCCAGTCGATCCCGGTTGTTAACCTTGCAGTCCAGCGACAGTGTGCTGAGATCGACCATGACGAGGCCGTCGAGTTGCCGGGATTCCATGCTGGTGATCGCTGCCACTACGTCGTCGAGAGCCTGCCCGCTGGGCAGGCTTGACAACAGAAGGTCTGCCTGCTCGGCTGCGGCTGTTGGCGATTCGACGATGATGACACCCGTCTCGCGGGCTTTCCGGCACTGCGCCGGGTCCGGGTCATAGCCGACTACCTGGCGACCCGCTGTCACCAGGTGGCGGGCGATAGATGAGCCCATGATGCCGAGCCCGAGGACGCCCACGATCTGTGGCCAATCAGCACCTTGCCCGGGTTGCTTTGTCATGGTTTACCTTTTGACATTCTGCTCTGCAGACCTTCGAGTACCGTAGTTACGACCTGTGACACGACGGCTGGAAAATCATCACTGACCTCGCTGTGGTAAATATGTTTGCGGACCGCATAATAAAATAAGCCACCGTGCATCACCCAAACCTGTTCCAACTCGAGTTCTGTAATGGGTTTCTCATCAACAGAAGGCCAGCCACAGTAGTCACGAATCTCTTCACATATCGGCATCAGTAGCGTGTCCTCGACGATCCGGATATAGCGACGATTGAGTATCTCGCCCCTGAGTCCCGAAAACATGTACAGCCTGATCCATTCGTAACGGTAGGTGGCTTCGGAATAGTGCCGGTAAAAATCACCGAGCCGATCGTGCAATGATCGGGTTCGGTCGCGCAACAACGTGGCCCAGGATGGATTGATGCGATTGATATAAACTTCATTGAATACCCGTTCGATCAGATCCTGCTTAGTGGGAAAGTAGCGGTATAGAAGTGGCTGCGTGATATTCAGGCGTTGAGCCAGTTCCCGCGTTTGTCCCCCGAAGCCGCCCTCGGCAAAGAAATGTATGGCTTCTTCAACGATTTGTTGTTCGCGATCGTTGGCCGACAGCCGCCGGCGAACCTTGGTGGCTTTCTTGCGTTTTGAATTCATTGCCTTAGTCATCTGAATCAGTGCATCCAGCGAACGATGCCCGAGATGCCATCTACGGCAACCATCGCGCCATCGGGGATGCGTTGTGTGGCGTCGAGTACACCCAGGACCATGGGTATGCCTCGTTCCCGGGCCAGTGATGCGAAGTGAGAAGTGCTACCGCCCAGTTCCGCAACGACACCGGACACGCTGGGTAAGACGTGGCTTAATGCAGGCCCGGCTACTTTGGTGACCAGCACGTCGCCCGGTGCAACGCGGGTAAGTTCGCATTCGCAATTTACCACCCGGGCGCGCCCGGTACCCCAGCCGATCCCGGCCGGATGGCCGTTGAGCCGCGGATGGTGCAGCCAGATTTCGTCGGGTACTGTGGCTGCGGCGACTTCCAGCGGTCGCGCCTGGAGTAGCTTGAAGCCACTTTCATCCAGTGCCCATTCGATCTCTGTAGGCCCGCCGATGACGTCTTCGGCGCGTAACAGTAATTGACCCAGCGCAGTCGCCTGTTCGTCACTCAGACAGCGGGCCTCCACCAGGTCAGGTTCGACCGACTGTGTGCCGTGTACACAATTGACCGAATGGAATTTGCGTCCTGATTGAGTCTCGCGGAGCTTTCCGTCGCGGCTCAGTAAATACCGATCGGGAACCACTTCACCCTGCGCGATTGCCGATCCCAATCCCCATGTGGCTGTCAGGAGCATATCGCCATCAGGCGTCCGGCTCAGGCCGCCGCCCGCGGCACGTGCCATTACGAGTGGTTGAATGATCAATGCCATGGCTGTATCAGCCGGATCCAGGCCGTGACTGGCCATATATCGCAGGGCTCGGGTTGACCAAAGTGCCGCCCAGCAGGAACGCACCGCCGTGTGAAAGTCGGTTTTGCGTTCAAGTCCTAAGAAACTTTCGAACTGACCCGCAAAATTCGAGCCATCGCGATCCTCCACCAGGGCAGAGGAACGCACCACTGTTTTCGCCCCTGTGAGTTCTTGCCAGACTTTAAGTAATGCAATATCCACACCGGCCTCGATGGGCTCATCCATTAGCGCCAGCCTCATTTGCAGCGCACAGTGCCGTGCCTCAGGCCCGCTGTTAGAAAATACGCCGCTGGCAATATCCTCCAGACCCAGGTGTTCGAGCTGGCGACGATAGGCCTGTGCATCCAGACCGTATCCGCCGGGACTGGGCAGCCCGGCGGTGGCGAGCGCTGCCAGATTTGCGGCCTTCGGGCCAAAACGATTTGCATCGGTGGCTGCGGTCGAGTTCAGCGGAATAAGTAACTCACTCATGACGCGTCGATGATAATTCTCAAAATGCGGCTGGAGTTGCGTTCGAATTCTTCGAATGCGGCCTGGGTCGCGTCCAGCGGATACGTCATGGTGACGAAACCGGACACGTCCACCTGGCCCGATGCAACCAATTCGATAGAGGGAGCCATGTCTTCGGGCAATAATGCCCTTGAGCCGATAATGTTCACCTCTTTAATATATAGCGGGAAGCTGGAGAAATTAGTCACTGCCTCGTGACTGACTGCAAATGCGCAATAGCGGCCGCCGGGACGCAGCATGGTGATACCCGAGGCGAGAATCCCGGAGCCCCCCGCCGTATCCACGACGATGTCCGCACCGTCGCCGTTCGTCAATCGTGCTACCTCCGCAACAGCTTCTTCAGCGCCGGCCTGGATGAGATGGTGCGCACCCATCCTGGCTGCCATCTCGAGTTTCCACTGGGTTCGTGAGATGGCGATAACCGGGTCTGCACCGGCAAGCACAGCCAATCGGGTATGCAACAGGCCCGTGGTGCCCTGACCGACCACGACGGCGGATTCACCCGCTTTGAGGTCAATCCGGTTTTGCGCGTGGCGCACCGTAGCCAGCGTTTCGATTAACGTGGCCTCGTCGAGGGGCAGATGAGCCGGCAGCGGGTACACATAACGGGCAGCCAGGCTGACTAATTGACTTAGGGATCCCTCTACCTCGCGGCCGAAGAGTCCCGCATTGCGGCACAGATTCTCTTTGCCAGCCAGGCACAGATCGCACTGCCCACACGCGATGATTGGATTGATCAGCACCGGCTGGCCGGTTTTGAGACCGGAGACCCCCGGGCCGATCTCAGCTAACGTTCCGGTGGCCTCGTGACCCATAACCACGGGGTAATGCACGCCAGGATGCCGACCCGTGTAAATTTCAAGATCGGTACCACAGACCGCCGTGGCGGCGATACGAACCAATACTTCCCCGGTCCCGGCAATCGGCTGCGGACGGTCATGCAGCTCGATACGTCGCGGTGCCTCAAGTACGGCGGTCTGGGCAGATCCCTCGCTCATCGACAATCAGCTTACGATTTGCCCGTGTTAGATGACCGGTAACCGGGCAACGGGTCGACGACGGTGATTTGTTCCACCGGGAAGTTGGAGATAATCTCGATGTCGTCATCATGAACGATCAGCATTTCCTCGATGCGTACGCCCCATTCGAATTGCTTGCCGTGTTGCGTTTCCAGTGCGAAGACCATGCCCGCTTTGATCTCTACCGGATGATCCAGTGACCAGATGCGCGAGATCACGGGCTGATCGTATTGTGCAAGCCCGAGACCGTGCCCCCAAAGGTTTGCTGCTCCCTGATCCTCTTCTTCATATCCCCAGGCTTCCTTTGCCGATGGCCACTGGGAGGCGATTTCCCGTGTTGTTGCACCCACTTTCACCGCCCTGATTGAGTCGTAGAGCCATTTGAGGGCGGTAGCATAGATATCCTTTTGCTCTTGAGACGGCTCCTTGCCGACGCAGTAAGTGCGATAGTAACAGGATTTATAGCCGTTCCAGGTGAGCGCGGCCAGATCCATAAAGACGATTTCGCCGGGCTGGATGATGCGGTCAGAAAAATTTCGCCAGTTTGGCCAGGTATTCGGCCCCGACGAGACGATGACGTCCTCAACGTCTTCCATGCCGGCAAACCCATACAGGAATTCCATGATGTGGGCCGTCACCTGGTTTTCGGTTCGCCCGGGTTCCAGGAATTTCATACACTCCCAATGTGCGGCATCGCCAATGGCGCCTACGATGCGCAGACATTCCTGTTCGTCGACATTCTTGATGGCACGGGCTTCCATCATCGCGGTCATGCCGTCGGTCCAATCGATACCGGCATCCTTGAACGCCTCGAGCATATTGATATCGATGAAATCGACGCCGAGCTTTTCGCCCGCCACGTTACTTTTTTTCATTTCCTGCAGGACCGCGTTGGTGAATTTTTTCACCTGTTGCGCGGCCGCCGCTCCCGCAGCACCTTTGATCCAGGCGTAGGACCAGCGGACGTTTTCTTTCGGCAACCACGGTGAATGACGCTCGATCTGTATGCCCACGTCACCCTGCTCGAACAAAACGGGTGGATCGTCACCGCACAGCATCGCGTAGCGAAGTCCCGGTTTGAGCCGATTCCAACCGGGTGTCATCGTGCCCGTGACGTAGCGGACATTCTCGTCATACATCAGGAGCATCGCACTCAGGCCATGGGCCTTCATCCGCTCACGTGCTCGCTCCAATCGATATGTACGCAGGCGCTCCCAGTTGATACGCTGCTGCCAGTCCATTCCCACTGTACCAAAATTAGCTGTGCCAAAATTCGCCATGCCTGAATCTCCCGTTGGCGTACTTGCCCAATTTAATTTAGCATATGATAAACAATATTTTAGTCCGCCGATACCGGTAACGAGGTAGGAAAATCTGATGACCGAACATAATGTACGCGCAAAACCAGAAGCAGTATGGCCGGGGTTGGAAGCGGGTGTTCCAAAACCGGTGATGCCGTACAGCCCCGCCATCAAGGCGGGTGGTTGGGTGTTTATTGCCGGCCAGCTCGCCAGCGACTTCAAGACAGGCATCGCTCCTGAGGCCATACCCGGCAATCCCTATTTGGAGGATGGGCTGCAGTTACAGTCCCGGTATGTGTTGAATAATCTGGCCAGCACGATCGAGGCGACCGGTTGCGACATCAGCCGTGATACGGCGCGGATCTGGGAATGGTTCGTGTCCCCTGATCCTACGCCCGCAGCATTTGAGCGCGGCGATAACTGGACGGGGATCAGTATTGATTCTTACCTGAATGCGCGCGCATCTATCCTCGATGGAACTTGCCCGCCCACGTCCTCATTGGGGGTAGCGGAGCTGATGTGGCTTGGTACCAAAGTGGAAGTAGACATGATTTGTTTCGATGACGATGACGAATCGGTTTTCTACGGCCTGCCTGAAGATCAACAGTCGACGTCAACCGGGCACGCACCAGCGCTCCGCCACGGCGATTGGGTATTCCTGGCGGCTGAAAGTGCGGTGGACTGGATTGGGGACAGTTTAAGCCCTGTGCATCTGGGGGAACCGACTGCCATTGCTGACCAGGCCCGGGGGAATCCGAATTACTGGATCGGTGAACCGGTAGAACGACAAACCGACTATGTGCTCGAGAAGCTTGCCGGAATCGCCGCCGTGGCCGGCACTTCCCTGGAAAACACGGTCAAGGCCGAGGTGTATATAGGTCATCCCAGGGATTTTTCCGCCATGGACAGGGCCTGGCGCAGATGGTTTCCTGAAAACCCGCCTGCCCGGGTGGTTACTCCCAATATGGGTATGGGTGGGCGAGGTTGCCGGGTTGAGATCGCCCTGACTTTGCTCGCAGACGACGCCAAACAAAAAAAACAAACCATCGAGACTTCGCAAGCACCCGAGCCCCTTGGTCACGAAGCGCAGGCCATCAAGGCCGGCAACTTCCTGTTCTTCAGTACGCAGATGGCCTTCGACTCGGCCGGTAAATTGGCGGACGGCATGAGTCGCCATCCGAATAATCGGTGGTATGGATCTCCCGGACAGGCGCAGATGCGATACATGATGAAGAACGTTGCGGCTATCTGTGAGGAGGCGGGCACCTCGGTAGAAAACATTTGTCGGCGTGTATGCTTGCACAGCGATCTTCAATGGTTTGCCGAATCTATTGAGGAATGGGCCAGGTACTTTCCGGGTGACAGACCGGCCTCGACCACTATCGGACTCCATGGTCCTTTCGTGGTACCCGGTGCCAACACGCTGCTCGATCTGATCGCCTACATTCCCGACTAGATAGCGTCCTGATCGGGATCGACACAGCACCATGAGGGTTGCATCGACATGACCGGAACAGAATCAGAAATTCGCGACGGCATGCGTATCGATTGGGATCTCCCCATCGAAATGGATGATGGTCTGGCGCTGCGCGCAGATATATTCCGCCCCGTCGAAAACGGCTGCTACCCGGTGATCCTGAGTTACGGACCTTATGCCAAGGGTCTGGCTTTTCAGGAGGGTTATCCCAGTGCGTGGGAGCGGATGGCCGCCGAGCATCCCGACGTAACGGCCGGGTCAAGCAACAAGTACCAGAGCTGGGAAGTTGTTGACCCTGAAAAGTGGGTTCCTGATGGCTACGCGTGTGTGCGCGTGGATTCGCGAGGCTGTGGTCGTTCGCCCGGCTATGTCGATCATTTCTCACCACGGGAAACCCGGGACTTCGCCGCATGCATCGAATGGGCCGGCGAGCAGTCCTGGAGCAACGGCAAAGTTGGCCTCAGCGGCGTTTCATACTACGGCATCAATCAATGGCAAGTGGCCAGTATGCAGCCCCGTCACCTGGCGGCGATGTGTATCTGGGAGGGGGCTACCGACTGGTACCGGGACATGACGCACCATGGTGGCATTTTGAGTACCTTCTGGGCCAACTGGTATGACATGCAGGTGAAAACCGTGCAGTACGGTTTGGGAGCGCGCGGTCCCAGGAGCAGGGTCACGGGTCAGCCGGTATGTGGGTCCGAGACACTGACCGAAGAAGAACTCGCGGAAAACCGCTGCGCGTTCGGCGACGATATTTTCGCCCACCCGCTGGATGACGACTATCATCGGGCTCGCTCACCGGACTGGTCCAAAGTGACGGTGCCGTTGCTCAGTGCAGCCAATTGGGGTGGTCAGGGTCTGCATCTGCGGGGTAACTTCGAAGGCTTTGTGCGGGCCGCATCCACGCAAAAATGGCTGGAAGCGCATGGCCTCGAACACTGGACGGAGTTTTACACCGACTATGGCGTGCAATTGCAGAAGCGTTTCTTCGCTTACTTTCTAAAGGGCGAGCACAATGGTTGGGAATCGCAGCCGCGGGTGCAGCTACTGGTGCGCGGTGTTGATGGTTTTGTCGAGCGCAGTGAGGATGCATGGCCGATCCCCAGAACGCAGTGGACCAAATTCCATTTAACGCCGGACGAAAACACGCTGCTGCCAATGTCACCAACTGACGAAGGCCGGATCAGCTTTGCGGCTGCAGGCGAGGGCGTTACTTTCTTTACACAATCCTTAGCGACGGACACCGAGATCACGGGACCTGCCGCGAGCAAGCTTGTGGTCTCGTCTTCGACCACCGATGCGGATTTGTTCCTGGTGCTGCGCGTGTTTGACCCGGATGGCAAGGAAATTGTCTTTCAGGGTGCGATAGACCCGCATACGCCGATCGGGCAAGGCTGGCTGCGGGCATCACACCGCAAGCTTGACAGGGCGCTGTCCCAACCCTGGCGCCCCTATCACAGCCATGATGAGCAGCAGCCGCTGCGCCCGGGAGTTCCGGTTGAGCTGGATATCGAAATCTGGCCCACCTCGCTGGTGATACCAGCGGGCAGCCGGATCGCGCTGACGGTACGTGGCATGGATTACGAGTACCCTGACGCCACCGGTGAGCGCTTGTCCAATTTCAAAAACGAGCTGCGTGGCTGCGGACCTTTCCTGCACGACGATCCACGGGATCGCCCGGCAGAAATCTTCGGCGGGGAGACGACTATTCACGTCGGGCCGGACCAACCCGGCTACCTGCTGTTGCCGGTGATACCACCGCAAGACTGAGCAGGGTTTGGTTACAAAAATCAGCCGGTTGGTTACGATGCGTCGTTGCCGTCCACCCAGCTAAACCGGCTGCGCATCCTGACGAACCGGTGGGCATCGCACTCATCGAGCAGCACCTGTTGCAGTTCATCGGAGCGTTGCACGGCTTTGCGCCGGTCAACGGAGACATGCTCGCCGTCCTGGATAATTGTTTTGCCTTTCACCATCACACGCCGAATTGAATCCGGACTCGGTCCGTTGCCGAGGATCAGGTTGGGCAGCAGAGCAGCGGGTGGTGACAGTTGGGTTTCACCGCGCCGGTCGATCAACATCAGGTCAGCATCCTTGCCTTCCTCCAGGGAACCGATGTGATCATCCATCATCAACGCGCGTGCGCCGCCGATAGTGGCGAGTTCCAGTGCAAGCTCAGCACTGCCATAGAGCATTTCGTCGCCTGTCCAGCGGGCCTTGGCATCCGCTGTGAGTCGCCGGTGTTGATCGCCCATGCGTTGGGCCGTGAGAAAGGCGCGCATCGCGGCCCACAGATCGTGTCCATAAGCGACGACCGGACCGTCGACACCAAGTCCGCACGTGACCCCGGTGTCCAGATACTGGCGCGAGTCGAAGCTG
>PBZD01000064.1 GCA_002729875.1 Chromatiales bacterium | reverse complement strand
CCAGTGGGGTAACCCGTGAGAGTTCGAGTCTCTCCTTTCGCACCACTTTCAGGCATCCGGACGGGTTCCCGGGTAACTAATTCAAGATAATGGAATATTGGAAAAATGGCGGATTTGCAGGTATCTGTTGAGGCCCTGGAAGGGCTTGAAAAACGTATGACGGTCACTATCCCGGCCGCACTTATTGAAGCAGAGATCGACACCCGGTTGCTGTCGGTCGGGCGCAAGGCCAAGCTCAAGGGATTCAGGCCCGGCAAGGTTCCGCCGAAGGTTATTCGTCAGCATTATGGTGCCGGGGTGCGCCAGGAAGTGCTGAACGAGATGGTGCAGTCCAGCTATACGGCGGCGCTTGATCAGGAAAAGCTGCGGCCTGCGGCGATGCCCACGCTTGAACAGAGCGCCCCGGAAAGCGGCGCTGATTTCTCTTTTTCGGCGACATTTGAGATTTTTCCTGAATTTCAGCTGGATGGCCTTGATAAATTAGAAGTCGAGCGGATCGAAACCGAGATAGGCGATCAGGATGTCGATGACATGTTGCAGACATTGCGTGCTCAGCGTGCGACCTGGAACCCGGTCGAGCGCAAGGTTGCCGACGGTGACAAGGTCACGGTTGATTTTGAAGGCAAGGTTAAGGACCAGCCGATCGAGGGGGGAGTCGGGCAGGATGTGGAGATCATCATTGGTCAGGGCCAGATGCTTGAGGAGTTTGAAAAAAATCTACTCGGCTTGTCAGTTGGTGACGAGAAAACCTTCAACCTGAAGTTTAAGAAAGACTATCAGGCGGAGGAACTGGCCGGAAAGAAAGCGTCGTTTACGGTTAATGTCAAGGGGATTGCCGGGCAGGAGTTGCCGGATCTCGATGAGGAGTTCGTCAAGTCTTTTGGAGTCGAAAGCGGCGATATGGATGTGATGCTGACAGATGTGCGCAAGAACATGGAGCGTGAAGCGGAGGCAATGATTCAGGCGGATCTCAAACGACAGGTTATGGATCATCTGCTGGCGACCAATCCGATCGACATTCCATCCGCGCTGATCCAGAGTGAAGCCGGTAACCTGCAATCTGAGGCGAAACGCAATCTGGGCATTAAAGACGAAGAGGTTAACGATCCGCGAGTACCGTCGCTAGATACTTATCTTGAAGCGGCCGAGCGCCGCGTAAGGCTTGGCTTGCTGGTGAGTGCCGTTATTGAGGAAAACAGCCTCAAGGTTGAACAGAGCAGGGTCAGGGACAAGATCGATGAGATGTGTGCGCCGTACGAAAAGCCTGAGGAATTCAAGCAGATCTACTTCCAGAATCCGCAATTACTCGCACAGGTCGAGAGTGGAGTCCTTGAGGAACAGGTCACTGAATGGCTGGTGGCACAGGCCAAGTTGACGGTAACGCCCAAAGCGTTCAGCGAATTGAGAGACAGCTAGTCAGAGATTGAATTAATTAACATTTACTGGTGAGTAATAACATGGATACGCAAGCCCTGAATCTTGTTCCGATGGTGGTTGAACAGACCTCGCGAGGAGAACGTTCGTATGATATATATTCGCGTCTGCTGAAAGAGCGCGTGATTTTTGCGGTTGGCCAGGTTGAGGACAACATGGCGAATCTCATAGTTGCTCAGTTGTTGTTTCTTGAGTCGGAAAATGCGGATAAAGATATACACTTATATATAAATTCACCGGGAGGTTCGGTGAGCGCCGGTCTGGCAATCTACGATTCGATGCAGTTTATCAGTCCGGATATCAGTACCATTTGCATCGGACAGGCGGCCAGCATGGGTGCTGTGTTACTGGCTGGTGGTGCGCAAGGCAAGAGATTTTGTCTGCCTCATTCACGGATTATGATTCACCAGCCGATCGCTGGTTTTCAGGGTCAGGCATCCGATATCGATATTCACGCAAAAGAAGTGCTGCAGACCCGTGAGCGGTTGAACCAGATCCTGTCCAAACATACCGGCAAATCGCTGGAACAGATCGCCAGGGACACGGATCGGGATAATTTCATGAGTGGTGAATCTGCCCTGGAGTACGGGATGATCGATACGATTTTGACGCGTCGCAGCGGATCGGTGCCGGGAAGCGGCAGCGAGGCCTGAGCGGGATAGCCGGTAAAATTGCTTGGTTTCTCGCTTTTGGGCGGAATTTTTCGGGTTATGCGCGGCGTTAGGCGAAAAATGCGACTTAAGTTCGGCAAAATAGGCAGCATGCCTTTGCACGTTCGGCTTGTTGCGTGCTATATACGATACAACTGTTACTGACCGTATCGGCGGTGACTGATTTTAATATGGGTTGAGGCAGCACATGTCGGACGAAACACGGGGCAGAAACGAAGACGGCAAACTTCTGTATTGCTCTTTCTGTGGCAAGAGCCAGCACGAAGTACGCAAACTGATCGCCGGTCCCTCGGTGTTCATTTGCGATGAGTGCGTTGAATTATGCAATGACATCATCCGTGAGGAGCTTGATGACAGCACCGAGCAAAGCGATTCCAAGCTACCTACACCGATGGAAATCGATGCGATACTTGATGAGTATGTCATTGGTCAGCAGAACGCAAAAAAAGTCCTGGCTGTAGCGGTTTATAACCATTACAAGCGGCTTGGTAATCGTGGCGAAGATCGCGGCAAGGATGAGATCGAACTGTCAAAGAGCAATATTCTGCTGATCGGGCCGACCGGCTGCGGAAAAACACTGCTTGCCGAGACCCTTGCAAGATTGCTCAATGTGCCGTTCACGATTGCCGACGCGACGACCTTGACCGAGGCAGGTTATGTCGGCGAAGACGTTGAGAACATCATTCAGAAACTGTTGCAGAAATGTGATTATGATGTTGAGAGGGCGCAGACCGGTATCGTTTATATCGACGAGATCGATAAGATTTCACGCAAGTCCGACAACCCGTCAATCACTCGTGATGTGTCCGGCGAAGGCGTACAGCAGGCGTTGCTGAAACTGATTGAAGGTACGATTGCCTCGGTTCCGCCCCAGGGAGGGCGCAAGCACCCGCAACAGGAATTCCTGCAGGTCGATACGACCAACATCCTGTTTATTTGCGGCGGAGCCTTCGCGGGGCTGGACAAGATTATCCGCGACAGGTCCGAGCATGGTGGCATCGGATTTGTAGCCGAAGTCAAGAAGAGCGAAGAAAAGCCGAATATCGGTGAGTTATTGCACGATGTCGAACCGGCAGACCTGATCAAGTTTGGTCTGATTCCCGAGTTTGTCGGTCGACTGGCGGTCGTGGCGACACTCGAGGAACTCGATGAGGATGCCCTGGTAACCATTCTCGTCGAACCACGTAACGCACTGACGAAGCAATACCAGAAATTGTTCGACATGGAGGGCGCTGAACTAGAGTTCAGGGAAGATGCGCTGCGGGCAATTGCCAATCGGGCCATGCAGCGCAAGACCGGTGCGCGCGGCCTGCGAACCATTCTTGAAGGCATCCTGCTGGAAACCATGTACGAGTTGCCGTCACTGACGAATGCCCGAAAGGTGGTGGTAGATGAGGCGGTTGTTACTGGAGAAATAACGCCTTACGTTATCCACGAATCAGATGAAACAGCGCCGCTGGCGCCGATTGATGAAGATCAGCTGTCAACAGGTTCGGACGGGCCCTGATTCAGCAGATACTTGAGTAATGAGTACAACGCCCCCATATAACTGGGGCAAAGGGTTGCAGAAACCGCTATTTTGCGATGTTGTTGCGCAGTATAGGGTTGCTCTGCCAATTAAGCCCGGTTGCGCATTTATAGATTTTGGAGAATTTTATGTCCGAGCAAGGCCAGCAGTTGCATAGCCGCGTGCCGATTCTGCCATTGCGTGATGTTGTTGTATATCCGCATATGGTTATCCCGCTGTTTGTTGGCCGGGAAAAGTCAATTGTTGCCCTGGATGAGGCGATGAACTCGGATAAACAGATTTTGCTTGTTGCCCAGAAGCAGGCGGATATTGACGAGCCTGCCATAGACGACATTTACCAGCTCGGAACGCTGGCAACGATCCTGCAACTGCTTAAGCTGCCGGATGGAACCGTCAAGGTTCTTGTCGAAGGTGGTGCACGGGCTGCGCTGGTCCAGCCGTATACAGATGAATACTTTTCAGCTGATATTCGACTGATTAAAGAAGATCAGGACAGCGCATCACGGGAAGTTGACGTCCTCAAACGTTCAGTAATTTCCCAGTTTGAACATTACGTCAAGCTGAACAAGAAAGTGCCACCGGAGATCCTGACATCGCTATCCGGTATCGATCAACCCGGTCGCCTGGCTGACACCATCGCCGCACATATGTCATTGAAGCTTGATGAAAAACAGAAAGTTCTGGCCATCGAAGGGGTACGGGAACGGTTAGAGCATGTCATGGGGCTGATCGACTCCGAGATCGACATGTTGCAAATCGAAAAGCGCATTCGCGGACGAGTCAAGCAACAGATGGAGAAGAGCCAGCGGGAGTATTACCTCAACGAACAAATGAAGGCGATCCAGAAAGAACTCGGTGACATGGAAGATGCACCGAACGAGATTGCTGACCTTGAGAAGAAAATTGCGGATTCGGGCATGAGTTCTGAGGCGCACGAAAAAGTGACCTCCGAACTCAACAAGCTCAAGATGATGTCGCCTATGTCGGCAGAAGCGGCGGTGGTCCGCAATTACATTGATTGGCTGGTCAAAGTGCCGTGGAAAAAACGCTCGAAAATTTATCGTGATCTTGAAAAAGCCGAGGGTATCCTGGAAGAGGATCACTACGGGCTTGAAAAGGTCAAGGAGCGCATCCTCGAGTATCTGGCAGTTCAGCAACGGGTTAAAAAACTCAAGGGCCCGATACTGTGCCTGGTCGGTCCGCCGGGAGTAGGTAAAACTTCCCTTGGCAAGAGCATTGCAAGGGCGACGAATCGCAAGTTTGTCCGGATGTCGCTCGGTGGGGTGCGTGATGAGGCAGAAATTCGCGGCCATCGTCGCACTTATATCGGTTCCATGCCGGGTAAGATTGTGCAGAACCTTGGCAAGGTTGGTGTACGTAACCCATTATTTTTATTTGATGAAGTAGACAAGATGTCGATGGATTTTCGTGGTGACCCATCGTCGGCATTGCTTGAGGTTCTCGACCCGGAACAGAATGCAACATTCGCTGATCACTATCTGGAAGTTGAGTTCGATGTTTCCGATGTCATGTTCGTTTGCACGGCCAATACGCTTAATATTCCTGCGCCTTTACTGGATCGTATGGAGGTTATTCGCATTCCCGGTTACACCGAGGATGAGAAGCTGAATATTGCACGCAACTATCTGGTCCAGAAGCAATTGAAAGCGAATGGATTAAAGGGGAAAGAACTCGCTATTGCCGATACAGCGATTCGTAACATTATTCGATACTATACGCGAGAATCCGGGGTGAGAAATCTCGAGCGTGAAATCGCCAAGATTTGTCGAAAAGTCGTCAAGAACTTATTGCTGTCACCGCGTGATAAACAGCTACACATTGTGCCGAAGAGCCTGCAAAAGTATCTTGGGGTGCCTCGCTATCGTTATGGACGTGCGGAAGAAAAGGATCAGGTCGGGCAAGTGACCGGTCTGGCCTGGACTGAGGTTGGTGGTGAATTATTGACAATTGAAGCAACGGTTGTACCGGGCAAGGGTAAGCATATTCATACCGGTCAACTTGGCGACATCATGCTTGAGTCAATTCAGGCGGCCACTACTGTTATTCGAAGTCGCGCTGAAGTCCTTGGTATTAAAGAAGATTTTTATCAGAATTTTGATCTTCATTTTCATTTGCCGGAAGGTGCGACGCCAAAAGACGGGCCGAGTGCCGGGGTAGGCATGTGTACGGCACTGGTATCGTCTTTAACCGGTATCCCGGTGCGTGCGGATGTTGCCATGACTGGTGAAATCACTTTGCGTGGAGAGGTTTTACCGATTGGCGGGCTCAAGGAAAAGCTGCTTGCGGCTCATCGTGGCGGTATAACAACCGCAATAATTCCTCAGGAAAATGAGAAAGATCTGGCTGAAATTCCAAGAAATATCAAAGACAAGCTAAATATTATTCCGGTAAAATGGATTGATGATGTTTTGCAGTTGGCCTTGCAGCGTTTGCCCGTCCCTAAGGATAATGCGCAGGTGATCGGTAAGGAAAAGGCACTGGAAAAAACCGGCAGCACGTCGAAAGGTGTTCGCGCCCATTAACTCCAAATAATGACGTCCTGGAAACTTTTTGTTGACAGCGGTTTTTGCCAGTTGGTATAAGGTCAACGTTGAAGGTAGTTACATGTTTTGCTTTAAGAGTCGTCATCGTTTTTGGCGATAGGGAATAAAATCCATTTTTTTACAAAAGGCAGTACTTAAATGAATAAGGGTGATTTGATTACGAATGTCTCCAGTCAAACTGGTTTATCAAAGGCCGATGCAACTCGAGCTGTTGATGCTGTTGTTAATGCTGTTACAGGCACACTGCAAGGTGGTGGTCAGGTTTCATTGGTTGGTTTTGGAACCTTTTCTGTCAAGGCGCGTGCGGCGCGTATGGGTCGCAACCCAAGAACGGGTGAAGCTATTCAGATAAAGGCCAGCAATGTGCCTGGTTTCAAGGCTGGCAAAGCTCTTAAGGATGCCGTAAACTAGCGCGCCTTTTGAATCGTGGGACTTTTTAAGTCAGGCGTATCCAGATATTAGAACGGTTATACTACGCCACCGTTATTGTTCGGTGGCGTAGTAATGCTGGCTGGCTTATTCCTTTCGGGTGCTTAGCTCAGCTGGGAGAGCGACGCCCTTACAAGGCGTAGGTCGTGGGTTCGATCCCCTCAGCACCCACCATTTATCCGGTATTGATTTCCTGGGGAGCGGTAGTTCAGCTGGTTAGAATACCGGCCTGTCACGCCGGGGGTCGCGGGTTCGAGTCCCGTCCGCTCCGCCAACAGGAATAAAAAAGCGTCATGTGAGTGACGCTTTTTTTGTGTCTGGTACTTTACAATAAAGCCCTATTCTTTATTTAAGATGGAGCCGCAATGCTACAATTTATTCGCGAACGTTTTACTGGTGTTGTCGCTATCGGTGTTATCGGTGTAATTGGTTTAACACTGGTTATTTCATTCGGGAACATGGATCAGGGTGGCGTGACCACTAATGCTGTTGCCGAAGTCAATGGCGAAGAGATCGGGCAGAACGCTTACCAGCGAGCTGTGCAGAATCAGCTGGCGCGCCAACTGGAGGCTTTTCAGGGTAACCTGCCTGAGGTCTTGCAGGAGCAGATAAAGCGTAATGTGCTTGAGGCGCTGGTGCGCAACAAGGTTGTAACTCAATACGTGCATGACTCAGGGTTCAGGGTAGGCGATAACCGTTTGTTAAATGCTATCGGCAGTGAGCCCGCATTCCAGGTTGGTGGAGCTTTTTCCCGGGAAAGTTATCTCGCGACCCTGGCAAGCCAGGGGTTTTCTCCCGAGTATTTTGAAAGTGAGCAACGAGCGCAGTTGGCGGTCCAGCAGTTCGAAGACTCGATAGTGGCCAGTTCTTTCTTTACTCCAAGCGAATTTCGTCGTTATATAAAACTGCTTGCCGAAGTGCGAGAGGCAACAATCATGGTGCTTGAGCCTGCTGATATTGCAGTTGGCATCACGGTCAATGATAAAGACCTGCAGGTGTATTACGAGGCAAATCCTGATGAGTTCAGGGAGCCGGAGAGCGTCAGCCTTGAGTATGTCGAGATTCAACTTGACGACATTGCTGCCGAGGTGAGTATCGATGAACAGGTTATTCAGGATTATTACCAAGCCAATGCGGATCGTTACGTTGCTGAAGAGCAGCGACAGGGTCGGCACATACTGATAGCCATTGATGATGATACGGATGAGGGTGCGGCCCGTACGCTGGCTGGTGAACTTCATCAGCGTATCCTTGATGGTGAGCAGTTTGCGGATTTGGCCGGCGAATACTCTGATGACTCGGTGTCGGGTGCGCAGGGTGGTGATCTGGGCTGGGCGGGTCGCGGAGACAACGTTGAGGCTTTTGAGACGGCTTTATTTGAGCTTGAGATGGGTGCGATTTCGGCACCGGTGCGTACTGAATTCGGTTATCACATCATACGCCTGGATGCGATCAGGCCGGGCTCGTTGCGTTCTTTCGCAGAAGTTCACGATGAACTGCGCGACGAGTTGACGAAACAGGAATCTGCTGATCTTTTTTATGCGCTGGCTGAACAGATTGATGACCTGGCACTGGAAAACCCGACCAGCCTCGATGTCGTTGAGTCCGAAACCGGCATCAAGGTGCAAAGGGTCGAGCAATTTACGCGTAATGGTGGACCACCGTTTGGTTATAATGCATTGATGGTTGATGCGGTGTTCAGCCTCGCTGTACTCGAAGATGGTGAAAACAGTCCGCTCATTGAGACGGCCGAGGACAGTGCGGTCATTCTGCGTGTTGCTGAGCATCGGCCCTCGGTTCTGCAGCCGTTGACAGAGATCAGAGAACGGGTTGAAGCCAGCGTTCAATTACAGCAGGCAGGCGATATCGCCCGGGAACGTGGTGAAGAGATTCTGACGCGGCTCAAGACTGGCTTGATACTTGAGGATATAGCCGCTGAATATGATATTGAGGTTCTGCGTCCCGGTGCGTTGAGGCGCAGCTCGAATGAGATAGCGGCAGAATTGCTGGCAGAGATCTACAGAGCGCCTCATCCGGATGTTGATGGAGCCAGGGATTATCGTGGAATGTCATTATCCACAGGTGGTTATGCGGTTTTCCGACTGGATAAAGTCGAGGTCGGGCGTGCCGACACAATTCCGCGGGAGGCGCGAGATCAACGCAAACAATTGCTGGCGCAGCAGTTCGGTAATAATACGCTTTATGCGTTAATTGCCGATTTGCGCGAGCAGGCCAAAGTCATTGTTGCGCCGAATCTGTTTGATCAGGCCGAGACATTCTGAAGCGACACTCGGCAGTGATTAGCAAACTAACAGGACTTGCGCTCCATTGGCAGATTCTGATTGCTATTGGGCTGGCTTCAGTGGTCGGTTACTTTGCCGGTGATACTGCAACAATCGGTCCCGTTACTTTTTACGCGGTCTTTGACTTTGTCGGGACGTTATTTATCAATGCGCTGAAGATGCTGATCGTACCGCTAATCGGTTCGTCAATCGTCGTTGGTGTGGCAGGTATAGGAACTTCCGGGCATCTTGGGCAACTGGGTGGCAAGACGCTGCTGTTCTATGCTCTGACGACTCTGTTTGCGATTCTTGTCGGGTTGTTGCTGGTAAACCTTGTGCAGCCGGGGGTTCAAAATGGCCAGCCGGTCGGTGAGTTGCTGGCATTACATGCGGATACAGGCGAATTACTTGCGCAGGTTGGCGGTAAGGGAGTCGGCGATGTCGTGCAGATTTTCCTGCGCATGGTGCCAACCAATATCGTTCGGGCTGCTGCAGAAGGATCGATGCTTGGCATCATATTTTTCTGTTTGTTATTCGGTTATTTCATGACCAAGCTCGAAGATAATCTTGCCGAGCCTTTATTTCGCTTTTTCAGTGGCATATTTCAGGTCATGATGCATATGACCGAATGGGTCATGAAGTTTGCACCGATCGGGGTGTTCGGGCTGGTTGCCCGAGTCGTAGCCAAGACCGGCTTTGATGCGGCACAGCCGTTGTTGGTATTTGCATTCGTCGTGATGACAGCGCTACTGGTGCATGCTCTGATCACATTGCCGTTGTTGCTGCGCTGGGTCGGACGGGTATCGCCGTCGGCTACCTTCCGGGCGATATCACCCGCGATGTTAATGGCGTTTTCAACCGCATCATCTTCGGCCACATTGCCCGTCACCATGGATTGCGTGGAGAATGATGCCGGCGTGTCGAACCGGATCAGCAGTTTTGTCCTGCCTCTGGGGGCGACGGTAAACATGAACGGTACGGCGTTGTATGAGTGCATGGCCGCAATGTTTTTGGCTCAGGCGTATGGCCTTGAACTTGGCTTTACGGTGCAGTTCTCAATCGTTGTCATCGCGTTGGTCACATCGATTGGTGTAGCCGGGATTCCTTCTGCCTCATTGGTGGCGATTGCGATTATTCTTGCTGCCGTTGGACTGCCGGTTGAGGCGATTGCCGTGCTATTTGTATTTGATCGAATTCTGGATATGGCACGCACCAGTATTAACGTATTTGGTGATGCGAGTTGCGCGGTGATTATCGCCCGGCTCGAGGGTGAAGACACCAAGCTGCTGCCTTAACCGGGGTATTGGCGCCAGGCGGCAATTACCCAAACTGGTCAGCTGATACCAAATCCAAGGATGTTGTAGCCGGCATCTACATAGATGATTTCACCCGTAATGCCTGAGGCGAGATCCGAGCTGAGAAATGCAACAACGTTGCCAACTTCTTCTGTCGTGATGGTGCGACGCAAAGGTGCAACTTTTTCAAACTGAGTCATCATGCCGCGAATTCCGCCGATACCCATCGCTGCAAGTGTTTTAATCGGCCCTGCGGAGATGCCGTTGACCCGGATGCCGTGCTTGCCAAGATCGGCCGCCATAAAACGCACATTGGCTTCGAGGCTGGCTTTGGCCGGCCCCATAATATTGTAGCTTGGAATAGCCCGTGCGGCGCCGAGGTAACTAAGCGTCACCAGGGAGCTATTTGCCCTGAGCATGGACCTACCGGCTTTGGCCAGTGCCGGGAAGCTGTAGCTGGAGACATCGTGGGCGACATGTGAGCCTTCACGATTGACGGTTTCAAGGTAATCACCGGACATTTGATCGCGGGGCGCGAATCCGATTGAGTGCAGAATAATATCAAGATCGTCCCACTCCTTGTTCAGTGTTCGAAATACGGCATCGATTTGTTCGTCATCCGTGACATCCATCGGCATGCACAGTGAACTGTCGATTTGCTCGGCAAAGCCAATGACCCGATCCTTGATTTTGTCCCCTTGGTATGTGAAGGCGAGCTCACAGCCCTCACGTGCCATGACTTGTGCAGTCCCCCAGGCAATAGAGCGGTCGCTTGCTATGCCTGTTATTAGCGCTTTTTTACCTTCCAGAAATCCCATATTCCACCTGAACCAGCTGCGTATGCGGGGCATTGTACGACGAAAAGAGCCGCTTGCTATGTTTGCAGATAAATAATCGGATTATTACGTGAACAAGAAAATCCGGCTGAATTCGAATTTTGGTGCCGGTGTTCTGTATTATAACGTGTAGATTCTGCAGGTAAGACAGGGTTTGTTTGTACTGATGAGCGAGACCAGTTGGCTTGAAACAACAACCGGACAAAGTTTGCTTCGCCAGGAGAGTATCCGGGTGCGGCTGGCACTTGAGAGTATTTTTGGTGACCAGTTTCTGCAGATTGGTGTGTGGGGCGGGAATGAATTTCAACGCTTTGCCCGCACCAAGCGAACTGCGGTTACAGGTAGTGCTACGGAAGATTCGCCTGATCTGGTCACGGCGGCAAATTGCCTCGGGATCGCGAGTGATTCGATAGATGTTGTCCTGCTGCCGCATATACTTGAAACCCACGATGATCCGCACGGCATCTTGCGCGAACTTGACAGGGTTCTGCGCTCTGATGGCCATGTCGTGATTCTCGGCTTCAATCCAGTCAGTTTGTGGGGGTTGAGACACCTGTTGTCACGCCGCCGGTTCCCACCGGGATGTAGCCGGCTGATTTCGGAACATCGGTTAAGGGATTGGCTACGGTTGCTGAATTTCTCAATCAATCATTCATCATTTCATTATTTTCCGGCGCCGATTCTTCGCCGTACCGGCAGACGAAACCGGCGTGCGGCTGCGCTGGCGGAAGGCAAGATCGGCAAAAATCAGCAGAGTGATCCTGCGCGTCGCGCCAATCGTTTATTTCGAGCCATGCGGTTGAGTTTTACCGCTGCGCTGGAGGTCTGGCGTCGGCATGCACCGTTTGCCGGTTGCTATATGCTGGTTGCCAGGAAGACGCTTTATACCGTGACGCCGATCAAACCGGCCTGGAATCTGAAGCGCAGATTTGTTGGCAGCCTGGTTAACCCGTCGACCCGTAACGTTGCATGAGCCGGATTGAGATTTACACGGATGGAGCGTGCCGCGGTAATCCGGGTCCGGGTGGTTGGGGAGCTTTGTTGCTGGCGGACGGACGGGAAAAGGAAATCTGTGGCGGCGAACTGGAGACAACCAATAATCGCATGGAGTTAACTGCCGCAATACGTGGCTTGCAGGCACTGAAGAAAAATTGCAGTGTCACGGTTTATACCGACTCGGAGTATGTCCGCCGTGGTATTGACGAGTGGCTGGATAACTGGAAGCGACGTGGCTGGAAGACGGCCGCCAAAAAACCGGTTAAGAATCAGGATTTGTGGCAGGCCCTGGACGGAGCGGCCGGCAGCCATCAGGTTACCTGGCGTTGGGTAAAGGGTCATGCGGGTGATCCCGGTAATGAACGGGCGGACGAACTGGCAAACCGCGGGCTTGATGAAACGCTACTGAATGCCGATAGTCGGGATCGGAGCCGTTAAATTGAGTGACGCAAGTATAACCAGAGTGGGGATAGACCGATGAGGCAGGTGGTGCTCGATACCGAAACGACAGGTTTGGAAGTGTCTGAAGGGCATCGAGTCATTGAGATCGGTTGTGTTGAATTGATCAATCGCCGGCGCACCGGCGAGACCTATCATCAGTATGTCCAGCCGGATCGGGATATAGATGAAGCAGCGCACAGGGTGCACGGTATTTCCAGCAAGATGCTGGCCGACAAGCCACGTTTTGCTGCAGTCGCTGAGGCTTTTATCGAGTTCGTATCGGGCGCCGAACTGATTATTCACAATGCCGACTTTGATGTCGGTTTTCTGGATAATGAATTTCAGTGCGCGGATTTGCTGTCAACCAACATTGCTTCGGTTTGCACGGTTATTGATACCCTGCGCATGGCGCGTGAGATTCATCCGGGTCAGCGCAATAGTCTCGATGCACTGTGCAAGCGCTACAGCGTCGATAATTCAGGCCGCGACTTTCATGGGGCGTTGCTCGATGCTCAGTTGCTGGCCGATGTATACCTGGCGATGACCGGTGGTCAGGGCGCTTTGTCATTCGAGCATAAAGTTGCCCGGCATGATCAACCAACGGGGGGCGCTGAAACAATTAACAGAAGCAACCTCGAACTGGTTGTCGTGAAAGCATCTGAGGCAGATCTGGCAGCACACACCCGGCAGCTCGATCTGATTGAAAAAAGTGCAGAAGATGGTGCAGTCTGGTCCAAACTGGAAAGGTAAATATTAACCATAGGGGTGGTTGTAGGGGTATGCACGGAGCTTGGTGCTTTGGGTATTTGCATACTAAAATCGCGGTTCTTTGTATTTCAAGGCTTTTTTTTGATGACGCAGACTATGCGCAAGGCTTTTGCTGAGAATTTTCTCGGTCACTGTCCCGGTTGGTTCAAACTGACCATCGTCGGGTTTTTACTGTTGAATCCTGTAATTGCATTCACCCTGGGAACATTCGTTGCCGGCTGGTTATTGATCGCTGAATTCATCTTTTGCCTGGCCATGGCCTTGAAGTGCTATCCGCTGCAGCCTGGAGGATTGCTGGCCATAGAAGCGGTGGTGATTGGTCTGACGACGCCCGAAGCCATCTATGCGGAGACCATACGAAATTTCCCCGTCATCATGTTGCTGATGTTCATGGTGGCCGGCATTTACTTTCTGAAAGAGATGCTGCTGTTCACATTTACAAAAATTTTGCTGGGGGTCCGTTCCAAAGTAGCGCTGTCATTTTTGTTTTGTGCCGTGGCGGCCCTGTTATCGGCCTTTCTTGATGCGCTGACCGTGACGGCGGTTGTCATTACTGTTGCCGAAGGCTTTTACGGCGTTTATCACAAGGTTGCATCAGGTTACGATTATGAGCAGGATCATGACCAGTCGGCCGACGATGAGGTCCATGAATTGCACCGCGAGGATCTCGACCAGTTTCGGGCTTTCCTGCGTAACCTGGTCATGCATGCTTTAGTGGGTACTGCGCTTGGGGGCGTAACCACACTTGTTGGTGAGCCGCAGAATCTGTTGATTGCCAAGGAAGCCGGCTGGGAGTTTGTAGGTTTTTTCCTGCACATGGCCCCCGTTACAATTCCGGTGCTGATTATTGGATTGCTGACTTGCGTTAGCCTCGAGGCCCTTGGCTGGTTCGGATATGGCGCAAGGCTCAGGCCGGCAGTTCGTGAAATCCTGAACGATTACGATCAATTCGAAACGGCACGCCGTACAAGCCGGCAAAAAGCCATTATGATTGTGCAGGCAGGTTGTGCCGTTTTGCTCGCCATTGCTCTTGGTCTGCATCTTGCCGAGGTGGGTGTGATCGGTTTGATGATTATCGTGCTGGCTACGGCCTTCAACGGTATTACCGAGGAGCACCGGATCGGCCATGCTTTCGAAGAAGCATTGCCGTTTACCTCACTGTTGGTGGTCTTTTTTGCAATCGTTGCAGTAATTCATGACCAGCACCTGTTCACGCCGGTTACAGATTATGTGCTTGCACTTGAGGGCAGCACGCGCACTGCGATGTTCTATGTGGCGAATGGCGTGTTGTCGATGATCAGTGATAACGTCTTTGTTGCGACGGTCTATATCTCTGAGGTCAAGAATGCGCTGCTCAATGGCGATATTACGCTCGAACAGTTCCATTTGCTTGCAGTGGCAATCAACACCGGTACGAATATTCCCAGTGTGGCCACCCCGAATGGTCAGGCGGCATTCCTGTTTCTGCTGACCTCGGCGCTGGCTCCGTTGATTCGTCTGTCATACGGGCGGATGGTGCTGATGGCTTTGCCCTATACGATTACCATGAGCATTGCCGGATTATTAGCGGTGATTTATTTACTATAATGTCACGGATGGCATAGCAAAATCGGAATAAGCTCAAAAGAATGCGCATGTTAGCTGCCCGCAGTTGCAGAGTTTGTCGATGTAATATAAAGCAGGGTGTTTCATGCCGGGCGCGGTTATGATCGCCATTCTCGACGATTGCGTATTTATAACCTTGTCGTGCGTCTTTAACGCCGCACGGTTGCAGGCTATTGGATAATGAAGATATTGGTAACAGGTGCGGCTGGTTTTATCGGCTTTCGGGTCAGCCAGTTGTTGCTGGAACGTGGTGACGAGGTTATCGGTCTTGATAACCTGAATGATTATTACGACGTTAATCTGAAATTGGCCCGTCTGGCGATTCTCCAGCAATCGCCTGCTTTTAGTTTCGAGAAAATTGATCTCGCTGATCGTTCGGCAGTGGAGGCACTGTTCGCCGCAACTGGCATTGACCGCGTTATTCATTTAGCCGCCCAGGCCGGCGTCCGTCATTCGATTGAGCATCCGCATTCCTATGTAGACAGCAATGTCGTCGGTACGCTGCATGTGCTTGAAGGTTGTCGGCATCATGATGTCGAACATCTTGTGTATGCTTCGACCAGCTCGGTTTATGGTGCAAATACCAATATGCCGTTCTCGGTACACCAGAATGTCGATCATCCGCTGGCTTTATATGCGGCGACCAAGAAAGCGACCGAATTGATGGCGCATTCTTATTCTTCCCTGTACGCCATGCCGACCACCGGCCTGCGTTTTTTCACGGTCTACGGGCCCTGGGGCCGGCCGGATATGGCCTTGTTCCTGTTTACCAAGAGTATTCTTGCCGGTGAGCCAATTGATGTATTCAATTACGGCAATCACCGCCGCGATTTCACTTTTGTCGATGATATTGCGCAGGGCGTTATCGCTTCTCTGGATACCGTCGCAACGCCAAACCCGGACTGGAATTCGGATGATCCGGATCCGGCGACGAGTAACGTGCCGTACAGGATTTACAACATCGGCAATAATCGGCCGATTGAGTTGATGCACTACATTGAGGCGCTCGAAGATTGCCTCGGCCGCAAGGCAGAGAAGAACCTGTTGCCGCTGCAGCCCGGCGATGTACCCGATACCTACGCGGATTCGCAATCGCTGGTGGATGCCGTAGGCTACCGCCCGTCAACCTTGGTAGAAGAGGGTGTTAAACAGTTTGTTGACTGGTATGTCGACTACCATAACGTCAGGCTGTAACAAGACAATTGGTGCCAGGCAGTAATGATTGCCAATTTCTGGAATTGAAATGACTACGCTAGCTGAATTGATTGCCTCCGCTTCCGGCCTGCAAGACTGCGCCAACTGGCGGGCGCTTGAAACGCACCGGCAATCGGTTGGTGATCTTCATTCAAGCGCTTTGCTGGACGAGCCGGGACGTTACGAGGCGCTTTCCCGTGGGGCTTGCGGCCTGGTGCTCGATTACTCGCGGCATCTGCTGAGCGAGGAGACCATCGGGTTGCTGTTACAGCTTGCAGAGGAGCGCCAACTGGCGGCATGGATCGAATCCCTGTTGAGCGGCGCGCGGGTGAACAACACTGAGGATCGTCCGGCTTTGCACACGGCATTGCGCCGGGATGCTGGTCGTCCATTGGTGGTTGATGGTGAGGATGTCATGCCGCTGGTGCACGCTGAGCGGGAGAAATTCCTGACCTTTGCTGAGGCGGTGCGCAGTGGCGTGCATACAGGCGCCACCGGTGAGCGGATTACGGATGTTGTGAATATTGGCATTGGTGGCTCAGACCTGGGGCTGGTCATGCTCGATTCCGCACTGGCCGAATATCGCGATCCGGCGGTACGGTTACATTTTGTGTCGAACATTGACGGGACACAGCTGGCTGATGTTCTCGACCAGGTCCGCCCGGAAACTACATTATTCATCATCTGCTCCAAGAGCTTTAAGACGATTGAAACCCAGCTGAATGCCGATGCTGCCCGGCAGTGGTTTCTTGAGAGGATGCCCGCCGCAGCGATCGGCAGCCATTTTGCGGCGATTTCAGTGAATGCCGAGGCGATGGATCGTTTTGGCATTGGCAATAACCTGCGTTTTAAGATCTGGGACTGGGTCGGCGGGCGTTACTCGCTGTGGTCGGCTGTCGGGCTCAGCGTCGCGATCGGTATTGGGGCAGACAATTTTCGCGAACTCCTCGCTGGTGCGGCCAGCATGGATGATCATTTTGAATCGGCACCATTTGCGGATAACTTACCCGTTTTGCTTGGTCTGCTCGGTGTCTGGCAGCAAAACTTCCTGGCCACGGCGAGTCATGCGGTGTTGCCCTATGACCAGCGGCTGCGGTACTTCCCGGCTTTCCTGCAACAGCTTGAGATGGAAAGTAATGGCAAAGGCGTAACCCGTGATGGTCAGCCGGTCGATTACGCTACCGGCACCGTGATCTGGGGCGAACCGGGATCCAATGCGCAGCACTCATTTTTCCAGTTGCTGCACCAGGGGAATGCTCGGGTCAGCCTGGATTTCATCGCTCCAGTCGTCGCCTCGAGCCGTTATGCAGATCAGCACCTGCAGGGCCTGGGCAATATGCTGGCCCAGGCTGAAGCATTTGCCCGCGGTTACCCGGCTGAAGCAGTGGCGGCCGATCTCTCTGCTGCAGGCCGTTCTGAGGCTGATGTGGCGCGCCTGGCGGCGCACAAGGCGCATCCGGGCAACCGTTCGGTGAGCGTGCTGCTGATGGACCAGCTGGGACCGCGCAGTCTCGGTGCGCTGGTTGCGCTCTATGAGCACAAAGTTTTCGTGCAGAGCGTGATCTGGGGGATTAACCCGTTTGACCAGTGGGGGGTGGAGCTGGGCAAGGGTCTGGCGGTGCAGATGAGTGTGGCGCTGGCCGGTGACGATCATGCTGTGCTCCCGGGTATCGCGAACCTCATTCGCCGCCGCCGCTAGGCATCGATAATCAATAATCAATAATCAATAATGTCCCGGTCCATGGCGGAATGCTTGCGGACTGGGGGCTGTGGCCTTAACATTCATGGCGTCGTTGCCTCTTCCCTCAATGTGACTGAATGTGCTGGGGGATGTTGGCTGTCCGGTCAACGCGCTTAACCTAAAAGATGCTTTTTTCATGACGTTGAAACGCTTCCGTTTGGTACTGTCTGTTTGGTTTCTTTTCCTCGTCGGCTTGTCTGCCGCCTCCGCACAAATTGCCGGTCTGACTCCGGACCAGTTGCGCATGTTTCAGAGTTTGTCGCCCAGTCAGCAGGCGGCGATTCTGAGTGCTGTACAAGGTGGCGGGGGTGCCGGAATCGGACAAATGCCGAAGGACAGCGTGCCGGGCCAGGTTGAGGCGTTGCCCGGGTCTAAGGGGACTTCGTGGATACATAATTACAATCAGGATATTCTGAATCTGCTGGGTGACGAAGAACTTCTTGTCAAGGGTGATGACACCCTGGTGATAGTCTCGATACTTAAAGAAGATGCAGAACCCGGTGCGGTAAGTGACTTTATGGCGGACCCGAATCGGTCTCGTCTGCTGGGTAGCCGCTTGGTGAAACTTGACAGACTCGGGATTCTGGACCTGCCCGGCATAGCGTCCATTCCCCTGGCCGGTCTGCCTGCCGAAGATGTGGCGTTGCGATTGAGTGCTGAACCGCTATTCGCCATGCTGAATTTCACCGTTACGATTTTACCTTTGACTCCATCCGGTTCGGCCGCCCTGCAGCCCTTCGGCTATGATATTTTTGGGGCTCAACGGTCGGTGTCCGCATTGGGGCAGGACTTGTCAGAACTGCAACAGACCGGCCTAAGCGGGCAGGGTGCCTTCGACCTTGGAGCCGCCGATCATTTGCCCGTGCCGCGAGATTATGTGCTCGGTCCGGGCGATACGATTAATGCGCAGCTTTACGGTACGGAAAATTATGAAGTAACGCTGCGCGTGAACCGGGACGGCACCATCAACTTGCCCAAGCTGGGTCCGCGATCGGTAGCGGGTCTCACTTTCGGTGAATTGAAAGACGATATCGAGCACCGTGTAGATGAACAACTCATCGGCACTGAAGTTTCGATCACTATGGGCGCGTTGCGGTCCATACAGGTGTTTGTGGTCGGCGATGTGGAACACCCCGGCGGCTATAGCCTTAACAGCCTCGCGCGAATTACCCACGCCCTGTTCTCTGCCGGCGGTATCACAAAAATCGGTTCCCTGCGCAATATACAGCTGAAGCGTAACGGCAAGCTGGTCAAGCAACTGGATCTGTATGCGCTATTGCTTAATGGTGATAGCAGTAATGATGCCCAGCTTCAGGCAGGTGATGTCGTATTTATCCCACCGGCAACAACCCTGATAGGTATAGACGGTGAAATCCGTCGGCCGGCGCTCTATGAGTTGGCCCAGGGTGCAACAGTTGAAGATCTTTTAAACCTGGCCGGCGGTTTATTGCCTGCGGCAGATGCGAAGAGTGTTCGTATGCGCCGGGTAACCCGGGCTGGAGTCCGTTCTGTCGAGACTCTGGACCTTCTGGGGCAAACAGATTTAAGCAAGCCTCTCCAAGACGGCGATATACTGACGATCTACCCGGTATTGGAAAATCGTGAGAATGCAGTTTATCTTGGCGGGCATGTGACTCGACCGGGAAGTTACGAGTGGCAGCCCGGCATGACGATTGCCGATTTTCTGGGCAGTGATAAATATCTGCGGGCGCAAGCCGACCTGGGTTATTTGTTAATCCGTCGTGAGGTCGGGCCGAATCGCCAGGCATCGATAATATCAGCGGATTTGCGGGCCGCCCGCTTACAGCCCGAGTCAATGTCGAACATATTGTTACATCAACGCGACCACATAACCGTGTTCGAGCTTGGGATGGTACGCAGCGCTGCCATAAAAGCAGTTTTGTTAGAGCTTGAAGCGCAATCTACACATGATGACCCTTTCCAGATGGTAAAGATTTCGGGTCAAATTCCGGCGCCGGGTTCTTACCCTCTTGAAGCAGATATGCATATCAGCGATTTGTTGCGAGCCGGCGGTGGGTTGAGTGCGGCAGCTTTTATTGCCGAAGCTGAATTAACGCGCTATATCGTGAACGGAAAGGGTAGCCGCACCACTGTGCTTATTGCTATCGACCTGGCTGCCATCAGGGCAGGAAGTGCTGAGGCAGACTTGAAGTTGGCTCCCTTCGATTATCTGAATATTAAGGAAATCCCCGCCTGGGCCGATCAGTTTGAAGTGGAGATTCTCGGCGAGGTTCGTTTCCCCGGTACTTATCCGGCGCGTCCGGGCGAGACCCTCAGTTCTGTGTTGGAGCGAGCGGGCGGTATGACATCCCTGGCCTTTCCAGGCGGCAGCGTGTTTACGCGGCAGAGTTTGCGGGAGAGGGAAGCCGAGCAACTCAGAACGCTGGAGAATCGCCTGGAAGCAGATCTCGCAGGCCTGGCCCTGCGTGCTTCAGCCGATCCCACCGGCAATGCACAATCGGCCATGACAGTGGGTCAGTCTTTGCTTGAGCAGATCGGCAATAGTCAGCCGACAGGTCGTTTGGTGATCAACCTGGATGCGGTGCTACAGGCTGCCGGTAATCCAGACAAAGATATTGTATTAAGGGATGGCGACAGGCTTCATGTTCCCTATCGATCTCAGGAGGTGACGGTGTTGGGCGAAGTCCAGTATGCCACTTCTCATTTGTTTCAGGATCGTAAAGGGCGTGATTCATATATTCAGTCAAGCGGTGGGTTGACGTCCAACGCGGATGCAAAGCGAATCTATGTTGTGCGTGCGAATGGATCGGTGCAGACGGGGCGTTCGTCGCGGTGGTTCAGAGGTGGCGGTACGAAGATTAATCCGGGTGATACGATTGTGGTTCCGATGGATACGGACCAAATGCCATCATTGGCGCAGTGGTCGAGTATTACGCAGATTATTTATAATCTGGCTATCTCGGTTGCGGCAGTTAATTCATTCTAGCCCGGTAATTCAAGCTTCTGTTCAAGCAGCTTCAATTTGTTCTGAAAGAATCGCTGCATGGTGGGATGTGGCAGCTTGGATCGTTTTCTGCTCGGCTGCTGTTTTTGCTATTTGTGCTGCCATTTTTACCTTCTGGTGAGTTAGCCCGGTACTTATTTATCACTTCGGTGGCGGTTTTATGTGGTCGGGTTTTGCTGCTTGGTCTGGATGGCGAACTGCCATTGGTCGTGCGTGGAGAAATCGGTCGAGCGCGTGCCTTTTTTCCCCTGATTTTAGTGGGCTGGTGTCTTTTGTCGCTAATTGCGTTGACTG
>PBZD01000063.1 GCA_002729875.1 Chromatiales bacterium | reverse complement strand
CTCGAACGGATCATCAGCCCACATATTTTCCAGCAGCACGATGGTGCCCGGCTTGTATGCATTGTTGACTATACGGGAATAAAGCACCTGCTCGTTGAAAGCGACCACCAGATCCGCCTCGTTGCCCATATTGGTCATGTATTTTGAGCCGAACCGTATACGGTTACCGCTTGCGCCGTCAGGTTGGCGCGGCGGCGGTTGAATCTCGGCCGGTATGATCTCAACCGTCCAGACACCATTACCCATCTTGCCGCTGATCGCCCCGAAAGTCTGCCCGCATTTCTGCGCACCCTCCCCGGAATCGCTCACTATTTCTACGATGTGCTCATCAATCCGCTGCACACCCGCCTTTTTTTCAGCGGCCCCTGCCTTGATATCGACCACCGTTGCTCCATGCTCATCCGCCATATTGCTCTGTTCCTTACGAATTTTTTCAATCTCGGCACGGAGTTCTTCTACGACCGCCCCGCGAGCTTTCCTTGCTGTTTCCAGATCATGCGTGTGCAGCGATCGGCGCAAATCGTAGCCCAGTTGCTCACGAAGGGTTCGCGGCACTGCAACCTTGACCCACCAGGTCTCGTCCCTTTTGAACAAGTATTTGGTATCACCTACGTTTTCAGCCTGTGTCATCAATCTTCCTGTGTCGTGCAGACGCACCTGACAGTAAAAATATGCACCAGAGTGCTGGAATTTTAAGGGGGAATAAATGCTGTATCGATCAAATTGTACCTTACGGTATGCCCTAAAAAAACAGCCAAGCTCTTGATATCTGTACCTGCATACCATGACCTGAACACCCCCACCTTGGATATAGGTGAATACCGAATAAGGCTCGTCGTATGTCCGCGTCTGGTCTGCGCGAGTTTTCAACTCCAATCGCCCCTCATCCGGGCTGTATTTTCCAAGGGTGTCAGGCTGTTAAGAAGTCGGCTTCACCGCAGCTATGATTGGTTCCATCGAAAACCGTCAAATACCGGGTTCATTTCCATTGTAGTAGTACTTTTACCCAGTTTATTTCCATGACATTGCACGTATTGTCAAAGAGCGCACAGTTATCCGATGCGGTGCTTTACGCGCGTTGTTATGAGAACAGTTCTCATGGTAACGCCACGGTTTAGCGTCCGATCGGTGTGCAACGGGAGAACTAAAGCTATGGATTCATTACTAAGTGACGCTTACCTGCCCGTATTAATGGTGATCACGGGTATTGCAGTAATCGTGGTGTTGATCAACCATATGAGGAACGCTTCAGATATGCGCATGATGCGCATGATGGAGAGGGTTGGCCTGGACCCCACAATGGCTACTCGCACGTATCCGCAAACCCTTTCCTACTCGCAAACCGAAGCTATCCTGAAACGTGCGCGGTGCATTTGTCGAGATTGCCAAAAAGAGGGCTATTGCGAACAGTGGCTAATCGGCGCGGTCGAAGGCGATAATTCTTTCTGCCCCAACGCGCAGACATTTTGCGACCTTGCCAAGGAATAAACAGGGACGACGTCGGACGATCTTGCCCAGGATACAAAGATTGCAAACCGGCAATAGTGCCGGTTTTTTTATGGTCGGGATAAAAATCCAATAGCTGGTGTCCTTAAATCTTCTGAAGTGGAAAAACGGACTGGCGCTGATTTCAAGCGATCTCGCTTCGATTTCGCGTCACCTACGCCAGCGGACAGACAGTATTTAAACTTTGTTTCACGCGGTGGGTTGCCATTTCTTGTCAATGTGCAACATAATACCCCCAATTAATCAATCGTGGGTTACCACAACACGAACACAGCCAGCAAAGAGAAAGCCAAGACAAGCAACCAATTGTTGTCGTTGTCGGTGAACGCGGCTTGCTGGAACCGCAAAAATGAATTTTAAAAAGGATACGAACTCGTATGCTGATTGCAATTGTATTGATATTGCTGGTCATAGGATCGGTCATTTTTCATTTCGTCAGTCCGTGGTGGTTTACTCCGATCGCATCGAACTGGGGTTCGATCGACACGACGATCAACATCACCTTCTGGGTCACCGGAACGGTTTTCATTCTCGTCAACCTGTTTCTTGCCTTATGCATCATTCGTTTTCGCTACAGCAAAGACCGGCGAGCTGACTACAACCCGGAAAACAAGAAACTTGAACTCTGGCTGACGCTGATCACAGCGGCCGGCGTCGCGGCCTTACTGGCTCCGGGGCTGATTGTCTGGGCTGACTTCGTTGAGGTACCGGAGGACTCCGCGAATTTCGAGGTCGTCGGCAGTCAGTGGCAATGGAGATTCCGCTTCCCCGGAGAGGACGGCATCCTCGGCCTGACTGATGCGAAATACATTAGCATCGACAATCCGTTCGGCATGCACGGCGATGACCCCAACGGACAGGACGATATCCTGATTCGTAACAACACCGTACACCTGCCGATCGGAGAACCGGTTAATGCGCTGCTGCGCTCGACGGACGTTCTGCACAACTTCGCCGTCCCGCAGTTCCGCGCCAAGATGGACATCGTCCCCGGTCTCGTCTCGTACATGTGGTTCGAACCGACCCGCAAAGGAACGTTTGAGATCCTCTGCGAGGAGCTATGCGGCGTGGCGCATTACTCGATGCGCGGCAAGGTCACCATCGAAGAACGGTCCGATTTTGACGCATGGCTTGCATCGCAACCAACCTATGCCGATACACTCACGATGCCGGCCGGTGATGTGGCTACGGGCCTGAACCAGTATGCGGCTTGCGCTGCGTGTCACGGCACCAACGGCGAAGGCAATCAACAACTCAATGCCCCGAAGCTGGCCGGCATGGAAACCTGGTACCTGACGCAGCAGCTTAACCATTACAAGGCCGGCATCCGCGGCACACATGAAGATGACATTCTCGGTCAACAGATGCGACCGCTGGCCATGACGTTATTCGATGACGCATCGGTTGCCAACGTCGTCGCGTATATCCAGACGCTGCCCGACAATCCGGCCCCGACCACCATCCAGGGTGACATCCGGCGCGGCGCACAGATCTATACGACGTGCGCGTCTTGCCACGGCAAGAATGGGCAGGGAATCTGGTCGATCAACGCACCACGGCAGGCCGGCATGAGCGACTGGTACCTCGCAAACCAGCTCAGGAACTTTAAATCGCGCATTCGCGGCGGTCACCCCGACGACGGGTTCGGGTGGCAGATGAGCCTGATGGCGGACATCTTGAATAATGACAAAGCAATCAATGACGTCGTTGCTTACATCAACACGCTTTAAGAAGTAAGTTAAAAGACAAGAACGCATAAATAAATCAACGACGTCCGGTTAACAGGAAGCGCACCGGTGTCAAAGCCAACATTGACAGCAGGAGAATTTGATGGCATACGTTGCGATCGCTGATCGACAGCAAGAACTACATGATCCACAAAGCTTTTTGACGAAGTACGTCTGGAGCCAGGATCACAAGGTTATTGCAATCCAATATGCGCTAACCGCCTTCGCGGTCGGGATCGTCGCGGTAATCTTGTCCAACATGATGCGCTTGCAACTCGCATGGCCGAACGAATTTGCCTTCATCGACCCGCAAACCTATTACCAGTCCATAACGATGCACGGCATGATCATGGTGATCTACCTGCTGACCGCGCTGTTCCTCGGCGGCTTCGGCAACTACCTGATCCCACTGATGTGCGGTGCGCGGGATATGGTATTCCCGTTCATGAATATGCTGAGCTACTGGGTTTACCTGCTGTCCGTAGTGATCCTGATGAGCAGCTTCCTGGTGCCGGGTGGGCCGACCGGTGCCGGCTGGACGCTGTATCCACCGCAGGCGCTCCTTGAAGGCACACCGGGATCGAACTGGGGCATAATCCTGATGCTGGTATCGCTTGTCTTCTTTATCGTTGCATTTACGATGGGCGGCCTGAACTACGTTACGACAGTCCTGCAGGCGCGCTGCCGCGGCATGACCCTGATGCGCTTGCCATTGTCGGTATGGGGCATTTTCATGGCGACCGTGATCGGCCTGCTGGTGTTCCCGGCCCTGCTCGTCAGCGGCATCATGATGACGTTCGACAAACTGTTCGCCACCAGTTTCTTCATGCCGGCACTTATCTCAATGGGTGAAAGCGCAGATTACAGTGGCGGCAGCCCGATTCTTTTCCAGCACTTGTTCTGGTTCTTCGGTCACCCGGAGGTCTATATTGTTGCACTGCCGGCGTTCGGTGTCGTGTCCGACATTATCAGTACACACTCACGCAAGAACATCTTTGGCTACCGGATGATGGTCTGGGCAATTGTTCTGATCGGGGGCCTGAGCCTCATCGTCTGGGCACACCACATGTATGTCAGCGGCATGAACCCGTATTTCGGCTTCTTCTTCGCGACAACGACGCTGCTGATCGCCGTACCGACCGCTATCAAGGTATACAACTGGGTGCTGACTTTATGGCGTGGCAATATCCGCCTGAACGTGCCGATGTTGTTCGCGATCGGCTTCATTTTCACCTTCACGCACGGCGGCCTGACCGGACTGTTTCTCGGCAACGTTGCCACCGACGCGACGCTGACTGACACATATTTCGTCGTCGCCCACTTCCACATGGTCATGGGTGTGGCGCCACTGCTGGTCGTCATGGCCTCCATTTATCACTGGTATCCGAAGGTAACCGGGCGCATGCTGAATGAGAAGCTCGGCAAATTACACTTCTGGGTGACTTTTCTCGGCACGTACTCGATCTACCTGCCGATGCATTACCTCGGCTTCCTCGGCATACCGCGACGCTATTACGCGTACGGCGAGACTGATTTCATACCAAACTCCGCAGTTGACGTTAATATCAGCATCACGATCGCGACACTCATTGTCAGCACCATTCAGCTGGTCTTCCTGTTCAACCTTGCGTACAGCTACTTTCGCGGCAAGAAAGCCGGACCGAACCCGTGGGAAGCGACAACGCTTGAATGGCAAACGCCCGACACACCACCGCAACACGGCAACTGGGGCCCGGAACTACCGACCGTGTATCGCTGGGCCTTTGACTACAGTGTCCCCGGTGCTGTCAATGATTACATCCCGCAAAATCAACCGTCCGATGAGACCACCGGAGATGCCCACGAAACAAGCGACACTGGGGGGGGGCATCAGTGAGCCTGATTCGCAAACTGAGAAGCAAGCCTTGGGAGACACCGGGGTTCCCCGGGCCTGATACTGACGGCGGCGTGCTGCTACCCGACAAGAAAGTCGGGTTATGGGTCTTTATCGTCGTCATGGCGAGCGTATTCGGACTCTTCACTGTAGCCTACAACATGCGCATCGAACTGGCGACGGATTGGATTGCGATACCAAAACCGCCAGTACTGTGGCTAAACACGGCGATCCTGGTCCTGGCCAGCGTCGCGTTCGAGCGTGCCAAGGCTGCGGTACACAAGAAACTTACCGGCGATGTAAAGCTCTGGCTGGTCGTCGGTGGTGCATTCACGATTGGGTTTCTGCTCGGCCAATACATTGCCTGGCAACAACTGCTGGCCTCGGGATACGCCCTCAGTGACAACCCGGCCAATGCATTTTTCTACCTGATTACCGGCATGCACGGCCTGCACCTGATCGGCGGTCTGTGGGTATGGTCCAGAACTATGCTGCGTGTCTGGCAGGGCTTTGAGGTCACGCTGAGTGTCGAACTGTGCACAACCTACTGGCATGCCCTGCTGCTCATCTGGATCGTCTTGTTCGGTCTGCTGCTGTCAACCTAGAGGATACCTGCGCCATGTCACAAGAAGGGATAAGCAACACCGCTGAAGCGGCCGCGATACCGAACGACTGGAGCGGTGTTGTCACTGACTGGTCCGCCGACAAGCAGACGTTCCAAATGTCATGGGGCAAGGCGATGATGTGGTTCTTCCTGCTCAGCGACACATTTATTTTCGCCTGTTTCCTGGTCGGCTATATGACTGTGCGGGTCTCGACGACAGAACCGTGGCCTGTGTCGAGCGAGGTCTTTGCGCTACACCTGTTTGGTCAGGATATTCCGCTAATCCTGATCGCTATCATGACATTCATCCTGATCACGAGCAGCGGCACGATGGCGATGGCGGTCAATTTCGGCTACCGGCGGGACCGCAAGAAGACGGCTATTCTGATGTTGATTACCGCCCTGTTCGGCGCCACTTTTGTCGGCATGCAGGCGTTCGAATGGACCAAGCTGATCGTGGATGAAGGAGTCCGACCCTGGAGCAACCCGATGGGCGCGCCCCAGTTTGGCTCGAGTTTCTTCATGATTACCGGTTTCCACGGCGCGCATGTCACCGCCGGCGTGATCTACCTTTCTGTCGTCGCAATGAAAGTGCTGCGCGGCCATTATGAATCCAAAGGTTACGAGATTGTCGAAATTACCGGCCTGTACTGGCACTTCGTCGACCTCGTCTGGGTTTTCATTTTCGCATTATTCTATCTCTGGTAGGGGGCAAGCATGGCTACTGCGGAAGGACAACAACATCCGATCAAATTGTATCTGACAGTCTGGGTACTGCTGTTCGTACTCAGCGCATTTTCTTACCTCGTCGATTATTTCGAGTTTGAAGGCTACCTGCGCTGGATCCTGATCCTGCTATTCATGTCGCTCAAGGCCGGGATGATTGTCGCTGTATTCATGCACATGGCCTGGGAGCGTCTGACGCTGGTCACTGTGATTTCGCTACCGCCGCTGATCTTCCTGAGCTTGCTCATCCTTATGATGGTGCTCGAGGGCGACTACACGAGGCTGACGAGAATCCTGTACTTCGGCTCGGCCGGCGGCTAACCCACTCACCTGCTCTCTCCAACCACACATACCGGGCGCCGGTCCATTGCTCATGGACCGGTAAGCTATTGTTAACGCTACACCCTGTCAGCACCTATGGAACAGATATAGCGCTGGTTTATAAAGAGAGTTTTTGTTCATCCTGACCTGAGGAGTTGAGATGAAACAGAAACCAGCAGAACGACCCGCATCGCCAGAACGGATCATTCGTAACATCAAGCGCATATCATTATTGGCTAAATATGTTGCCGGTAGACTTCCTGATAACATATCAGAGAAATTTTAGTTGTACCGGAAAACGGGAGAAAAGATGTTTTTAACAGAGGAACAGAGACAAATTTTTCCTGCAAAGGGTTTTATTGTATTAAAAGAATTCTTTGCCAAAGAAGCCATGGATAAAGTATCCGCATGGCTTGATGAACTGGATAACTCCCCTGATGCTGGCGGTCATGCGGCAAAGTATTACGAAAAAAGCCCGGTTACCGGTGAAGATATTCTGGTGCGTGTCGAGCATGTGCTCGGAGGCCAGGATCCGGAAATAGCCAAGCTGCTGTTGGCACCAAAGACCATTGAGCACCTGACCCAGCTTTTTGGAGAGCCACCGATCCTGTTCAAGGAAAAAATTAACTATAAGCATCCGGGTTGTCGAGCGGATAAGTTGCATCAGGATCAGGCGGCGGGGTGGAATGCTTATGCTGATTTCTTCATAACGATGTGCATCGTGGTTGACCCGAATCGGGAAGAAAATGCGGCGCTGCGCTTTATGAATTCAGGTAATTATCAGAGGGCGCTTATGAAAGATGAGTGGCAACCGCTTTCCCAAAGCACTTCTGTTGATTGGGCAGATGATGAATATGTGATGCTTGAAGCAGATCCTGGGGATGTAATATTTTTTGATTGCTACGTTCCTCACGGCTCTCCACCCAATGAGAGCAACCGGGATCGACGTAATATTTACCTGACTTTTAATAAAGCTTCTGATGGCGATCTTCGAGCCAGATATTACGAAGATAAATGGAAAACATACCCACCCAACGATATTCAACATGCCAGAAGTGCTGAGTCATTCAGGGTCTGAACAATCAGGTTATTCTGCCCAACATGGGCTGACGGGGTACACGAGACGGCTCAGGTGTTAGACTATGTACACATTCATCATGTGAATGTGCGCATTTTGCGTTGTAATGGTCGGCATGTGGCCGGCTGCTATTTAACCAGGGGACAATAATGTCAGTAAACGAAGCGCTAGCAACAGTTGTAGTAGTAATCATGTTTTTCAGTCTTTGGGGACTGGTAGCATATAACGTTCTCAAAAGTCCGGATGATAGAAGATCAGATGACAGATGATCGTGGATAGGCCTAAAGCATCGAAACCGCTTTTGGTCATCTCACATTAAGAACCCGCTTCACTGCAGGGTTCTTTCACGAAAAGGCTACTGGGTTTATTTTATCCTGGTGGGTTTATTTTATCCTGGAATAAAAATGTCGGGTGCGCACCGTAAAGCAGAAGACAGGCTGACGGCATCTTCCGCCTGTTTTATGGTTAGGGATACGCTGTCACCGGGATCGCCTTGAACACGCCATTCTCCTCAAATTCGTGCCCAGGAAAACCGGGGCGCTTTAATCGATACAACTCAGTTTTCCGTTCAGGTTTTCGTACCCGTTCGTCGGACAGTAGTTACACGTAGAAACTTCCTTCCCACTCATATCCGGAGTAGCTCCCGCCGTAGTTAGTGGCGCCTCCTGTGTCGGCGTCCCCGACCGTCCTCTCGCTCAGGCAGCTGCAGGTGGAAGGTGTGCTCCCAGCTATTGTTCGCGAAGTGCCGTGTTTCCGCCCATCCCGTCGTCCCTGCAAACTGGCCGGACCCTCCCGTGACCGGTCGGATCAGCGAACTATCAAGATCGATGGTTGGCCCCGCTGCCGGGTAGTAGCCGCTTCCATTGACCACGATCTGGTCGATTCCGCCGGAGAACACGAAGATGAGGTTGCTGATACGGATCTCATCGTCCGGTTCGGGCACATTAATGCCTGTCGTGATCAAAGTCGCGTCCAGACGTCCGGCCGGTTCCCCCGATACAAATTGGATGGGCAGGGAAGTGACCCGAAGGTCACCCAACTTGTGGCCGTTCGAGTTCAGATCAGCAAGGACTACGGTGGCCGGACCGTGGAAGACAGAAAAAACCAGTTCATCCTCGTCGCTGCCCGACCGCCCGTCGGCCCAGGCACTTGCGGGCCAGTTCGCCAGGCACAGCATGGTCAGGACAATCACGCTCCGATAAAAACGAATGGAAACCCGATCAGCTGTACACCAGTCTTTCAGTTGCATAGCAGAACCTCTCATCAATTTTACAGTTGGGTATTACTCACATTCAGTGCGGGACGGGGCAGTCGCGCGGAAGATTATTGGGGTTAGGCTGCGCGCAGATCTCTTCTCGACAGGCGTCGTCGCAAGAATTGGAATCATCTGGACCACCCGTTATGGTAGCCGCGTCAATAAACAGGTGGGCGTCGGCGTCGCACTGCGCAACGCCCGCTGCCGATCCACCGCCAATGAAGCTGACGGTATAGGAGAGGTCGCCCCCCAAGAGGACGGGGTTGGTCAATTCCACGAAGTAGTTCACCACCTCGCCACCGACTTCGCAGCTGAAGTCGGCATTGGGCGGTTCGCTGGCAAAGGAATCCGGCCCTGCGCCCCATGCCGAGACGAAGTCCGCGGTGGAGGTCACCCCGGTCTCCCGGTAGGGGCGATCCGAGAACCG
>PBZD01000062.1 GCA_002729875.1 Chromatiales bacterium | reverse complement strand
GGTCAGCAAGTCGATTAGTTTTTATTGCTGGCCTGTCGCGGTGTTGCGCCATCGGTCAAGACCAGCTTTATGTAGACCCTACCAAAGTGTCATCAATGAAAGGACTTATTTTTACAATATGCCTGTCAGTTCATGATAGCAACAGTCATTTGTCTGGTATTATGTTACGCGGGTTGAACGGCGGCTTTGAGTCAGCATGAGACAGGAAAAAATGGTGGGCCGTGCAGGACTTGAACCAGCGACCAAGTGGTTAAGAGTCTCGATTTGCGCACTCTGCAGTGCTGTGATGTTACGTAGTTATTAGCTCTCAGCGGATCTGGTTATGTGCTGATACGTGCTTTTTTGCCACGTTAGTTGCAGCAAGTCTGCCAAATTTGTGTAGTAGTGCAAGTTTTGCAGTCTTTTCAGGTCAAAAAAAAAGCAGCCGACTCTCGTAAGCTGCTGATTTAATTGGTGGGCCGTGTAGGACTCGAACCTACGACCAAGTGGTTAAGAGCCACCTGCTCTACCAACTGAGCTAACGGCCCATTAAACCGCCGCCGACACGATCAGCCGGCAATACTCGCAACATTCCAGCAAGGAATGGGGTGGATGATGGGACTCGAACCCACGACGACCGGAATCACAATCCGGGGCTCTACCAACTGAGCTACACCCACCGTTGTCAGGACTGTTATTTTATATCGCAACCCGGCGATATGGCGCGCCCGGCAGGACTCGAACCTGCAACCCTCGGCTTAGAAGGCCGATGCTCTATCCGGTTGAGCTACGGGCGCATAGCTGTTTCGGCATATCAATTCCTTCCGTACCAATAATAACTGGTCGGGGCAGAGGGATTCGAACCCCCGACCCTCTGCTCCCAAAGCAGATGCGCTACCAGACTGCGCCATGCCCCGATACCAACCCGGCGAACCAGGACGCGTAAAGACCGCAACGAGTCCGGCGGGCTGCAGGATGATACGGGCGGGTTATCAGTCCGTCAATGAACAGGTATCGCATTGAGTTAATAACTGTTTGCAAACCGGCATTTTTCCGTCAATTTTCCACGCAAAGCTGTCCCCAACCCTGCCCCTCTGGTATGTTTCCCGCCTGATTATTCGCATGTTGCCGATGGAACAATGACCGCTCAGATTATCGATGGGAAAAGAATAGCGGGTGAGATCCGGCTTGAGATCCGCGAGCGGGTCGAAGCCCGGGTGGCCGACGGTCACCCGCACCCGGGCCTGGCGGTTATTCTTGTCGGCGATGATCCGGCTTCGCAGATTTACGTGCGCAACAAGCGACTCGCCTGTGAAGAAGCCGGAATCGAGTCCCGCGACTACGACCTGCCGGGTGAAACGACTCAGTCACGAATCATTGAACTAATCAATGAGTTGAATGACGATCCGTCGATTCATGGCATTCTCGTTCAGTTCCCATTGCCCGGGCATATTAATGAGACCGCGATCGTCGAGCAGATCGCGCCGTTTAAGGATGTCGACGGCTTTCATCCCTATACGGTAGGCCGTCTGGCGCAGCGTATTCCGATCCTGCGCCCCTGTACGCCGCACGGCATCATGACCCTGCTCGAGCGTATCGGTATTGACCCCAAGGGCATGCACGCTGTAGTGGTCGGCGCCTCAAACCACGTCGGCCGGCCACTGGCTCTCGAATTCCTGCTGGCCGGCACTACGACCACCGTCTGCCACCGGTTTACCCACAATCTCGAGGCCCACATCGGGCAAGCGGATATCCTGGCCGTGGCGGTAGGCAAAGCCGAACTCATTCCCGGGGAATGGGTCAAGCCCGGCGCAATCGTTCTCGATGTTGGCATTACCCGGCTGGAAAGCGGAAAACTGTGCGGTGATATTGGTTTTGCTGCGGCAGCGCAACGAGCAGCCTGGATCACACCGGTACCGGGCGGTGTCGGCCCGATGACCATTGCCATGCTGCTGACAAACACCCTGATGGCAGCAGTTTCCGGCCCCGCACTGATGGCGGCCAGAACGCCCACTGACAATAACTATTAATTACATTAATTAAAAGCTATATATAATTGTTTTAATGGAGCTTAATACAATGAAATACTTTTTCATCAAAGCCCTGACCGGGATCCTGCTGGTCAGCTCGGGGACTGCCTCTGCCGCCGAATTCCCACAAGTCCGGGTGGAAACAACAGCCGGTGCATTTGTCTTGCAGCTGAATGACGAACGAGCTCCGTTGACGGTTGCCAATTTCTTGCAATACGTTGAGTCCGGGCACTATGTCGATACGATATTCCACCGCGTTGTGAGCGGATTCGTTATCCAGGGCGGCGGATTCAGCGCCGACCACGTCAAAAAGAAGGCGCCGGCGCCCATTCCAAACGAGTCCGGTAACGGCCTGGCCAACCGCCGCATGACCATTGCAATGGCCCGAACGCCCGACCCCCACTCTGCTGATGCGCAGTTTTACATCAACCTTGCCGATAATCCCGCACTGGACCCGAAGCCCACCCGCTGGGGCTATGCCGTGTTCGGCGAAGTTATCTCGGGTGAGGATATCATCGACGATATCGGCCACCGGGCAACCAGTCCAAAGGGTCCCTTTCAGCACCTGCCGGCTGCCCCGGTCATCATCGAGCAGGTCACGCGCGAAAAATAGAGCGCAGGCCGATGGCAACGCTGTTCATCTCCGACCTGCATCTGCACCCGTCCCGCCCGGCTGTAACAAACCGCTTCCTGAGGTTCCTTGAAGAGTCGGCCACGACCACCAGTGCGCTTTATATTCTGGGCGACCTGTTTGAGGTCTGGATTGGTGATGATGATCCGGACCCGCACCAGCGCAGGATTATCAAGGCTCTGCGCCAGTTCACCGATACCGGCCCCGAGTGCTTTTTTGCCCGCGGCAACCGCGATGTCATAATCGGTCGCCGCTTCTGCACTGAAACCGGCGCCCGGCTACTCGAAGCATCGACCGTCATCGAACTCTACAATACCCGGGTGCTGATCTCGCACGGTGATGAGTTGTGCACACATGATCGCGCCTACCAGCGTTTCCGGCGCCGGGCACGCAGCCCGATGTGGCAAGCTCTGTTCCTCGCCCTGCCCCTGCCGGCCCGCAACTACCTGGCGCAATACCTGCGCCGTCGCAGCATAGCGGACACCGCGCTTAAGCCTGAAGACATCATTGATGTCAGCCAGCAAGCAGTTGCAGATGCATTTGCCGAGCACCGGGTCACGGTGATGATCCACGGCCACACACACCGCTGTAAAATCCACAACCAGGAAGTATTCAGCAAGCCGCAGATCCGTATCGTACTCGGTGACTGGCATGAAGAAGGAAGTACGCTGCGCTGGGATGAATCGGGTTACCGGCTTGAAACTTTAACGATTAATGCCGGTAACAACACGGAGTAGAGGCATCTTCTGCCTCGTTTGCCACCACCTAAATTGCAGCCGAAGCATTTATATCATCGACCGGCGACCAGTTGAGAATGTCCCGTGCCGACGCAAACCGGTCTGCGGGTTCCTTTGCAAGCATCAGGTCTATCAACGGCTGGTATTGAATCAGTTCATCCGGCAACCGGGGGATGGGCGCCTGCCGGTGCTGAACAATGACAGCCATTGCGGTTTCGGCTTCAAACGGCTTGCGCCCCGTCAGCATCTCGAAAAAAATAATGCCAAGGCTGTAGATGTCGCCACGTTCATCAACCTTAACTGCGTGCCCCTGTTCAGGACTCATGTAATAAGGGGTACCGAAAATCTCGCCGGCACCGGTAATCTCTGCCATCAACTGAGATTTTTTCGCGAGCCCAAAATCAATCAGTACCAGTGAATTGTCTTCACGAAACATGATATTCGTCGGCTTCAGGTCACGGTGCATAATGCCGGCTTCGTGCAACTCGGCGAGAGCAGAAGCAATTTGGCACATCAGTGCATAAGCCTGCAACGGTTCGATACCCTGCTTAATCCGTAACTTCAGGCTGCCCTTACTACAAAACTCCATGGCAATAAACGCATGATCATCGGCAACACCAAGATCAAAAATACGCACGATATTGGGGTGGTCCAACTTGGCAATCAGATCATATTCCTGCAAAAACCGGTCAAATGCCACCTCACCGCCAAAGTCCGGCACCTGGCGTAATATTTTCAATACGATCACATTTCCGCTGGCAACTTCATTCACGAGATACACGGACGAAACTTCATTAATTGCAAGGCGACGCTTAAACTTATAGCCTTTAAGATCCGGCAAGCTGGCTGCAGTCAGTTTTTCCTGATCGACAAAAAACCTGCCGGAATTTGACGCAGACTGATCCTGACCAATAATCGGTTCTATGATGTCACTCAACACACGATGATTCAGGCGTCCCCAGGAAATATAGTCAGAAGCCCCGGCTTTCATCGCCGCTACAATCTGCCGCTCATCACCATTACCAATATAAATAACGGGCGGGAATCGCGGTATCAGGTGAAACTGGCGCAACCAATCGAGCGTATCTGCTCCACCCACTGAGTCACCGAGCAAAATGACGTCATTGCCAACACCGGAAAAGTCTTCAGGCAGCCGGTCAGATTCCTGCGGATCGTAGAACCGGACAACTGCATTGGGCCAGTGTGTCATCAAATGATGACTGAGCAGGTTACGCTGATCTTGACGATCGTTGATAACAAATATTCTTGGGCTCATATCACCTCTTGCCTTGTCCCCAACCGCTGATTGACGATTCCATCAATCAGGCAACACCCGCGTGGGAATCGGTAGCCATATCATCGTCTTCAACCTCACCGTCCCCCTCCAGTTGCCGACGTAATGTCTCCCGCTCTGACTTGGCCTTATCGGAACGCATGTTCTCAAGCCGCTTCAGGTATGCAGGTGTCACATCATCGGTCACATACTGACCGGAGAAGCAGGATGCATCGAATGCATTGATCGCACTGTTGTCGTAACAAACTGAGTCGATCAGGTCATCGAGATTCTGATAAATCAGCCAATCCGCACCGATATACTCACAGACTTCATCTTCAGTTCGATTTGCGGCTACCAGTTCACTAACCGAGGGCATGTCTATACCGTAGACATTGGGAAACCGCACCGGTGGTGATGCCGACGCGAAGTAGACACGTTTGGCGCCCGCATCGCGCGCCATTTGAATAATCTGTTTGGAGGTCGTGCCGCGCACGATAGAGTCATCGACGAGCATGACATTCTTGCCGCGAAACTCAAGGTCGATTGCATTGAGTTTTTTCCGCACCGATTTACGGCGCAATTCCTGACCCGGCATGATGAATGTCCGGCCGATATAGCGATTCTTGATAAAACCCTCGCGATACTTGACACCAAGTCGATGCGCAACCTGTAACGCGCTCGACCGACTTGAGTCAGGAATTGGTATCACAACATCAATATCGTGGTTCGGCTTTTCATGCAGAATTTTATCGGCGAGCTTCTCCCCCATGCGCAGACGTGATTTGTACACCGAAATACGATCAATGATTGAATCAGGCCGGGCAAAATAAACATACTCGAACAAACAAGGGGTATATCCTGCACGCGGCATGCATTGTTGCTGATGTAACGTACCATCAGCCTGAATAAAAACGGCTTCACCGGGTTCTATGTCGCGTTCAACTTCAAAACCGAGTGCGTCCATGGCAACGCTTTCTGATGCAACCATATAATCGTTACCGTTGTCAGCTTCCCGGCGTCCCAGGCAAATCGGTCGAATACCATGCGTATCACGAAATGCGACAAGACCATGACCAATGATCATCACGACCACCGCATAACCGCCCCGGCAACGTCGATGGACGCCGGCTACGGCAGCGAACACTGCCTCCGGGGTCAGGCCATTACCGTTCTGATGCTGCAATTCGTCGGCAAATACATTGAGTAACACCTCGGTATCCGAGCCGGTATTTAAATGCCTCCGATCATGGGTAATCAAAAGTGTCTTGAGTTCTTCAGCATTGGTCAGATTACCGTTATGCGCGAGACACAAGCCGTATGGCGAATTGACATAGAAGGGCTGTGCCTCGGCGGAACTGGACCAGCCGGCAGTCGGATAACGGACATGACCGATACCAACATTGCCGCGCAATCGCACCATATGCCGGGTATGGAATACGTCACGCACGAGACCCTTCCTCTTACGTGTTCGCAATGTGCCCTCATCGGCAATGGCAATACCTGCCGCATCCTGGCCTCGGTGTTGCAAAACGGTCAGCGCATCGTAGATTGCCTGGTTGACCGGGGAGTTACTAACGATACCAACTAGTCCGCACACTAAATAATCACCTTATTACTCTTCAAAAACCCGCTCCTCATGGCAGAGGCACGCCCTCGACCCGATCCTGAATTAACCCAATGCCATCTTCGGCCACCGCACCAAGCCTTTCTGCCAGCGATGCGGCATAAGGTATCAGCTTCGACTCCTGCCACCAAGAATCCTGATCAAAACCAGCCGCATCCAGCATCAGCACCACAAGACTGACCACTACAATACCGCGAGCCATACCGAAAACCATACCTACCACACGATCGGTGCCGGACAACCCGGACTGATGAATCACGATGGCAATCAACCGGGTAAGTAAACCGCTTAGTATCAGCACGGCGAGCAAAACAATGATCCGTGCAACCCAGACTTCGATGTAACTGCCATCAGCCAGGCTTGGAATCATTTCGGCAACCGTTGCACCGAAACGCACTGCACTCCAGATCGCCAGAATCCAGCTAAGCAGCGATAATGCTTCCTTGACCAGCCCGCGAAGCAGACCCAACAGGGCTGACAACAGAAAAACAGCGATTAACAAGTAATCAAAGATAGCCAATGCGCCCTCAAGGATGTCAGATCAGGCATCGGGCAACTGCCGCGTTACCAGACCGTTGTAACCGACTTTAACCAACTTCCCCGCCAGTTTCTCCGCCTGGCCCCGTGTATCGCGTGGCCCGACCCGGACCCGGTAGAGTTTCTTTCCGGATCGATCGAGCGACACCAGGAAAACTGAAAAGCCATGTTTACCGACTGCATCGACCAACTGCTGAGCATTGCCCTGGCTGGAAAAACTACCCAGTTGCACCACCCAGCCCGTCCCGGGTCTCGGCCTGGCGGGTGGCGGTTCAGGCACAACCGATGATGCCCCGGCGACAGTGCCCATCGGCTTTGAACTCACCACCACAGTCCGCACCGGTTCCTGCCCTCGCCCGTCATCATCAGCCGGTTTTATATCCTCACGCGCGACCGGCGGAGTTTGTGTCGACTGATCTGGCCGGATCGTAACCGTACGCCGAGGTTCATTAGCCGTGACCGACACAACAGGGTCACGACCCACATCATCGGTTACCCGATTGACGCCATCATCATTATCAAGAATTGCAGGCACAACTACTACCAGGGCTACGACTAGCACGCCCGCGCCAATCAATCTTTCCAGCAACTGTCGGTCCATCTGTACCCTTCTTCCCTGACTGCTTAGTATAAACCAAGCCAACATAACGCGGGACCGGCGATGTGAAACGAACCGGTCACCAATATCCGTTCACCCGGCCGGCTTATCGCCCGGGCTGCCGCAAACCCTTGTTCAGGCGTTCCCGCAGTTGTCACATTGCGACCACCCGCCCGTTGGATCAAAGCAGCAAGTTCCTGCACATCATGGCCCCGCGCAACATCGACAGAACAGACCAGCCACCGGTCCGCCAGGTCGGCTAACTGTGCTATGAAACCATCGACCTGTTTATCCTCTAACAGGCCGATTACTACCGTCAGCGGTCCGTGAGCATCAAGATCCAGTAATTTGCGGCGTAAATTTCCGGCTGCCTGCGGATTATGCGCGACATCCACAATCCATTGTCGGTCGCGATCAATGACCTGAAATCGTGCTGGCGGAGGTGATGCCGCCAGCGCCCGCTCAACCGCAGGCCGATTCAACAACGCCGGATCGAGCGCCTCTACCGCTGCCAGTGCCAGGCTTGCATTACGTCTCTGCACCGGATCTGCCGGGGCGGGCGACGGCAGACCGACAAGCTGCGTTTTACTACCCTGCCATGTCCAGCTGCCACCCTGCCCTGCCAGGCATGCAAAATCGACACCGAGACAAGAGACCCGGGCACCGATTTGTTTCGCCACTTGCCTGAAACCATCGGGCACCGGTTCATCGCCGTAAAATGCAGGCCGCCCGCGCCGCAGGATTCCAGCCTTCTCGGCGGCTATTGCATCGATTGTATCGCCGAGCCATTCCTGATGCTCAAGCGCAATTGTCGTGACCAGGCTGAAATCCGGATCAATGGCGTTAACGGCATCGAGACGCCCGCCCAGCCCGATTTCCAGAATCCATGTGTCTGCCCGTGCCTGTGAAAAGCCGTGTAAGGCCGCCAGGGTGCCAAACTCAAAATAAGTCAACGGTATGGCGCCCCGCGCAGCATCGACCACCTCAAATTGCTCAATAAGCCATTCGTCTGAAACCTCGTTACCGTTCAGGCGCATGCGCTCGTTGTAGCGAATCAGATGGGGTGACGTGTAAGCCGCAGTCTCAAGTCCGTTAGCCCTGCACAACTGTTCGATAAAACTGACGGTCGACCCTTTGCCATTGGTGCCGGCAACGGCAAACACGCCTGAGGCGGGTCTATTCAGCGGCAGACGATCGATCACCCTGCGGACCCGCTCGAGTCCGAGCTCGATCTCGTGTGGGTTCAAACCGGCCTGCCAGGCCAACCAATCAGACAAGGATCTTTGCATTGCGCTGCAACCGTGCAAAACCCGGATGAGGGGTGAGCTAATCTGCCGGACGTGGCCGTTTCATAAGCTTGGCCAACAAACCAGCTACCTGATCGCGCATTTCTCTGCGGTCAATAATCATATCCAGGGAACCATGCTCAAGCAGGAATTCACTACGCTGAAAACCTTCAGGCAGTTTTTCACCAACCGTTTGTTCAATCACGCGTGGACCGGCAAAACCAATCAGTGCATTCGGTTCTCCGATATTAATGTCCCCCAGCATCGCAAGGCTCGCCGATACACCACCGGTGGTCGGATCCGTCAGAATAGATATGAACGGAACACCGGCTTCGGCAAGTTGTGCCAACGCGACACTTGTCTTGGCCATCTGCATCAACGAGAACAGCGCTTCCTGCATGCGTGCTCCACCGCTTGCCGAAAAACAGATCAGAGGCATGCGATTTTCGCGCGCATATAGTGCTGCTCGCGAAAACTTTTCTCCGACCACCGAACCCATTGAACCGCCCATAAAACTGAATTCAAACGCACACACTGCAACAGGTTGCCCCTTGAGCTTACCCGTCATCGCAATCAGGGCATCCAGTTCACCGGTAGCCTTTTGTGACTGGCTGACACGGTCACGATAACGCTTGCTGTCCTTGAACTTCAGAGGATCG
>PBZD01000061.1 GCA_002729875.1 Chromatiales bacterium | reverse complement strand
GGTTGTCGGTAACAGATAAATGTAATTTGCGTTGTACGTACTGTATGCCGGAAGGCGGTCAGAATTTTGAGCGGCGTGAGAAATACCTTACATTTGCTGAAATTGAGCGAATTATTCGTGCCTTTACGGAACTGGGTGTCCGGCGGGTGCGTATCACCGGTGGTGAACCGCTGGTACGCAAACATATTCCGGACCTGGCAACACAGTTATCAGCATTGCCTGGTCTTGAGGATCTTTCACTTAGCACCAACGCCGTATTGTTGGCGAGCCAGGCCGAAGCTTTGCATGCTGCGGGCATCGAGCGGTTGAATGTCAGTCTCGATACATTGTGTCGGCACAAATTCCTGGAGATTACCGGCAACGACGATTTTGATCGTGTAATCGATGGTCTGATGGTTGCCAGGCAGATTGGGTTTGCTCCGATCAAAATCAACATGCTCGCACTTAAGGGCCTGAATGATGATGAAGTCATCGATATGGCCGAGTTTTGTATTGAGCGGGGCTTTAGTCTGAGATTTATCGAGACCATGCCAATGGGTAGCATCGGCGGCCGGGCTGCAGCTCAACATTACATGCCGTTAAGCGATGTTAAGGCGCAACTCGAAACAAAGTTTGATCTCGTGCCGAGTGTCATGCCGGGCGGCGGTCCTGCACGTTACTTTCGCCTTGATGGCAGTAATACGAATGTAGGCTTTATTACCCCGATTTCCCGGCATTTCTGCGATACCTGCAACCGCGTGAGGTTGTCTGTTGACGGCACGCTGCACCTGTGTCTTGGTCAGATGCATAGCGTACCGTTGCGACCGCTGTTGCGTGAGGGCATCGACGACATCGAATTACAAAAGACCCTCGTTAAAGCGTTGAAGCTGAAGCCTGCAAGACATGAGTTTGGTGAAAAACCAGAACAGGTTATTCGGTTTATGTCATCAACAGGCGGTTAGTTGATAACCGTTGAAGAGAATTTTTATTTATGCCTGACTCAGGTTCAAAGTGAGTTTATAGCGTGGGGCAGGAGCCATTTGCTCCAATTTGGATCCGGTAGTTGGTTTCGTTTGCCGCAGTAAATACTAAGGAAGGTAACTGTATAAATGTTAACAAATACAGAAAATTGCGAGACGGGTAGTGGCAGATTGGCGGCATTCACCAGGGCAGCTGTTATGGCTTTCTGTATCCTGGTCTGGACGCCGGTATCATTTGCAGCGGGTTTTGGTGAGGATATTGCAGATACGTTTAAGAACGGTAAGTTCAATGTGAATCTGCGCTATCGCTATGAATTTGTTGACGCAAGCGACAATGGCATGAAAGATGCGAATGCCTCGACTTTGCGTACACGACTGGTCTACAAGACGGCAAAATGGAATGACTTTGATATCACCATCAATATGGATGATGTGCATACGATTGTTGCCGATAACTATAACGATACGCGTAATGGCAAGACGCAGTACCAGAAGGTGGTTGATCCGGAAGGTACGGATCTGAACATCGCTGCTTTGACGTACTCCGGAATAAAGGATACGCAAATCATTGTGGGCCGGCAGCGCATTGTTCTCGGCAATGGCCGCTTTGTTGGAAACGTCGGTTGGCGTCAGAATGAACAGACTTTTGATGCGGCAACCGTTAAATACGCTGGCGGGCCATTCCAAGGCAGTTATAGCTATGTCAGCCAGGTCCGACGGCTTTTTGGTCCGGATGAGGCTGCCGGTGCTGCGACAGATTCATGGGACAGCCAGTCTCACCTGATTGACGCTTCGTACAAGGTGAGCAAAGCATTGACCGTGGCTGCTTACGGTTACTGGATGGACTTTGATAATGCTGCCGGCAAGTCCAACAGTACCTACGGCATCCGGTTCAGTGGTGCACCTAAAGTCAGTGATGAGGTAACCGTTATTTATGCGGCTGAGTATGCAACCCAGGATGACTATAAAGACAATCCGACCGACTATAGTGCTGATTACCTGTTGGCAGAGCTGGGTTTGAAATGGAGCACGTTCACCCTCAAAGCCGGTTATGAGGTACTTGAGGTCGATGAATCTGCCGGTGTGGCATTCCAGACACCACTCGCGATACTGCACAAGTTCAACGGTTGGGCCGACAAGTTCCTTGGCACGCCAGGCTCTGGTCTGGAGGACACCTATATCGCTTTGTCCACCAAGCTGTCGAAAGGCTCGATGGCCCTGATACTGCATGATTTCTCATCAGATGTGGGTGGCATCGACTTTGGTCAGGAATATGACTTTGTGGTCAAGTGGCCAATCAGCAAGACATACTCGGTACTCGGCAAGCTTGCAATATACGATGCTGATAGCGCGTCTTCTACAATTGATACGACCAAGGCATGGTTAATGCTAACCGCAGCATTCTGAGCCGGGGCGGATAAAGAAGTTAGAGTTTGTGGCTCTGATTTCAGTTTGATCGGGGGGCAGAATCTTAAGATTCTGCCCCTTTCTTACCAGGGAATTACGCTCCCGGTGTGCGACATGAACGTGCCGGTGAGATCGGGTCCGTACTGGTCGATGATGTTGATGACCGCCTCCGCACTTTGTTGTGGGGTTAGCAACTTGAACTTGACGCCGGCACGATCCAGAGCCAGATTCATCATGTCCGTATCAACAGCCCCAGGCGATACCAGGGCGACCGTTACGCCACGTTTCTTCAGGGATTTTGAGTTTGAGCGCATGCTCATATTCAATGCTGCCTTGCTCAGTTTGTAGAATACGAGTCCCGGCATGCGGACACTTGAGATCGACCCCTGGGTACTCGTGATGGCGACAATTTTTTTCAGCTTGCTCTGTTCGACACTTCCCGCGAAGGCTTCCGCCACTTTCATCGATCCGATGACATTAACGGCAAATACACGATTCATCAGGTCATAGTCCAGGCTGCCGAAAAGTTGATCGTTCGGTTCACCGAGTATTGCTGCGTTGTTCAACAGCACATCAATCGGTATGTGCCGATATTTTTCTGCCAGTGCGTCAATTCCGGCATGATCGAGCAAATCCAGACGCTCCACGGTGACGCGCGGATGGTGTGATGCGATTTCGTTAAGCGCATCGGCACTGGCCGGCCTGCGTGCCGTGGCGATAACCGTCCAGCCGCGTTCGGCATAGTTGCGAGCCAGTTCGAGTCCGATGCCGCGGTTTGAGCCCGTGATTAATACTGTTCCGGTGACGTCGCTGCGCTGAGCCGGATCCAGTTTGACTGCCGGAGTTTCTGCGGCGGTGGCGGACATGATTCCAGTGGCCAGAGTTGCGGTTATTAACAGTGCGCCGATTGTCCTGCTCATATACTTGTTTCCTGATTGGCGTTTTGATGAGTCTGCAAGCTTACCAGTGTCGCCGCATCCCGCCATCTTGTTCGGTGCTTATGGCCACTTTTGGCGGCACATTGGGTGGTCTTGACCTGTAGGCCGGATTGAGTCTTACTTAGCAGAACAATTTACGGGTTCCGGGAGAGTTGAACATGCTACTGTATTCATTCTTTATTACACCGAACAACCGCAAGGTTGAGGCATTTATCAAGCATTTCGATCTGGATGTTGAGATTCACCAGGTCAATTTTCGCGAGAAAGAGAATCAGAGCAACGAGTTTCTGGCCATGAACCCGATGGGCAAAGTGCCGCTACTCGTTGACGGTGATCTGCACCTGTGGGAGTCGAATGCAATCCTGACTTACCTGGCGACCATGTTTCCTGAAACAAATACTTTGCCGACCGATCCGCAGGGTCGCGCCGACGTCGATCGATGGCTGCATTGGCAAAGTTGTCACCTGATGGCGGCCATGGGTAAGCTGAAAATGGAAGAAAATGCAGATCCGGAAACATTGCTCAAGCCGTTGTTCAAAGTGCTGGATATCCAGTTGCAGGATAAGGAATATGTTTGCGGTGAGCTAAGCGTTGCAGATTTTGCGATTGCGGCCTATACGTTGACCAAATTCGGCCGGCAATATGATTATTCAGATGCGCTGAATGTTGCGGCCTGGCGAGATCGTATGGCACAGCTAAAAGGCTTTGTTGCAACACATTACAAGGCACCGGGCAACTAGGAGCGGTTCTGGCCGCGATCCGCGTAAGCTGGGATTACAGTCCGCGCTGCCACTCGGCCCGCAGGTTCGCATCGTCGGGGTTCTCGATCGCCGCACGGACCTCGTCCAGCAGTTTTTCCTTGTCTTTGCCCAGTGTGCCCTTGAGAATCAGGTAATTCGATGCGTGATCACTGCGGAATATGGTTTGCTGTAAATCCAGTGCATCGAGTAGTTGATACATTTCGTGAAACAGGCCGTCCTGATCCAGTGGCTCAAATTCACCGTTGAAGCCTGCTGCGTAGCGTTCCGAGCCGAGTGGGAAGCTGACCACCAGGGTGGACAGGTATTCAGGTTGTGCCGCATTCATCAGGCGTGCCGAATTCAGGGCATGTTGTTCGCTGTAGCGCGTGCCGCCCATGCCATTGAGAATCATGACAGAGCTTTTGGCGCCGGCAGCCTTGATTTTTTGCAGCGCGGACAATGAGGTCGCGTAGGTTTCGCCTTTGTGCACCCGGTCCAGCACGAGATCATCGCCACTTTCACAACCGACATAGAACAGGCTGAGTCCGAGGTCTCTGAGTTCGGCAAGTTCGTCGATGGTTTTTTTGCTGATGTTGCGTGGCAGGCAGTAGGACGCAATGCGTTGAATACCCGGCAAGTGTTGGTTGATACTGGTCAGAATCAGTTTCAGACGGCGCATGGACAGGGTCATGGCATCGCCGTCGGCCAAAAAAATACGTCGGACCGCAACACCTGAGGCTGCGACTTCTGCGAGCGCGGCATCAATCTCATCCTGTGGCAGCGGGCGGAATTTCTTCTGCGGTTGGGTATACATGTCACAGAAGGTGCAGCGATTCCAGGAACAGCCATTGGTTATTTGCAGGATTAGTGAGCGAGCCTCGGATGGCGGACGATACAGTGGTTCTATGTAGCGCATATCGTATTATAGTGACCCCATGACCCGTGGTCGTCGGGTAAAATCATTCTCAATATTAGAAAATCCACAATTATGCAGATTATATCCGAGCTTTTGAGTTACGCGTTCCGACCCTTTTTCCTGCTTGGGGCATTAAGTGCAATTATCGTTATGGCGTTGTGGACGATGGGACTGAGCACCATCGGTCCGGTTGCATTGCAAGCGAATTCAATGCTGTGGCATGCCCACGAGATGCTGTTCGGTTTTATCATGGCGGTCGTTGCCGGTTTTGTCATGACGGCTGTAGCGATGTGGACCGGTCGGATTCGTTTGCACGGTGCGCCACTCGGCTGGCTTGTCTTGACCTGGCTGGCCGGGCGGGGGGTGATGATGATTGCGGCCCAGTTGCCGGGTTTGCTGGTTGCCGGCATCGATATGCTGTTTCCCTTGTCGCTGGTATTTTTCTTCAGCCGGGAGGTTCTTGTTGCAGGTAGCCGGCGTAACTATGTCATCGTCGGCATCGTTGTTGTGATGGCCATTTTAAACCTGCTCTACCATGCCGGTGCCAGCGGGCTGCTGGCCGGCCTTGATCGTACGGCCCTGATGTTGATGATTCATGTCGTGCTGGTGCTGGTAACGGCGATTGCGGGGCGGATTGTGCCCAGCTTTACGGCGAACTGGCTTAGAGGGCAGGGGCTACTGCCGGAGGGTCGACAGGCCCCGCGCAGTACCGTTGCCGTTGAAGCGGCAACGCTGGGGTTAACCGTGGCGACCGGCCTTGCGGTGACATTTGCCCCGCTAAGCCTGTGGAGCGGGGCGCTGGCTGTTGCGACAGGCGTTATTCATGGGTTTCGCTTGAGTCGCTGGTCCGGTCTGGCGACCCTGTCCGAACCTTTGCTGCTGGTGTTGCACGTTGCGTATTTGTGGATACCGATAGGTTATTTGCTGATCGCCTGGTCCGTGTTCGGCTCGGTCTATCCGGCTTCGGTGGCGCTGCATGCCTTAACAATGGGCGGGATTGGCAGCATGATTCTCGCCATGATGACCCGGGTTGCGCTCGGCCATACCGGGCGTCCATTACATGCCGCCCGCCTGACCGTCATGGCCTACATTATATTGACCCTCGCCATTGGCATCCGCTTGCTCGGTCCGCTCACCGGGCTGCAATATATGCGCACGGTCGAGTTTGCTGCCGGCGGCTGGATCCTGGCCTTTGTGATTTTTGTCTGGGTGTACTGGCCGATCCTGACGCGGCCGCGCGTTGAATAAAAGCTATGCCAATTTTCTCTTATCAATGCCATGCCTGCGGTCATCACTTCGATGAATTGCAGAAACTCGATGCGCCACCTCTGCTCGACTGCCCCGCATGTGGCAAGCCGGAACTCGGCAAGTTGTTGTCGGCGCCCAATTTTCACCTCAAGGGTCGTGGCTGGCGCAAGTCAGGCGATGAACCGAAAGCACCGCAGGCCAGGCCAAAATATGCGCATACCTTTGATTCTCCGCTACCGCATGAGGATCATTTTTCCGCCGCACATGATTCCGGTCACAGTCACAATCATGGGCATGACCATGGCCATTCGCATGATCACGACCACGACCACGATGACTGATGCTGTGTCGTTATCCGGGTTGAGTTGCCCGTCGCCATGACTGTTCCTGCGTAGCACTGGAGAAATCGTATTGGCAACATTGGCAGAACTTGAAGAAAGAAAACGTGAGCTCGAAGAACGCCTGGGCACCGGCGACCCGGCTGCCGAAGCAGCGCTTGAACGGCTGGACCGGGCGATTGCCGCGCGTACTCGGCAGATCCAGTACAGTCGTAAACGGTTATCCGCGACCCGCGCTGCGGTTGCTGCAGGTATGGATCCGGATGAGGCCAGAAAGAAACCGGCGGGCCGGGTAAAACGCAAGAAACCGACCCGGGGGCCGATCAACCGGTTCTGACCCATGGTCATCATTTATCGTTCCATCCGGGGGCAGGAAGTTGGTGATCGCGCACTCGTTCTGTTGGCGATGAATATAAACCACGAGATCGAACGAGGCCTGTTTGGCTGGCGGCTGAGTGTGCCCGAGCACCAAGCAGCACGAGCCAGTGAGCAGTTACAGTTGTGGGAAGCCGAGAATCGACGTGCCCGTCCACTGGCCCGCCATGTTCCGGCACAACCGGGTGCAACCATCTTGGTCTGCGCCTGGTCCGCTATTTTGTTGCTGTGCTATCTGGCCCAGGGTCGCTACGCTTTTGGTATTAACTGGCTCACGATTGGCCGCGCCGATGTTGCCCTCATGTATGCCGGTGAATGGTGGCGTGCCGCGACGGCACTCATGTTGCACGCCGATATAGGTCATGTCTTGGTCAATGTGGGGTTTGGAGCGGTATTCGGTGGTTTGCTGGCACGGGAATTGGGTGGCGGGCTGGCCGGTTGTTTAATCCTGTTCGGCGGTATCGCCGGTAACCTGATGAATGCAGTCGTGCAGCGTGCATCACATACGTCCATCGGCGCCTCAACGGCAGTTTTTGCGGCCCTGGGTTCGCTTTCAGCCTGGTTATGGCTCGGGCGTCGGCTCGACCAGACCGGTTGGGCGCGGCGTTCGGCGCCGCTGGTTGGCGCCATTATCCTGTTGGCCTGGTTGGGTACCGGCGATGAACGAACTGATATTGTTGCGCACCTGACCGGCTTTATCGCCGGGTTCTTGCCCGGTGGCATCATCGGCCTCAGGGCAGGTTCAATCAGGACGAATGTGGGCCGTGAAATTGCACTGGGTGGTGTAGCGCTGTGTGTCATCGTGGCGGCGTGGGCGCTGGCGCTGGTGGCAAAATAATTTGCTTGCCTGCTGAAATACCATTCGCCAACCAAGTGGAGACTGTAAGCATGATCACCTATTTCTATTGGGCGCTATTCTTTGCCATGGCCAGTGGCGCCTTATATGTCGTTGGCGGCAGGCTTGATTATTGGCGAGGGGCTTTTGTTGGCGCCATTGTCATTCTTTTGATTGGCTGGGCTGCCTATTTTTTTCACTTCCAGCAGGTGTTCGTCAAGAACTGGGGTGGCGTTATGGCGATTGCAGTTCCTGCCGGGCAGTTGCATATTGCCACGACCTGGAAGGATGATAACCTGTGGATCGAGAATTATGACCCGGCGACAAATAAGTGCATTTTCTCTGAGTACTCGAAGGGCAACCTGTTGCAGGGTCAGGTCACGATCAGGAACTGCAATCCACTGATGCCGCAAACAACACTGAATCAGTGATCGGCAGGGTTCATGGCCGGAACGGGATGCAAATTTATTGTTGCATCGTGATATTGCTGGCGGCATGTACGGCTGCGCGGGCGGATTATTTTACCGATGTCGGATATGACACCCTGCGTGAGGAGCTTGGTGCATCATTGCCGGTGGCGACCGGGGTTCCGGTCATGATTGTGGAGGCCGGCAAAACAAACGATGCCGGTGAGGTGACCTATGCACCGGACAGGCTGAATGCCGCGTTTCAGGGCAAGAAAATTACCGTTGGTGAAGGTGGCCCGCAGGTTTATGCACCGTTTTCGGGGCATGCGACCGGCGTCGCCCGGCGGTTTTTCGGGCTACAGTTATCCGTGTCGCCGGGGATAGAACAGGTATCGAGTTACCTGGTGGGTAACTGGTTTGGTCCCGTGTTTCTGCGCCTTGGGCAAGTCCGTCCGCCAAAAGTAACGGCACACCGGGTTGCCAGTCACGCATGGGTCGGTAGTGCGGCAAAAGAGGTTATGGATCAGGCCAATGACGACACCCTGAGGCGAGTTGACTGGTTGATAGAAACAGATGAGTTATTTCATGTGGTTGGTTTTAATGGCGGCAACAAAGCGCCGCTGTTGGCCGATGCGTTTAATGTCTTGTCGGTGGCGCATACCGGTTTCGACCGGCACCGTAAAACGCTGGCACTTGGCCGGGATTATATTGCCGGCCGCACTCGTCCGCACCTGGTCGTGCCGGACAAGACCCCGAGCGCGGCAACCGGGCGGGTCGCTTCAGTCGCTGCTTTGCTGGTTGGTGTCGGCCATGCAGATCCCTTGTTGTCCCGTGGCGCGACTGCGAACAGGCGTGGCGACAAGATTTTTAATGCCGAACGTACAGAAATCATCAAGGCGGTCCTGCTGGCCGGTGCCGACCGGGTTACCCGTAATGCTTCGGGGGTGGATATCGTCGGTTATCGCGCCAACGGAAGTAATCGGACCGCAAATGGCCTGGACCGGCGCTATGGTGCCGGTCAGCTGAATATTCATAATAGTTACCGGATTCTGCTTGCCGGTGAGCAGGATAGCGCCGAGGACCATGCATCCGGCGGGCGGATGGGTCCGGCAGGGTTCGACCACGATGAGTCATTCGGGGGATTGGGTGACAGCAATCGGCAGGCCACCTATCGTTTTTCGACCGGTTCTGTAGCCGGGTACCTGGTCCTGTCGCTGGTCTGGAATATTGATATCCGTGGCAGCGGAGGATTGTTGGCATTTGATTCGACGGCAACACTTTACGATCTCGACATGCTGCTTTATGAGGTGTCGGGTGATAATTTGATCGGTGTGGCGGAGTCACGCAGCAGGCGCGATAACAGTGAGAATATTCATTTATTGCTGGCGCCAGAACGCGAGTATGTGCTTCGTATCCAACCCGGGGCAGGGCAGGGGCCATTCGAGTGGGACTATGGAGTGGCGTGGTGGTTTGTTGAAGTCAATGTAGCGCGACGATGAACTAATGTTCCCGCTCTAAGAGTCGCCGTCGGTTCTTTCTTCTTCTTCGGGTTGGGTCGGGGTTACGTTCGGTTGTCGAAATACTGTGAGTCTGAGCAATAACCCCATGAGCCCAAAAGAGACTGCCTGTATAACCTGGCTAATGTCTCCAATTTCCTTCCAATAGGCATATGCGCCCATGCCAAAAGCAAACAGGGCAAACCAGGATAATGCTGTCCTCGTCGGCTTATACAACTTTAATTTGAAATTAATGTTTGGGTCCATTGCATGTGTAGTCCGCATAACGCCTTTGACAGAGGGCGGTCGACAGGCCGGCCCGTCTACTTCAGCTGGTTACGCGGCAGATACGCTGAGCTTTACGTCAAGGTTTTTCAGCGCATTAAAAACCGTCTCGAAACGAGGTTTGGCATCGGCTGTTAGTGCTGTTTCCGCAAATCTCTCTGGCCGCATCCGGCTGGTTGAAAACTGACCGATGCAGCTAGTTCAGGGTCGGTGTGTCGTCTGCTGGGTAACCGTCTTCCGCCATCAACCGCTTGGCTTTTTCTATGTCCATGACATTCGCGGGAACCGCCAGATAATAAGGAAGCTCAATGGCTCCCTCGGACAGCTTGATCATCTCGGTTTCGATCAGGCGGTTGATCGCGGATTCGAGGGTATCTGCAAGATTGCTCGGCGGCGTACCCTGATAATGCGAAACAAGATAATCGACCAGTTCCTGAATGGTGTGCTTACCGTCTGCCAGGGAAACTATAATTCCCAGCCAGGGTTCAAAGTCCAGCGCCTCTTTTTTGGGATCGAAAATATCAACCAGTGACACCTTGTCCCCTTGTTTACTGATGATTACGGTGCGATAGAAGTATTGAGATCTATCCAATTTTCTATCCCCTGTTTCTTGGCGCGGAAAAATCGAGTGCCAGGTTCGGCAATCGTGTGAGTATATAGCGTAGTAACAGAGCTCGACACTCTTTGGGAGCTTTTTACTCTACTGGGTTAAATATCCGCTGCCTGTGCTGGTTAGCTTGCTTTGCCTCAATTTGCATTAACACCGTGCCTCAATCTTTTTTCGCCACTCTGGAGATAACTCAGGAACAGCCAGAGCCGACTCAAATATCGAGTGGCTCAAAGCCGGATCAAAATTGTAGTAGGCCTCAAAAAGCTCTCTAACCTTTACGCCGGTGTCACTATGGCCAATGACCCTAACTTCATCTCCGGCTTCGATAATGCCTTCTTCTAACACCTTTAAGTAGAAACCGGTATAGCCAGACTTGATAAACATTCTGGGCATATCTGGGTTATCAAATCGAATGCCAAGCTTAAAGCATGGCACTCGAGGTTGAGTGATAACGAAAATCGCACTACCAATTTTTAGTTGATCACCAATACATGATTTAGATTCGTCGAGCGCAGAAATCGTCAGGTTTTCCCCGAACTGTCCCATCGGCATCTTGCCAATATCGAGAGATGCTTCCCAATATGGATAGTGATCGTATGAATAGGCATAGACGGCCTTGAATTCGCCACCATGATTCTTCAGATCCACCTGTTGATCGCCATCAATATTTAACGTCCTGACTGTCACCGGTCCGTCAACTGGTTCTTTGTAGATTCCAGTTGAAATGTTCTTGCCACGATTGTGAACTGTCACGGGTAGCGATGCGTTGATAGAAAGCAATTTCATCGCAGTATGGTGATAATTCAAAGTCAGCTAACGCCCGCAACAGGCGCGTTTTACACGGCATATCGCATGCGGCAGCAACGGTGCAGACGAGTCAGGTGTCGCTTGCATGTACTGGTTAGGTGATGAATAGCAAACGAGTTCACTCATTTTCACGTCCGACCGTGGATTGCGTGATTTGACGCGACAAATAGAATGACAATACCAGCGATACGAGGCCAACGCTTGCTACCGCGACCCTGTCGGCGTTCGAGTATTCTCCAAAAGCGACGGGACCTGTCAGCCAGAATATAATGTCACCAATCATGACTGCTGCGATATGCGTCAGAATGCACACCTTCAATGAGCCGCTAATATGACGCAACCAACCCCATGCAAACAGGATGGCGAGTACGCCAAAGAAACGCGGCCATAAAGAATCCCACGGATGGGAGAAAGTATTAAATAGGATGACAATACCAACGGCTGCGGCAGCGCCAAGATGGCGCGAAAGCTGTGTCTGCATGATACCGCGGAAACACGTTTCCGACGACGTAGATAGCGCAACCGAGATAACGACCCAGTATGTCGCCGAGAACAGCGCGCTCACACCATCCGGCCCGCTCGGTGCCGAATAAACAGTACCGTGCCAGGTCTTTTCCAACACCCAAACTGCACGGGCTGCGACATTGGAAGTGACGGCGAACGCAGCGATGACTGTAATCGGTGCCTGGCACCGCGTTCGCAGGCCAATATCCCAGCGCCTGTCACACCACCACGCCACACCGAAAACGACGGCGAGCACTGGTAGCGGAAACCAAGGTATGGCTGGCCAGTTGTCGGCATTGAACTGCGCTGTCAGTAGGCTGAAACCAACGAGACAAACGAATATGAATGTGCCGCCAAACACAGCTGCCAAACAGGTCTTGATTGCTGTCGGTGCGCCCTTAGTCGTCAATTCGTTCGTCTGCATGAGCCACCTAACGCCTTGGGCTGCGGCAGCGCGCGCAGTGCGCCGTTGAGCGAGTGGAAACGAGCGGTAGCTCACACTGGTTAGGTTGCCTGTGCATCATCTAAAAATTCCTTAATCTTTTTGTATTCTTCAATACGTTTATAATCTTTTTCGGTTGGCTCGGGTATTCGACCGAGATCTAAATTGTCTGAAACATCGGCCCGCTTCACGACTCTCGCAATAACATTTGCTTTGGCCCGTTTGGCGGCATCCATACGCGACTCACCCTTTCGCTTGGTTAGAGCTTCCACAGCATCAACAACTTCACCAGGAAATCCTTCTTCCGCTAGTTGCGCAAGAGTCCAGGGGGTGTCTTCGACAACATCGTGTAGCGCAGCAGCTATTTTTTCGTAGAGAGACGAAACGGACATCATTACTCGCAAGGGGTGTAAAATATATGGCTGGCCTGCTTTGTCAAATTGACCCTCATGAGAAGCTGCAGCGATTTCTATTGCTCTATTGAGTGTACCCATAATTCGAACTTAGCAACCTAATGTTTTGATTAACCAGGCAGCGGCCAAGAACCGTAGCCTTCAATTTCCTCCTGAACCGCCGCTTAGGTTCAACCGTTTGTTATATGCATCACACCGAGCTTACGATCGTTTTGAGCGTCACCGCACCCAAGTGATGGTAACCATAATTATAACAAGGCTTCCAATCAGAATTGGAATGATTGCGCTCCTGAGAGCACGCTGAGTAGAGAGAAAGTCCGGGTAGCCAGGTTTGCCACAGAACCCACTCGGAACCGATATTCGATGCCAACGACGGGTGCCCTGAGATGAGTCTCGACAAGTCACTAGCGGAACCAGCAAATCCCGTTGCGGCAGTCGACGCATGTTTGTATGTCGGTGTCAGAGATCCGTTAAAGAGCGCGAATGCCTGATATCTGCCGTCGGCGAGCTTTTGGCGCCAGATCCCAGCTATTTCAGACGGGGATCTGTGCTTTCCTTGTTCTGCAACTTACGGTAGAACTCACCAAAATCGTCCGCCACCAGTTTCTCGGCCATCGCACGCACGTAAGTATCCGGACCCAGCGGGCACTGCGCGTAGAGGCTCTGTCGCCAACCATCTGCCTTCTTGTTATAGACAGATAAGACCCGGTCAAAACCGTGGCGTGGTATGCCGATCGGACCTGGCGCTTTGATCTTGATCTCGAACCAGTGGTCGTAGAGCGCCAACGCGACTCCTGGAGCCAGTTCCTTGACCCACAGGTTGGAGTATCCCCAACGGAACGCGTCCAAGCCTTTCTTTGGTGGAAAAATATACTCATCGAGGATATCCCAACCGATCATCACGTCGTACAATTCCTCCGCGACATACATCGGTGTCGGATCGTCCCGGTCCCAGATTTCATCCGGTAGTCGCCACCACTCCTGCGCGAGCCAGATTTCTTCGGTTCGTTTCAAAACCGCATCGATTTCAGCCAGCAATTTCGGGTCGCACGGCGGGTAAGAGACTGGTGTGCCAGCGCCCTTGTGTGCACCGCCCAACGCGACATCTATTCCCAGGGTGCCTAGCATGGCGGCACCGAGGGTTCGGGCCATCAACTCGCGACGATCGATTTCAGCGCCGGAACCTTCAGTTTGTTGTTTTTTTTGCTCGGTCATGTTGTACACCTTTTGTTTTGTACCTTTACAAGCTTCTCCTGAAACAACTGGGAATCGTGCCGTACGTGATCTCTTCGCCACGCTCCGCTGTCGCTATATGGTGGGCGCAAGCACCCAGCTGCGTTGCAGATGCTTACCCCATAAAGCTGGTTTTATGCCTAAAGTTTCATTAAGTCAAAAGTTTATGGTTTCCTTTATTTAAGAGGTCTAAAACGGGGGGAATGAAGATGACAGTGATTTACTCTATTTCGGTCCCGGTTCCCCTGTTTTCAAAGAATTGTGCATAACGGTTCAGGGTAATCCCGGCCAGCCGCAGTGATCAGGCCAAATGCCTGCGATATAAAGGCTGACAGCCTCTCAGCTGTGTTCAGCTGCGGGCAGGGGAAACAGGCCTCTTGGTGGTGAACATACCCGGCGTTAAATACCGTTGATTCAGGCTCTTACAAGACCTGTAGCCCGATAGTAATTGGCCCTGAAACCGTTTTATTCTTAATCTTTTCGGTATACTGCGCCGCCCAGCCAGATTCAGTCCATGTCCAGCCACGAACAAGAAACAGCCCGCCGGCGTACTTTTGCGATCATTTCGCATCCTGATGCCGGCAAGACAACTCTGACCGAGAAGCTGTTGCTGTTCG
>PBZD01000060.1 GCA_002729875.1 Chromatiales bacterium | reverse complement strand
GTGCTTGCGGTCGCCCGCGCGATTGGCGAGCACATGGATGATTATAAAATCATTGTCGACAAATCCACCGTGCCGGTTGGTACTGCCATCAAGGTGCATGATGCCGTGGCAGAGGTGCTGGCGGGGCGAGGTGTTCAGATCGATTATGACGTGGTATCTAACCCCGAGTTTCTCAAAGAAGGGGCGGCAATCAGTGATTTTCTCAAGCCGGACCGCATCATTGTCGGCACCGACAGCGATAAAACGGCCCGGTATATTAAGAAGTTGTACAAGCCGTTCAACCGCAATCACGACAAGCTGATACTGATGGATATTCCGTCTGCTGAGTTGACCAAGTATGCAGCCAACGCGATGTTGGCCACCAAGATCAGTTTCATGAACGAGCTTTCCAATATTGCCGATCTGTATGGTGCGGATATTGAACAGGTCCGCATCGGTATCGGCTCTGATCCACGGGTTGGCTATGAATTTATTTACCCGGGTATTGGCTACGGTGGATCCTGTTTTCCGAAAGACGTTACGGCGCTGGCCCATTCTGCCGGCCTGGTTGGTTATGACGCAGAGTTGATTCGGTCCGTCGAGAATGTCAATAACCGCCAGAAGCGTGTGCTCGGCAACAAGATCCTCAAGCATTTCGGCGCCAGCCTTGCGGGAAAGACGATTGCACTCTGGGGTCTGGCCTTTAAGCCGAAAACGGATGACATGCGCGAAGCGCCAAGCTGTGTATTGCTGGAACAGATCTGGGCGGCGGGTGGCAAGGTGCGTGCTTTTGATCCGGCGGCAATGGCCGAGACACAAAGAATTTTTGCTGACCGTGATGATCTTGTGTTGTGCGATACAGCTGATGAAGCGCTTACAGGAGCTGATGCACTGGCAGTGGTGACTGAATGGCAGGAGTTTCGCAGTCTTAATTTCGAGTTGCTGCGCGCCAGGCTCAGCCAGCCGACCATTTTTGATGGCCGTAATATTTACGATTCTGAAACCATGCTTGAGCAGGGCTTTGTGTATTACGCCATCGGTCGGCCGCGGGTAGGGCAGCCTGCCGGGTAACTCCTGGCAGGTAATCAGGCAGTTCGGATTTCAATGAGAGAACCGTTGAGATGATGAAAGTTCAACCGGTCATATTGTGCGGTGGTTCAGGTTCACGCCTGTGGCCGTTGTCGCGCTCACAATATCCCAAGCAACTGTTAAACCTGGTTGGCAGCCATTCGTTGCTGCAGGAAACGGTGATCCGACTGGGTGGTCTGGCAAAACTGTTGCTAGAGCCACTGGTTATCTGCAATGAAGGCCATCGGTTTCTGGTCGCCCGACAATTTGCTGAAATCGGCCTTGAACCGACGCTGGTCCTGGAGCCCAAGGGCCGCAATACGGCACCGGCCGTCGCGGTTGCGGCTTTGCTGCAGGCCGCACCCGAATCGACACTGCTGCTGGTGCTCCCAGCGGACCACGTCATCCGCGATACCGAGGCGCTGATTCGCGCCGTTCAACTGGCTATCCCCGCTGCCGAGAGTGGTCGACTGGTGACCTTCGGTATCGTGCCGACTGCGCCCGAAACCGGGTACGGATATATTCGCGCGGCCAATACCCAGGGCGACATACTCGATGTTGACCGGTTTGTTGAGAAACCTGATTTAGCAACAGCACAACACTATATTCAGTCCGGTGAGTATTTCTGGAACAGCGGGATGTTTCTGTTTTCAGCTGCGGCTTACCTGGACGAACTGACTACGCATGCGCCGGACATGGTCACAGCCTGCCAACGCTCCATCGCAGATTCGGCTGCCGGTGCACGTGAGGTTCAGTTGCAGGCCGATGCCTTTATGGCCTGTCCCGCCGATTCGATTGACTACGCCGTCATGGAAAAAACCACCCGGGCGAGTGTCGTGCCGCTTGCTGCAGGCTGGAGCGACGTCGGGTCGTGGGCCTCCCTGCATGAGGTGAGCGAACAGGATCAGGCCGCCAATGTGTTGTCCGGTGATGTCGTCGCCGTCGATTGCACTGACACGCTGATCCGATCCGAAAGCAGGCTGGTGACGGCGGTCGGTCTTGATGGTTGTATCGTCGTCGAGACCAAGGATGCGGTCCTCGTCGCGCCGAAGAGTCGCGCGCAGGACGTAAAATCTATTGTTGCCGAGCTCGAGTCTTCCGATCGTGAGGAAACCAGGCTTGGGCGGGAAGTATTTCGGCCCTGGGGTAGTTATGACAGCCTGGAAAACGCGGACGGGTTTCAGGTTAAAAGACTGACCGTGCTGCCGGGTGCGATCCTGTCGCTGCAATTGCATCATCGACGCGCCGAGCACTGGGTTGTGGTCGCCGGTGTCGCGCGGATTACGCTTGATGACCAGGTGTTCGACCTTAAGGTCAATGAGCATACTTATATCCCGGTGGGTGCCAAACACCGCATCGAAAACCCGGGGGATAAGCTGTTGCATATCATTGAAGTTCAGGTCGGTGATTATCTCGGTGAAGATGATATTGTGCGTTTCGAGGACAAATACGGGCGTGAAGGCAGAACAGATTAAAATTTTGTGATCGGCGCCAACCTGCGCGGTGACTGAATAAAAACTTAAATGGCGTGCCTGACCACGCTATCGATGACAGTAACAACGGAGTTTCTCAAGATGACACGTGAATTGGCCGGCTTTAAGGCCTATGACCTGCGCGGGCGGGTTCCTGATGAACTGAACGAAGATCTGGCCCGGCAGATTGGGCTTGCTTACACGGCTTTCCTTAAGCCATCGAAGGTCGTTGTGGGCCATGATATTCGTTTGTCCAGTCCGGCACTGGTCGCTGCCTTGACCGAGGGTTTGCTGGCAGCGGGTGTCGATGTACTGGATATCGGCCGCTGTGGCACTGAAGAAGTTTATTTTGCAACCGCCCACCTGGGCGCCAGCGGCGGGATTATGGTTACGGCCAGTCATAATCCGATGGACTACAACGGCATGAAATTTGTCCGCGAGGAATCAAGGCCGATCAGTGGCGATACCGGTCTTGAGGAGATTCGCAGCCTGATCCTGGCCGGCGAGCTCCCGGTTGCAGACCAGCCAGGTACTCGCTCGGAAGTTGACGTGGTCGGTGCCTATATTGAGCATTTGCTCAGTTACGTGGACGTAGCTGCTCTGAAGCCACTCAAGATTGTTTGCAATGCCGGCAATGGCGGCGCCGGTGCCATCATCGATCTGCTCGAGCCAAGCCTGCCGTTTGAATTTATCAAAATACACCACGAGGCCGATGGTACGTTTCCAAACGGTATACCGAATCCGTTACTGCCGGAGAATCGTAGTGCGACGATCGATGCGATCAAGGCATCCGGCGCTGATCTGGGTCTGGCCTGGGACGGTGATTTTGATCGTTGCTTCCTGTTCGACGAGACGGGTGGGTTTATTGAGGGCTATTACATCGTCGGGCTATTGGCGACGGCCATGCTGGCCCGCACGCCCGGCAGCAAGATTATCTACGACCCCCGGTTGACCTGGAATACTCAGGAGATCGTTACCCAGAAGGGCGGGATCGCCGTGCAATGCAAATCGGGTCATGCCTTTATTAAAGAACGCATGCGTTCGGAAGATGCCGTCTATGGTGGCGAGATGAGCGCGCACCATTATTTTCGGGATTTCTCGTATGCCGACAGTGGCATGATTCCATGGCTGCTGGCTGCCGCCATCCTGTCCTCCAGCGGTAAACCGCTGTCCGAACTGGTTAACGACAGAATTGCGTTGTTCCCGTGCAGCGGTGAGATTAATCGCAAACTTACGGATCCTCGCGCAGCGCTGGAGGTTATCCGTGAACATTACGGTGCCGATGCATTGTACGTGGATGAGACGGATGGGCTCAGTTTTGAATTCACGGATTGGCGGTTCAATTTGCGCATGTCCAATACGGAACCGGTGATTCGACTGAATGTCGAATCCCGGGGTGACCAGGCGTTAATGACAAGGCAAACAGAAGAGATTCTCGCTCTGCTCAAAGATCAATAAAGCTGTAGAAACAGCGCAGCGGAAAACCCAGGCTGTGGTAGCGGCTTAAGCAGCGATTCCCACTGCCTCTGAGCCAGTTTGCTTGCTAGCACCACGCCACTTTGCTGGAGCCCTTGCCTTGTGTATGATTTCGCATCTTCGGGCGATTAGCTCAGCTGGGAGAGCGCTGCAGTCACATTGCAGAGGTCACTGGTTCGATCCCAGTATCGCCCACCATTTTCTGTGCTTCTTTAAGAGCACCCGTTCATGGGGTGCGGTATCCAGGCCGCTGTCATGATCCATCCGTTGCGCAGCAGATAACGGCCTGCGATGGGTTGGATGACCGCGTTCGGGAGGCTGTCAGTCCAGTGGAGCGGCGCAAATGTGCCGGCAACAGTATCCATGCGAATGCCGACGTCCTGAAAATCCACAAAATGCCTGAGCGTGGGCCAGATGCATTTGTAGATACTTTCTTTGGCGCTGAAAATCAGTTTGGCATTGAGCAATGGCTGGCTGGATGCTTGCAGTCGCTCTATTTCTTCCGCTCGGCAGATCATGGTTAGCAACGCCTGGTCCAGCGGGTGATCCGATTCAAGGTCAATACCCAGTGCACCGAGGTCTTGCCGGCGGGCAACGGCGGCAGCGGCAAGCGACCCGCAATGGCTGATGCTGCCGACGATGCCGTCGGGCCAGACGGGTTCGCGCCGGGTGCCGACCGGGATCGCCTGGTCGGGAAGGTCGAGCATTGACAGCGCAGCCCGGGCGCAGGTTCGGCCGTGGATGAATTCATGACGGCGTTTGGGCTGCATCGCTGCCAGCGCAGCCCTCTCAATATCCGGCAGAGTGGATTCGCCGGAAGGTGCCCGGGTTGACAAAACAGCCTCGACCGGGGCGGGTAACAAGGCTTTTAAATCATTCGGTTCGGGTGGCTGCGGCATCCGTTGAGTGTGCCAACAAATGGTCCGGCTGCCAATCAGGTCCGTGACCTGGCCGGATTGGTTACTTGTGTGTGGATGGATTGGGTTAGAATCGCGTTCCCTTTCGACGAACTCAGCCAGACGATGAAGGTCAAGACAAGATTCGCTCCGAGTCCCACGGGATTTCTGCATATCGGCGGTGTTCGCACCGCACTGTTTTGCTGGCTGTTTGCGCGCCACCATGGCGGGCAGTTCGTGCTCAGGATTGAAGACACGGATCGCGAACGATCGACACAGGAATCGATCGATGCAATTCTCGAGGGTATGGCGTGGGTCGGTCTCGATTGGGACGAGGGTCCGTATTACCAGACCGAGCGGTTCGATCGTTATCGGGCGCTGGCCGAGCAGTTGCTCGAGCAGGGCGATGCTTATCATTGTTACTGCTCCACCGAGGAACTGGATGCGATGCGCGCCGAACAGGTTGCCGCAGGGCAGAATCCGCGTTATGACGGACGCTGCCGGCAGCGCACCGAGCCGGTCGCAGGCGTTGCCCCGGTCATCCGGCTGAAAACCCCGGCAACGGGTGAAGTCGTGATTGATGATGCCGTGCGGGGGCGGGTGGTCTATGCCAACTCGGAGCTCGACGATTTGGTCATCATGCGCGGTGACGGCACGCCGACTTATCATTTCAGCGTGGTTGTCGATGATGCTGATATGGATATTACCCACGTCATTCGCGGTGACGACCATTTGAACAATACGCCCCGGCAGGTTCATATCATTGCCGCGCTTGGTTTTGAGCGACCGGCCTATGCACATTTGCCGATGATCCTCGGTGAGGACGGTGCGCGCCTGTCCAAACGCCATGGCGCAGTCAATGTGCTCGAGTATCGTGAGCAGGGCTTCCTGCCCGCAGCGGTACTGAATTATCTCGTGCGGCTGGGCTGGTCGCATGGGGATCAGGAAATATTCACGCGGGATGAGATGATCCGGTTGTTTGAACTTGACGGCGTCAACGCTTCGGCGTCCCGGTTCAGCACGGAAAAACTGACCTGGCTGAATCAGCAATACATTTTGCAGACTCCCGATACGGAACTGACCGAGGGACTGCTGGAACAGTGCCGCCGCCTTGATGTCGATACCGCCGACGGTCCACCGTTAGCGGCGGTGATCGCTGCCTTTCGCGAACGGGCGGCTACCTTGCGGGAACTGGCCGTGAGCAGCGTGTATGTCTTTGATGATTTTACCGAGATCGAGCCGAAGGCGGTGAAAAAGCATCTCCGTGGGGTGGTTCGACAGCCGCTGGCTGATATCCGTGAGGCCCTGGCCGGTCTTCAGCCATGGGCGGAAGCGGGCATACAGAGCACAATTCAGGCGGTGGCCGATCAGCATGAACTCGGCTTCGGAAAACTTGGCCAGCCTCTCAGGGTAGCCGTGACGGGCGGTGGCGTGTCGCCGCCGATTGATGTGACCATGGCGTTAATCGGTCGCGAGCGATGCCTGGCAAGGATTGACGTAGCATTGTCGGTTATCGATAAACGGCTTGCCGCTGCAGACCGCCAGGCCGGCTAGCCGGAGAGCTTATATGTTTTTGTTCGCTCGGCGGCAGCTTTCTTGACAGCCTTTCGGGCCTCGCGTAGAGTCTCGCCGCTGTTTCCGGGGCTATAGCTCAGCTGGGAGAGCGCTTGCATGGCATGCAAGAGGTCGGCGGTTCGATCCCGCCTAGCTCCACCAGTTTCTGCATTGGCGCTGAATTTACAGACTGAATTTACAACTAAGTCCCCATCGTCTAGTGGTCCAGGACTCCGCCCTTTCACGGCGGCAACAGGGGTTCGAACCCCCTTGGGGACGCCATTTTCGTCCAGTTACGTCCAGTCGGTACGAAACTGGTAGTTATTTAAAACCTCGTGGAATCGTCTCCGCGAGGTTTTTTGTTTTCTGGCCCAATTTTCAAAGCCGCTCTTTTTGCCGCTGCGGCGGGTAAGCGCCGGAACCGGGCCTGTTGCTGTCTCTTGTATTAGAAGTTAATCCTAACTATTTATTTATAAATGAATTAATATTCAGGTTTGCTGGTTTCTTCGGGGTGGATAGTGCCGATGCGGGTTGCTGAGTGCAATCGCCCGAGCCAATCGACGTGACAGAGTTGCTGGGTCATCACATAGTCTGGTATGGCGTGAGCGGATTTGTTTACGCGGTATTTGCAGTCGGCTTGCTGATTCGTGGCGGTGGGTTGCTGCGCCAGAATATGCTAGCGG
>PBZD01000059.1 GCA_002729875.1 Chromatiales bacterium | reverse complement strand
ATGTATCTAACTGAATATTAACAATAATATATTTTCAATATTCCCCGAACTAAGGCACGGCGGAAGCGTTGTAACGGCAACTTCAGGACTGGCGCAGCACTGGACGTGGCGTTGCAATGAAGCGGCCAGGCTGGCGGGTGAACAGGCCTGGCCCACGCCCGATATTCTTTCCCTGCCGGCCTGGTACGAACGGCTCTGGGAACAGTCGTTAATGTCAGGTGGTTTGGCCGGCCGGCTGCAACTGTTGTCAACGCGACAAGCCGGATTAGCCGGTGAGTACCTGTTGCGGGACACGCCGCAACGACTGGTGCCGGAGAGCCCTGGAAGCACCGCCCGGTTACTCATGCAGGGTTGGCAACTGTGCCGGGAGTGGCAGATCGCAACCCGGGAACTCGGCGCTGCTGCTGTCAGCAACGATGAACACCGGTTCGCCGATTGGGCGATCAGGTATCAGTCTTACCTCAGTGAACGGGGCTGGATTGACCCGTGGTCGGTTGCAAAATTGGGGCACGATGATTTAACGACCGGTGTGGTCCGGGTACCCGGCCCGGTTCGTTTTCTCGGTTTTCATACGCTAACGCCTCAACTGCAAAGAATGGCAGCCGCACTCGAGCGTCTGGGTAAATTCGCCGGCTGGGGACTGGCCGCTGAAACTGAAAAACCCGCCAGCATGGTTCGGGTTGGCTGTGCTGACCCTGATGATGAGCGACAGCGGATCGCAAGCTGGGTGCGCAGCATGCGGGAAAGCAACCCGCGAGCATTGCTGGGTATTGCAGTGCCGAAAATAACCGGGCAGGGCACTGATTTGCGCAGGCAGCTACTCGATACTGTCGCACCTGACTGGCGTTTCGATGCTTTGGGACAAAAGGCAGTCAGTTCGACCGGTGCCGAACAGTTGGCCGATACCGGCCTGGTACATACCGCATTGCTCACCTTAAGAATCCCGCAGGGCAAACTTGACTACCGGGATTTTGGCCAGTTATTACGCTCACCCTATTTGCGTGGTGCCGATACGGAGGCCGGTTCCCGGGCGGCATTGGATATATGGTGCCGGGAACAGAAATTTCACCAGATCGATGTGCAGACACTGCTTGCAACGCAACTGGCAGGTCGTGATGAAGAACTGCCACAGATGATGGCGATTCTTCATACCGGCCTCGACCTGTTTGCGCAGGCCGATGCCAGCCGGGAACGCAAACAACCCGGTGACTGGGTCGGCATGATTGATCGGTATTTGCGCGCCATCGGCTGGGGCAAGGGTCGGGCACTGGCACACGACGAGCAGCAAACCATCAAGGCGTGGCAGGCACTGCTCGAACAATTTGCCGGCCTGGATGGTTTTGTCGACAAGCTGGATTTCGATCACGCCGTCAGCCTGCTGACCAGCCTGGCCCGGGATCAGGCGGTAAGGGGAGGCGGTGGTGCTTTTGCCGTCCAAATCCTGTCACTGGTGGATGTCGCAAGTTATCGATTTGATGGTCTGTGGTGTGCCGGTCTGAGCAGTGACGCCTGGCCGCCTACACCGCGTGTCAATCCGCTGGTTCCGCTTCACCTGCAGCGTGAGCGTGGCATACCGGAAGTAAATCCGTCGCTGTATCAACAACTGGCCAAAAAATATCTCGACCGGGCTATGCGGGTTGCTGCAAATCCGGTTGCCAGTTGGGCCAGCCAGGTGGCGGGCACTTTACAGGTTCCCAGCCCGGCTCTGGAGTCCATTCCGGACCTGCTTGAGCAGCCGGTGGCCGATACCGTCCAGGATACTGTGCAGGCGAGTAATGCTCGTATCGACATACTGGAGCAGGATCCGGTGCCGCCGGTTTTTGATCCCGCTGCCATTCGTGGCGGAGCCCGGGTTTTGCGCCTGCAGTCTCATTGCCCGGCGCGGGCATTTTTCGAGATCAGGCTTGGCGCGAAACAGCTGCGGGTACCACCATTTGGAATCGATGCAGCCTGGCGGGGCAACATCATTCACGATGCACTGGAAGATTTGTATCGGCGTCTGAACGCATTAAACGGCTCGCAACAAACCGCTGCAACCGAAATCTGCGCAGCAATTGATGCCGCTGCGAACAAGACCATCAACAAGCTGATACCGCCTGCGCACCCTTTATCTGAGGCACTGCGAAACAATGAACATAAACGGTTGTTGCGGTTGCTTGGCGACGTTATAGAGAACGACCAACGACGCCCGCCAATCATCGTTACAGAACTTGAAGCCGGACACACGGCACACATAGGTGCGCTGCAGTTGAATCTGCGTGTTGACCGTATCGATAAACTGGAGTCCGGGCAAAAACTGATCATTGACTATAAAACCGGTAAAGCATTCAGCATCGACAAGTGGCGTGGCGAACGTCTGGCTGAGCCGCAATTACCCTTGTATGCCGTAACCGGAGATGCCGATGCCATTGCGTTGATGAAAATTGGCGACAAAGTCACTTTAAGCGGAGTTGGCGATATCGACATCAGCGGCATGATTACGCCCGAAAAATTTGCCGGCGCGAACTGGAGCGTAGTAGTCGAACAATGGCGCACCGGGCTGGAGTTACTGGTCGACGAATTCATCGGCGGAGATTTACGCATCGATGCACAAAATGATGCTGATGCCGGCGGAGAATTCGCAATGCTGACGCGGGTGCATTCACCATGCCGGGGTGAAAGCTGATGTCGATGCCTCAGGTCAGGCCGATTGATGTAAAGGTTCGCGAGCGTGCGTTGGATCCATTGCATTCATTCATTGTCCAGGCACCGGCGGGCTCGGGAAAAACTGAACTATTGATTCAGCGCTATCTGCGCTTGCTTGCAATCGTCAGCGAACCGGAACAGGTACTCGCCATTACGTTCACGCGCAAAGCTGCATCAGAAATGCGCCTGCGTGTGGAATCTGCGTTGCAGGCTGCTCGTAATCAAATCGAACCTGAAGCCGAACATTTGCAACTCAGCTATCGGCTTGCCTGTGCGGTTATCGCGAATGACGCGCAACAAAACTGGGGGCTTGCCGGGCACCCGTCGCGACTACGCATCGGGACGATCGATTCGCTTAACTCACGCATCGCCCGGCGTGCGCCGCTTAGCACCGGCCTTACGTCCGCTAATTCGCTGCTTGAGGATACCGGCCCGCTGTTCCGCGAGGTGGCGCGACGAACCATTGCTTTCGGTAAGGATGATGGTGAGCTTGGTGATGCCGTCAGGTTGCTGCTGGCTCACTGCGATAATATTACCGACCGACTCGAAACACTGCTGATGATGATGTTGCAACGACGAGACCAGTGGTTGCGCAAAATTGGCAGCGGACAAATTGATGACCCTGCCGCACTCAGGACATGGCTTGAAGCAACGCTCGGCAAACTCATAGAAAGCCAGCTGCGTATCGTTGCGGACAAAATTCCACATAAACTCACAGACGAAATTGTCATCCTGCTGCAGGATGCAGCGCAAGGTATCAAGGATTTCAAGCCTGATGCGCCGGTGATAGCATGGGCGGAACAACCGGCATTACCTGACCTGAACATTGAAAACCTGTCTTTGTGGCGCGCCCTGACCAACACGTTACTGACCAAAGATGGCTGCTGGCGTAAGGCGGTGAATAAAAATTCCGGTTTCCCACCGGCGCGCAAGGCCGAAAAACAACATGCACAGAATGTGCTGAAGAGATTGTCGGCTTACCCGCACTTCGAAGCGGCACTTGCGAACCTGCAGGCTTTGCCCGATCCGTACTACAGCGACGCTCAATGGCATGTTTTGGCTGCATTGTTCCCGGTACTACCCGCCATGGTCGCGATTCTGAAACAGATGTTCGCTGAACACGGACAGACCGACTACACGGAAATTGCCCAGGAAGCACTGCACTCGCTCGGTTCGGATGATGACGTAACGGAACTGGGTCTGGCGCTTGATTACCAGATTCAGCATATCCTGGTAGATGAGTTCCAGGATACATCACGTTCGCAATACAACCTGATCAGACAATTGACGGCGGGTTGGGGGAGCGATACCGGGCGGAGTCTGTTTCTCGTAGGTGACCCGATGCAATCGATCTACCGCTTTCGGGAAGCCGAAGTCGGCCTGTTTATCGAAACCCAGCAACATGGAATTGGTGACCTGAAACCTGAGACCTTAACGCTGACAACCAATTTCCGTTCCGACCAGGCCATCGTCGATTGGTTCAACCGGGTGTTCCGGCAGATCATGGGTGAGGATAGTGATGCAACAACCGGGGCGGTTCAATTTGAGCCGAGTACCCCTTGGCTTGGAAATACCCCGGGTGCCGGCGTTGAATGGCACGCTGCTGCATACCGGCAACGCGAGGAAGAGGGCAAAAAAATAGCTGTGCTGGTAGCGCAAACCCTGAATAATTATCCGCACGATACGATAGCTATCCTGGTTCGCAGCCGCAGTCATGCCCGGGAAGTCTGCGCTGCATTACGTGACAAGCATATCGACTACACCGCAACCGACCTGGAAAATCTTGATGATCAGCAGGTAGCACAGGACCTGCTGGCATTAACCCGCGCTGTGACCCATCCGGGTGACCGGCTGGCATGGCTTGCCTGCCTGCGGGCGCCCTGGACCGGGCTTACGCTCGAGGATCTGCATGCCCTGGCGGCTCATGATCATACGGCAAGCCTGTGGCAATCCATCAACGACCCGGTAATCTGTGCGCGTCTCAGTAAAGATGGCCAGTTCAGGTTGGCGGCTTTTCGACGCATCATGACGGCAACCCTTGAGCGTCGTGGAGCAATCGCGTTGCGGGAACTTATCGAAGGGACGTGGGTGCGTTTGCAAGGCCCCCAGACGCTGAAAGACCGCACAGAATTTGAACTGGTCGGTCGTTATCTCACCCTCCTGGGTACCCTGGAGAAAGGCGCTGATTGCATCGATGGGGCAGAATTGATGCAGCGCCTCGCCGAACTGCCCATCACCCGCAGCAGCGGTGAGGGGCAGGTGCAGGTTATGACCATGCACAAGGCAAAGGGACTTGAATTTGACACGGTTATCCTGCCGTGCCTTGGTTACAGGACACGAACCAGCCAAAAACCGGTGCTGTTGTTCCATGAGTTACCGCATGCCGAGCAGGAAGAGTCGCTGGTTGTGGCGCCGATTACGCCCGCTGCTGAAAAATCCGAGCCCTTGTTCGATTTATTATGGCGTTTTGAAAAAAATCAGCAGGCTTATGAGTTAAAGCGATTGTTGTATGTTGCAACGACCAGGGCCAGGCGCCGGCTACACCTGTTTGCACAATTACAACGTGATAGTAACGATATGGCGTCCCTGGCACATCCCGACAAATCAACCCTGTTGGCGGAATTGTGGTCGGCATTACCGAAAAATTTCGTTGCGAAAGCGTGCAAAACATTACCCGAACCCGTTGACAAGTCCCGAACATGGGAACGAAAGCCTGAATGGTTCACGATTAAAACACGACGTCTGCGCCATGTAGCCGAACCGGAATTAGCGAAATTCAGCGCCCCTGAAATTGACGAAGTTGAATTTGAGTGGGCATCGCTGTGGGCCAGGCATGTTGGTACGGTTGTGCATCTCTGGTTGCAACAAATTGCCATGCAGGGCGTCGATCATTACAACGATGCTGTAATCGATGCTCAGCGACCCGCTTTACGACGCAAGTTAAAACAACTCGGCACTGAGAAACGTATGTTGCAGCAAGCCGAGAACCGGGTGGTCGAGGCATTAAAGCAAACTCTGCACGACCAGAAAGGTCGCTGGATCCTGTCTGATCAGCATGAAAATTCGGCGGTTGAGATGCAGATTACTGATGTCTGTGAAGACGATTTCGAAAAATCAGTGATCGACCGGACCTTTGTGAGTGCAGATGGCATACGCTGGATTATCGATTACAAGACCAGTAGCCACGAAGGCGGAAATTTGCAGGTTTTTCTGGCTTCAGAAGCAAAGCGTTACCGTCCGCAGTTAACCCGCTATAGAGATGCATTGCGCGCAACTGATGACAGGGAGGTACAAACGGCTCTTTACTTCCCGTTATTGCAGGTTTTCCATATCGTTGATTGTGATGAATTACAACGAACCGGCGAATGAAATTTCGTGGCGTCCATCCGGACCGGGGGGGCCGGCAAAACTTAATGCCCGGGTGATTTCGGTCGGCGCCCCCGGTTGTGCTTTCAGTTTTATTTTTAGCGCGTAATTCATCGGCGGTGTCAGTTCGATATTGCCATCGACTTCGACCGGCCCGTCCTGGTCGGACAGTGTGCCCACTAACCGTCCATCAGCCGGCACAGATTCAGTATTGAAAACAATCATGTAGCTACCGGTTGGCCCGCTGGAGTCGTCCATGAAATTGAGCGGAACATCGGTGACCTGACCCGTACCAACAAAACTGGTTGGCCAGGCATTGATTATATTTAATGCGGACCCATGAAACTGATAGCGCCCGGCAGTTACCGGCAGATTCAATAGCCCGGCAATTGGCGCAACCGGACCGGCAACTTTCAGATCATGTATTGCTATGCTGCCGAATACGCTGACGGTGCCGGCAAATGAAATTTCGCCAACCGCACTGCGAGCCGAAATTATAGCCGACAATCGCCCCAGCAACAGGGCCGCCGGATTCAGTTCCCAGTGTGTATCAAACAACTGAAAACCGTTGAAACTTAAAGACCGTATGCGACCGTTCCAGGCTGTGCCATCGACACCAGCCATCTGCACATTCCAGGGTTCGAAAAGTTTAACCTGGCTGGCAATGGTATTGGCAGGTATGGAAATAATTAAGAACAGGATGAAGCTGACAATACCGGCACCGGTCAGCAGGTAAGTGCGGCGCATCGTGGTTAGCCGCCGCTTCGCGACAAGGTCAGGTTACAGTTGACACGTCCCTTGGAACTGACCGTATCAATATTAGCCGCCATGGTTGTTAACCCGTAGCGGTTATTGAGATCGTCGAGCCATCCTATGACGTTATCAAACGGAGCGTTCTCGAAGCGCAAGCGGATACTGTTACTACCGTCAGGCTGATTGCGTTTTAGATATGCAGCCAGACCATTTTGGCGCGTTGTGCGATCGACGATGACCACCAGTGATTGATTGACGACACCCGGAGTGAGTAAACCGGCACCGGCTTGCGGCCCAATTGTTTCGGCTACCCGTTCAATCTCGGACAATAACTCATGCTGCTCGGCCACACGTTCCTGGCCCTTGCTCGCGGTGTTAACAATTGGCCGTATGGCCAAAATCATGATCGCCGCAATACCGGCAACAACGCCCGCAATGCTAACCAGCAAACGTTCACGCGGGTTTAGTTTCTGAAACCATTCTTTCATAGCTATTATTTGCACTATGCGCCTGCAGGTTTGATCTGCAGGCGTCCTTGCACTTGGTCACCATCCGGGTTGGCCGACTGTATCTCGGCTTGCAAGCCACTTTCTTTTGATATCGATTCACGGATTTTATCAAGTGAATCAACATCTGGTGCCACAACTCTTAGTTCCATGATGCCGGAACGGTAATTAATCGATTCAATCGTCGCCAGCGTGCCGTTCTGTTTGCCAATCGCTCCGGCGACATGATCCAGCGTTCCCAGAAATCCCCCGCCTGCTGCCTGGGGATTCTTTCTGCCCAGTGAGCGCAGTTTGCTTTCGAATAAAGCGCGGGCATCACGGATCTCGCCAACTTCCGGAAAAACGTAATGTATGGCCTGTTCGATAGCCTGATCCAGTCCGGCCACCTGCCTGTTAAGATTTGAAATTTCAAGTATTTTCGTACCGAGCACAGTTATCGACAGCCCGACCAGCAGGGCGGCTGCTACACGCCATAGCGGCCAGTAAACACCGAATGTCGAACGCGAAGCATAGGCACCCTGCAACAGATTGATGCCGGGTGCAGCGATGCTATGTGTTGCCATGCGCGGCAGTCCTCCGTCCGGCACGATCT